>JANPEG010000042.1:0-66359 GCA_031431855.1 Akkermansiaceae bacterium | reverse complement strand
GCGAGGCATTTTTTTCCTAACAAGGCGTTGCCACCGTAGCCGGAGCCGTAGGACATGATCTCGCGGGTATCGACGAAATGGGTGATATATTTGTCCTCATTGCAAGGCCATGGAATATCGGCCTGACCATCGGCGAGCGGTGCGCCGACCGAATGTAGGCATTTAATAAACTGTCCGTGTCCATCGCGATGCTTCGGAGCTTTGCCGGAGACTTCGTCTTCGAGTCGGTTCAAAACATGGGTGCCCATGTGCGCCATGATGCGGGTGTTGACGACGACGTAGGCGCTGTCCGTGCATTGGATGCCGATTTTTGCGAGAGGTGAATCGAGCGGACCCATGCAGAACGGGATCACATACATCGTGCGACCCGCCATGCTGCCGGTGAATTTATCCGTGAGGATTTTCCGCATCTCTAACGGATCCGCCCATTGATTGGTCGGGCCGGCTTCGTCGCGGCGTTTGGTGCAGATGTAGGTGCGCTCTTCAACGCGGGCGACATCGGAAACAGCGGAGCGGGCGAGGAAAGAGTTCGGGCGTTTTTCGGGATTCAAGCGGGTGAAAGTTCCCTGATCGCAAAGTTGCTGGGTGAGTCTATCCCATTCATCTTGTGAGCCATCGCACCAGATGACTTCTTTGGGGGTGCAGAGCGCGGCCATTTGATTGACCCATTCTTGGAGTGGTTTGTAGGAGGTGCCTTCGGTATTCATTACTGATCACATTTAAGCGGTTGTAATGCCAACCTGCAAGGATACCTGACTGATTCGGGTGATATGAGCTGAATTAAGTGATTTTTGCGGACTGGGGAGAGGAGATAAGGAGTGAATTATTTCTTGGTGAATCGATACCAAATTATGCTTCCTAGTAAAAAAATTACTACTGCACCAATTGAGATTTTCCAGTTGTAGAAATAATGATGATCCTTGGTGTGATTGATTGGATTGGATTCACATTGATCTTCAGAATTAGAATGAGAAATGTCCTTGAGAAAAGGGACAGATGGTAGGATCCCTGCTTTTTTAGGAAGTTCTTTATCCATGTGCTGTTTGTAATCGGCTCCCAGTTGGGCTTCGTGGAATGTTATTTCGTAGTATTGAAGGTCGATCGATTGAGAACTCGAGTCGCTTATTTTCGCAAGCAGTAGGATGAATTTGTCGTTCTTCCATACGAGCATGGTTGTCTCTCTCTCGGTCGCATCTTCGAAATTTGGAACCAGAAACTTTTTAGAAGCTCCACATTGCCGAGTCAGCAGATCGTCGAATTTAACAAATAAATCATCCAACTCACCCGGCTTCTTGCGGACATATAATATTAAACCGCGTCTTTTTCCTGTCTGGTCAATCTCCTCAAAGGTTGAGAGAGGGATGTCAAACACAGTGATTTGAGCACCCTCAACAGCTGAACCAAAACGGTTTTCTTCAACGCTTGACTGTGCTCCAAGAGGCCGTTCATTGAAATAGGAAAATAACGAATCCGTCGCTAGGAGACTGTTGGTTGTCAGGGAAATGAGAACGAAGATGAGGGATGATTTCATGCTTGTAGATTCACCACGATGTCATCTGTGATTATTATTCAATTTTGAACCATCCGAGGTCTTTACTCTCTTTGCCGTGGGGATCTTCATAAAGAAGATGCAGATGGCCATCATTGATTACTTCAACAACGTTTACGACTGAATGTTTGATGCTACTCGGCATGCCTACTTCAGTGAGTTTCTGGGTTGTGATATCGTAAACATAAAGCTTAGTCTGCGCCACGTTGTTACCGCCACAGGAGTTTTCAGGCTTCCCCTTAGTATTTAACAATTGAACGCCTGATAAGCCAATTAGCTTGGTTTCACCAAGCCAATGCCAACTGAAGCCAAACATGTTTTTACCCGGCGGATAGATGGGAAGCTGGAGCTTAAGGCTTGTAGAGGGTTGTAAAATAAAGCTTACAGAATCTCCGCCCTTAATTAGTACAAGTTGCTTATCAGGTCCAACTTCTGCAGCAAAAATTCCGATCTCTTCTCCTGATTCCATTAATACTTGGCCTTGTCTATCAACTACCTTTCCGCTGGTTCCTTGGCCCCTAAACTCGAATGGAGGGTTTTCACGCGAGCGGGCTAGCGTTACATAATCGGGTATATATTTTGCTTCTTTCATTTCCACCGTAGGAAGTGAAATCAGATTCTGTCGGTCGGTTGTATTTTGGTCTTCAATGGAGCGTTTCGGTAAATTTTGTAGGATGATGTATATGGTAACAGCCAAAAGCAACGTAAAGATTAGGGTAGTAATATGTTTGTTTTTCATGGGAATTATTATGGTTGAATACGTAAGTCTTCTAGAATGCTGTCTCGCATCGAATTAGTAACAGCTGCTTTAACAGGGCTGGCAGTAGGTTCTGTATTTAGCAATATATCTACAGCGGGAACGTCGATGAACTCAATTTCTGCAAGCGTCCCTCTGATCGGATGATAATCACCACTCAATTGTCCATAATGTGAGTCGCTCAAGACAGCGAGTTGAGCAATTTTTAACTCGTCAACGGAGGGTGGAAGGCCTGGCTTTACTCCACGATTTTTTGTCTTATTATCAATATTTTCAATAGCTTTAAAAATACCATTCACAACTCGATTAGCTAGAGCACGATCTTGAGTAGTGTTATTGTTATCTGATGGACGCCGGATCCAAGTTTCGACTCCACGAGCCACTCCATTCGTTGCGTTAAAGTGAATACTAATAAAAACATCTGCGCCATTATCGCGCGCTTTAAAAGCACGATCTTTACCAGATAAATTTTTATCGCTATCCCTTGTCATAAATAAACGTAAATTTAGTTTTTCATGATTACGCGTATTTTTAAGCGAGTTAAACAAAACAATTCCATAATCGAGAGTCATTTCTCTTTCTTCAACCCCACTTGGTTTGCCAGTTGCGTGGTTTGCATCGGAACCGTCTAAGTCGACTTTCCCCCCATGCCCCGGATCAATCACCACCACTGCGGGAACTTCCATATCGATGAGATCAAAAGGTATATCAATACCTTCTATCTGAATCTTGATTCTAGCTTGGTTGAAGCCGATTGGGGGGATGTTTATGCGGATGGCGGTGTGTCCGTCTTTGGCGACTAGGGTTGAACCTTGTTTTTGTGATATAATTTTGAAACCGTTTTCGCCGTATGTGGTGGATTTTTCAAAGCGGTTTTCGTGGGTTTGGCTATCTGACCACTCACCTCGAATGGCTGCTGGTGCGGCATCGGGTCGTTCGGTTAGACTCCAAGTGATTTTTTTACCACTGTATGCATCGTCGAACTTCAGTTTGATTTCGCGGTGGGCGATGCGGTTGGTATGAGGATCTTCTTCGACGAAAGGTGTTAGAGGTAAGCCGATATTGGGTTTTTCGCTCCCAGGGATGTCATTACCCGCCTCATCTTTTACTCTCGGTGCCAGTTCGACGATATGAAAAGGGGGGACTCGTTCAAGGTAGACGAAGAGCGTGCATCCGTCGATGTCTGGGGCATTGGGTGCAGGTATGTAGTACACGTTGGAATAGTCGACTTTCAAATTCACGCTTTTTCCAGGTGTGAGAGTGACATCGAGGGGGTAAAATGATGCTGACAGATTTGGTAAAGCTTGGCTTTTTCCGTGGCGCTTATGCACTAATTTATCATCGACTGTGACATTACAACCGTCATCCGAAAAGATGGCGAGTTTGAAGATGTATTGTCCTTTTAAATTTTCGGGAAGTTCGGGGGGAGTGAAGGTTCCACTGAAGGTTTGGTAATCTTCGTCGGCTGTGCTGTGGTAGCCTAGTTCATCTCCGTTACCTACGGCTTGCTGTGCAGCAAATTTACGTGCGGATTCGAGATTATTGGCTTCTGGTTCATTGATTAATTGAATAATGGTCTCTATGTTAGCTTTAGAATGAGTAGTTGTTAGATTTAATAACAGAGTTAGAAGTCCGCTTTTAAGAAAGGCGCCAGTAAATGGCATAATTCTATTGTATATTTTCATGATTATTGGGGGGGATTGTGGATGGGGGAGATGGAACCCGGGGGGGGTGGGGGGGAGATTTACTAGTTTGGAAGCTGTTTGGCTTTCGGTTCAGGTTGCGTGGCCTTTTTTTCAGCCTGTATTTTCATTTTGGTCCATTCTTTGATAAGTATGGCGCGGTCATTTGCCCATTTGCTTTTCGCAGGGAGAAGATTGATGAAATCAATGGCTTCGGTAAAATTACCTAGACCAACATCATGATAGGCTAGCAGGTATAGTGCCATTTCTTTGTCGTTTGGTAGAGATGACTCGAGATAGAGTGTATTGAGGCATTTGCGCACTGCCTGATGATCGCCTAATTTTTGGTAAGTATGCTTAATGCTTAGTAAAGAAAGGCGCCAGCCGTAGGTGTTCGTTTTGTCATATACCTTTGTGTAATCGAGATTCGGCATAATGTGCTTTTCCAGCATTTCGGCTACAGCGGGTCGTAGTTCAGGCACATCTGACATGAGTCGTACAAGGAAAACCAATCTGCCAACTTGGTGAGCTTTATCCTCATCGGTTTTAGCCTCGGAAAATTCCTTTAGATATTTGGGAATTGTTACAAATGGCGGATCATTATGACCCCATGGTGCGTCTTTGATGACTGTACGGTTTGTCAAATAATCATCCAGTGGACCTGCATTCAATAGAGTGGAAGCAGATAAGACGGCGATGCAAACGATTCGAGCTAAATGGAATTTAGGCAGAGAACTGTTGCGGTTGGGGGGAGATGAAGGGGGGTTCATGCGCGGAAGATTTCTAACGGTAGTTTTTTGTTAGTCAATAGGAAATTGTAAAATATTTTTGATGGAGTCAAAAATATATCATGCGTCAATGTTGCGGTTGCAGTCGCGATTGAAATTGCCCACATGCTGGAGGAAAAGTGGTCGGACATTTCCGCTGCGCCTCGATTCGCGGATCCGTTCTTGGAGAGAAGACGGCGACCCCCGACTCATCGGGGCAGGCGAAAGATTACCGCTACGATCGAGCGATGAATTTTCTCGATTGTCTGACGTATTTTAATGCCCAGTCTTTGACTTTGGATTGTTCTTCTTCGGAGAGTTGTCTAACAACTTTTGCGGGGGAGCCGAGGACTAGGGAGCCTGGGGGGATGATGGTGCCGCCGGTGACGAGGGCGCCGGCGCCGATGATGGAGCGTTCGCCGATGACGGCGCCGTCGAGGATGATGGCACCCATACCGATCAATACTTCGTCTTTGACTTCGCAGGCATGGAGGATGGCGGAGTGGCCGACGGTGACGAGTTTGCCGACGTAGCAACCGAAGTCGTCGGATAGATGGATGACGACGTTGTCTTGAATGTTAGATTGGGCGCCGATGACGATTTCGTTGATGTCGCCGCGCAGGGTGGAGTTGTACCAAACGCTGGCTTCTTCGTGAATCGTGACACGACCGATCACATCCGCGCTTGCCGCGATGAAAGCGGAAGGGTGGATGGTGGGTGTGAAGTTTTCGTAGGGTTCGATGGGCATGGAAGGGTGTGTAAGTGCCGAGTGAGCAGTGAGCAGTGAGCAGTGAGCAGTGGTAGGTGAAGGGTGGAAAATTTAAATCAGAAATCAAAAATCAACAATCATCAATCGTCAATCAAACTGGCTGAGCTAAAATGGGGCGCGACTGGAGTCACGCGGTCCATGGAGTTATTTTTTAAAATCTGCTGCGGTGTACATCTGTCCGGGTGAGCGGTCTTTGGTGTTGTTGCGGATTTCTTTGACGGTTTTTTCTTCGACTTGAGGGGAGCGGTTGCTCCAGTTGGCGCGGATGTAGGTGGCGAGGTCGGCGATGTCTTGGTCCTTGATGGCGGGGTTTTGTCCGAGGCCGGGCATGACGCCGAGAGGGATGTAGGTTTTGCCGTTGAGTTCGATGGGGCCGCTGAGGCCGTGGAGGAGGACTTTTACGATGCGTGTTGGATCGCCGTTTACCCAATCGGATTGATCGAGTTGAGGGCCAAGGTTTTCGAGTCCCGCACCATCGGCACCGTGGCAACCGATGCAGGCGGCGGTGGTGGTGAAAAGGGTTTTTCCGCGGTTGAAGGAGGCGAGGTGTTCCCCTTTGAGTAGGGTGGAAGGATCGATTTCTTTTTGCGGGCCTTTCTTGGCTTCAGACAGCCATTGATCGAAACTTTTATCTTTGAATCGATCTTTGTTCACTTGTTCGAAGTGCTTGGCGTTTTTTCCTAAGCCGGAGATGGCGGCTTCTTTAACAAATTCGGCATTGCCATTTTTTGTTAGAAGATTGACCAAAGCTTCCTGGGCTTCATCGCTATCGATGGAAGCGAGAGCTTTTGCTTGATAGGGAAGGGTGGCGGGATTCGCGGTGCTTTTGGTGATGGCTTCGACTAACAATTTGCGTTGTGAGTCGGGTAATGAAAGCGATGCGTAGAGCGCGGTGGTTACGAGGTCTTCGTTTCCGGAGGCGAGTGCGGATTTCAAATGGGAGGCTTCGAGCGCGCCGAGACCTTCGAGGGTCCAGATGAGGTGGAGGGTGTGTAGTTCGTTGGCGGGTGTTTTGAGTGCAGAGATGAGCGGTGCGGGATCGGCTTTGCGGTCGATGAGTTCTTTTTGTGCGAGATCGCGAACCGCGCCGCTGGGGCTGCCGAGTTTTTTGGCGAGATCTTCTACGGAGTTTTTGGAAAGGTCTTCGACTTTGGTAAGTGGAGTTTTTTCCGCACGGATGCGATAGATGCGGCCGTGGCCAACGCCGGGATCATCGAGTTTTCGAGACAGGGTTTGGTTGCGGAGGTAGGTGGTCATGTAGGTTTTGTGCTGAATGATGCCGTGATACATATCGAGCAGGTAGATGGAACCATCGGGTGCGTTGTAGAGGTTGACTGGGCGGAAACGTTCGTCGGTGGATGTTAGAAAATCCCTGTCTTTCAACGGGTGGGAGCCCGAGAGTTTTCCGTCTTTGGCGGTGACGTTGACGAGTTTGACGAGTTGGGCGGCGGACTCGCAGATGAAGGCGGCGTTTTGGTAAGATTCGGGAAATTGATTTCCGCGATAGATGACAGGGCCGCAGGCTCCGGTGGCGTCGGTGATCTTGAAAGTTTTCGGATCGAGTGTTTCCTCTTTATAGCCATTTTTCTTGGCCATGTAGGCACGGTTGATGCCGGGGGTGACGCGACCTGGAAAGACTTTGTTGTCGCCGATTTTAGAAGTGATCGACGTTTTCATTTTCACGTCTGCATTGCCGCGCAGAAGGTTGGGCAGGACACGATCGCCGACGAGGAGGACGCTGTTGTTGTTGTGGTAAATCCGACCCAAGTTGTCGCGGGTGATGCCCCATTGGCCGCGGTTTTCGGTTTGCTCGCGGGTGAGTTTGTTATCGATGTATTTGTAACGGATCTCGGATTTGGTGTTGTACATCCAGTTATCGATTCCGAACATGAGGCCGTTGGTTTTGTGTTCGACGTTTCCGCCGACTGCGAATTTGTCATCGATGACGACCGGTGTGCCGTCGGCTTTGTCATCTTTGGATTTTACGAAATAGAGTTTTTCCTGATCGCCGTAGAGGATGCCGCCGGGGACGATGGCGATGGCGCGGGGGAGAAGGATGTTTTCGAGGAAAGTGGTGCGTTTGTCGGCGGTGCCGTTGCCATCGGTGTCTTCGAGAATGGCGATGCGGCCGATGGGTTTGTCTTCGTCTTTGCCATCGGCGTCTAACATGTAGCCGCGTAATTCGCAGACCCACATGCGGCCTTTGGCATCAAAGGCGAGGGCAACGGGTTTTTCAATCAAGGGTTCGGCTGCGACTGGTTCGATGACGAAGCCTTTTTCAATGGTGAAGGTTTTGAGGGCTTCATCGACGGATAAGACGGGAGCGGGAGGGATGAGGTCTGCAGGGACGACATCGTCCATCTTATCATGACCTGCGCGGTTTCCCTGTTGGGCGAAAGCTGTGTTTGAGATGAGGAGTCCGAAGAGAATGGATGTCGTGATGCGTTGCATGGGGTTTTCTTGGAGAAGGCTTCTAAGGTAATGAAATGTGGATGGGAATCTATGGAAAAATTTCAGGGGGTGGGGGAATGAAAGAAGCGCAACCGCCGACTCCATCGGGGCAAGCTGGACTTGCGCGGTCCAGTTATGAAATGGTGGTTGCGAGGCGGGTTGCGGCTTGTTCTAACAATTCTGCCGCGTTTGCGATGGCGTGTTCGAGGGTGACTCCGCTGTTGAGGATGGAATCGATGCCATCGAAGTGATGGAGTAGTTGTTCGGTATCGGAGATTTTTCCGGCGAGGGCGTAAACGGGAATGCCGTGTTTGCGGGCGAGTTGAGAGACACCGATGGGAGTTTTGCCTTCGAGGGATTGTGAATCGAGTGATCCTTCTGCGGTGATGACGATGTCGGCGGCGGCAATGTGAGTTTCTGCGTCCAGGGTTTTGGCGATGCAGTCGAAACCGGATTCGAGGGTTGCTTGGCAGAAGGTCATGAGTCCGTAACCGAGTCCGCCCGCTGCGCCGGAGCCGGGGTGCTCTGAGAAATCTTTTTGGAAATGCGCGGCGGCGATGGTTGATATATGACGAAGGCCGTCTTCGGCGAGATCGAGGTTTTCAGGCGTGATGCCTTTTTGTGGTCCGTAAACTCGGGTTGCTCCGCGCTGGCCGAGTAGGGGATTTTTCACATCGCAGGCGACACGGATTTTTGGGAGTGCGGGGATTTGGGTGGTATCGATGCTGGCGATTTTTAGGAAATTTTCCGGAATGGGTTCGAGCGGGTTTCCGGAATCATCGAGGAAACGGCAACCGAGTGCGGCGGCGAGGCCGAACCCGGCGTCGTTGGTGGCGCTGCCGCCGATGCCGATGAGGATTTCGGTCGCTCCTGCGGAAATGGCGGCGCGGATGAGTTGGCCGACTCCGTAGGTGGATGAGCGGGCGGGGTTGCGGTCGGTTTCGCTGATGCGCCAGAGGCCGTTGGCTTGGGAGGATTCGATGATGGCGATGGATTCGCTGGGTTCGAAAAGCCATGAGGCGGTGACATCGCGACCGCGCGCATTTTGCACCGTGGATTCATGGAGGGTGAAATTTCCAGTTTCCTGAAAAGCTTCGAGCAAGCCCTCTCCGCCGTCAGCGAGAGGGAGGAGGGTGCAGGTGGCTGAGGGAAAAACCTGCAAAACGCCGCGTTCGATGGCTTCGGCCGCTTGTTTAGCGGTGAGGGAACCTTTGAATTTATCGGGGGCGATCAGGATGCGCATGAGGGATTTCTTGCTGGAAAGTGGTGATTGGTCGAGAAATCACGTGTTTTTCTTGCGAAGCATTGAACAAATTTTTGACAAGTGGCGATTTGATGTTTAAAGAACCCGCCCCGCGCGGTGGAAAATCGCCCCGCGCTCATTCACGTTTCACTTCAATCTCATTTCAGTTATGGCCACGACGACAACACTCAAAGCAGCCCCGCGCCTCCGCAGCGGTTCAGGAAAACTCAATCAAATGCGCCGTGAAGGCTGGCTTCCATCCGTGGTTTACGGACGTGGTGTGGAGAACTCCAACTTGAAAGTGGACGCAAAGACTTTCGCTGAGCTTCTGGCTCACAGTTTGTCGGACAGCATTCTCATCAACCTTGATGTGGAGGGTGTCGGCACTCGTTCCGTTTTCCTCAAAACCATCCAGCACGATCCTTTGACCGGTCGCGCGCTTCACGTGGATTTCCTCGCTGTGGATGACAAAACCGAGATCACTGCGAACATTCCGGTGCACCTTAACGGCGAAGCCAAGGGTGTCAAAGGTGGCGGTGTTATTGAGCAATACTTACACACCCTTGAGATCATCTGTTTGCCAGGCGCGTTGCCTGACACGATTGAAGTGGATGTCACCGCACTTGATTTGGGTGAGTCCCTTCACATTGGTGAACTGAAACTTCCAGCTGGTGTCAAAGCGACTCACGCAGCTGAAGTTGTGGTTGCGCACATTGGCAAGCCAGCCGCTTTGGTGGCTGAAGAGGCTGCAGTAGCACCAGCACCTGCAGCGAAAGCAGCAGCCGCAAAACCAGCAGCGAAGTAAGTATCAATAACTCTCTAAAGCGCTCGAAGGTTTCTTCGGGCGCTTTTTTTGTTATCAAATAGGTTTGCGGGGAGTTCCCCGATAAGGTGTTTTGTGGTATGGGAATTTCGTTGATCATCGGATTGGGCAATCCGGGCAGGCAATATGAGGAAACTCGGCACAACGTCGGGTTCATGTTGTTGGACCAGATCGCGTTGGCTGAGGGGGTGGTTTTTAAATCGGAGCCAAAATTTCAGTCGCACATCGCCAAGCTGGGGGATGGGACGATATTGATGAAACCTCAGACATTTATGAATCTAAGCGGTCGCTCGGTGCGGCAGTTGATGGCGTTTTATAAATGGGAAATGGATCGTATTTTGGTGGTTTATGACGATGTGGCGTTGCCATTGGGACATCTGAGATTCAGGGAAAAAGGCTCGGCAGGAGGGCATAACGGGATCAAATCCATCATTGAGCATGTGGGCGGAGATGGGTTTCCGCGGCTGAAACTTGGAATCGGCGCATCCCGTCCGGGCGGGATGACGGGGCATGTTTTAGGAAAATTCGCACCAGAAGAACGAGAAGACCTTGAAAACATGCTTGCCACAGCGCGCGAAGCCGTGCAGTTTTCGCGCTCCCAAGGCATAGCCTTGGCCTCGAACCGTTTTAATACTCCACGGGTCAAACCACCACAAAATCAAACCACCGAACACACACAAGATGAGCCGTAAATACGAAGGCCTGATCGCCCTGACGACAAAGAACCAAGAAGGCAGCATGGACGAACTCGTGAACGCGATTTCGAAAGATATCGAGTCCGCTGGCGCCAAGGTTGAAAAAATCAACAACATGGGCCGCAAAGATTTCGCCTACACCCCACGCAAAATCAACGGCGCGCATTACGTGACCTACACGATTTCTGGCAGCCCAGATTGCATCACGAAGATTCAAGAGAAACTCGCGCTTAACGATGCAGTTTACCTGAATCAATTCAACCGCGTTGCTTAATTTTCAGATTTCTAACATAACTCCCCCCACAGGTCGCATTCATTTAACTTTTTACACTTATCTACTCCTATGGCCAATTTGAACAAAGTCATGTTACTCGGTAACCTCACCCGTGATCCTGAATTGCGGCATACTCCCAAAGGATCGGCCGTGGCTGATCTGGGTATCGCTGTGAACCGTAAGGTCCAGGATGGCAACGGAGGTTGGAAAGATGAAACGACTTTTGTCGATGTCACGGTTTGGGGAGCGAGTGCGGAGAACGCGCAAAAATATCTTACCAAAGGACGCGGCGTTTTTATTGAAGGTCGCCTCCAAATGGATGTCTGGGATGACAAGGCCACTGGCCAAAAACGTAGCAAACTCAAAGTCGTCGCCGATAACCTCCAGTTCTTGCCTGATGGTAAAGGTGGTTCCCGCCCACCAAACGACGGGGGTTACACTGGAACTCCAGACGGCGGCCGCCAAGGCGGTTCTGCCGGCCCAATGGAGGATTACCAGGAAGAGGATGATATTCCTTTCTAAGAGCGGAGAGCTTAGAGCGGAGAGGAGTGGGAAGAGTTTATGGGTTGTTGTGATCTAGGGCGTTGCCCTAGGCTATCGTGGGATGCCCTTTCAGGGCGGAAGAGTGGCGGGCTGCGGTGCCTCTCAATTTGAGATTTGAGATTTGGAATTTGAGATCCAACTTCGCCAAGGCTACGATGGACAAGTTTGGGATTTTGAAATTAGGGTGGCGGTGATGAAAGGTTTATCTTTGAAGTTGTTACGCTATGTGAGTTTGGCGGAGGGGATTTCGTTTTTGGTTTTGATGTATGCGGCGATTTATCAGAAGCGGATCTTGGGGGATAAGGATGCGATTGCGGTGCCGGGGATGATTCATGGGGTGTTGTTTGTGATTTTCTGTTTTCTGCTGCTGCATGTTTGGATTGATAGGGCGTGGCCGTTCAAGAAAGCGGTGGTTGCATTTGTGTGTTCGCTGTTACCGTTTGCGCCGTTTTATTTGGAGCGGAAGCTGAAGCATGAGGAAGCGAGTTGCAAAGCGGAGCGGGAAGGATAGATCTGTGTTGTGAGCAGTTGGCAAAAAGCGGTTGATGGGTTGCGTGAATTGGTGCGTGCCGGGGTGGGTGAGTTTGTGGTGTGCGGAGGTGCGCGGAATGCGGTTCTGTTAGAAGTGCTAGCGAAACTTGAGGCTGCGGGGAAGGTTAAGGTCTGGAGTCATTTCGAGGAGAGATCGGCAGGATTTTTTGCGTTGGGCCGAGCGATGGTGACGGGGAAGCCTTGTGGGGTGGTGGTCACGAGTGGGACGGCGGTTGCGGAATTGTTGCCGGCGGTGGTTGAGGCTTATTACCAAGCGCGGCCGTTGGTGTTGTTGACGGCGGACAGGCCGGAGCATTTTCGGGGGAGTGGTGCGCCGCAGGCGATTGAACAGGTGGGGATTTTCGCGGGGTATGCGGGAAATGATTTAGGAAACTGGGATGGCAAAAGTCCGCTGCATGTGAACTTGGAGTTGGAGGAGGAGTTTGTTGTGGGGGATGAAAATTTCGGGGATTTCACGTTGGGTGAATTCGCTGTGGATTTCGGGAGGCCCCAAGTGGCTGAGTTGGCGCGGTGGCTGCGGGAACCGACGTTGCGGGGCTTTGTCGTGATGGTAGGGGATTTGGAGTTGGATGAGCAGGAAGAGGTATTTCATTTTTGTGAAAGCTTGGGTGCGCCTTTGGTGGTGGAAGCGAGCAGTGGATTGCGGGAGGCGTTGCAGCATCTCGTTGTGGTGGATGCGGATCGGGTGCTGAAAGAGAATCCGCCAGCTAAAGTGCTGCGATTGGGAGGGGTGCCGAGCGGGCGGATTTGGAGGGATTTGGAGGATTTACCGAAAGTGAGTGTGTGGTCGGTTTGTCGGAATGGGTTGCGTGGATTGGGCAGGGATGCCGGAGTTTTACAGGGAACCTTGCAGAGAGTTTTACCAGCCTTGGGCGAGCCCGAGGAGATGGGCGATTTGGGGGAGTGGTTGGAAGGGGTTGAGGGTCGGGGGCAACGGATTGAGGAGGCACTTGAGGCATTTCCTGATAGTGAAGCTGGGTGGATGCGGATGCTTTCGGTTTATGCGGCGATGGGTAGCAGCGTTTATTTGGGAAACAGTTTACCGATCCGTGAATGGAACGCTTATGCGCAATGGGAGCGTCCGGTGCGCAATGTGCGGGTGAATCGCGGGGCGAACGGGATAGACGGACAGATCAGCACGTGGTTGGGAGCGAGTGCGGGTGAGGCAGATGCGTGGGGGATTTTCGGAGATCTAACCGTTCTCTACGATTTGGCGGGATTGAAAATGTTAGGGCAATTGGAGGTGAGAGGTAGGGTGCTGGTGGTGATTAACAACGGTGGTGGAAAAATTTTTGACAAAGTTCCGCGTTTGCAAGGGATGAGTGAGGAGGCGAAGGCGTGGATGTGTGCGGAGAGTCCTGTGGATTTTGAGGCGTTGGCCAATGGCTTTGGAATGGATTACATGCGGGTGACGCGGACGGATGATTTTGATGGCGCGGGAAATGGAGAGCGGGCGGTGTTGTTGGAGGTGGTGCCGGATGAGGCGCAGGGGCGGGGGTTTGCGGGATTTTGAAATTAATAAGAGTTTCAACACACCCTACTTCGCTAAAGCTAAGAAGGGCGGGAAGGTCTCAGAGGGGCGCAAAGCCTTGGTTAATAATAGAGATTTTTTGGGGTTTTGAGGTGAATGAGGGACAGTATAGCCCTCCTTCTTAGAAATGGTTGAAAATTTACCTTGGAGATTGGGGGTTTGCCTTTCTAGTCTGCGCGCACCGAACGCGAACCCTATGGCTAAAAAAGATTTTACGATTCTAAACAAACTCGGAATTCATGCGCGCCCTGCTGCGCAGTTTGTGAAGATGGCGAACCGATTCAAATGCGACATCATGGTCGAGAAGGATGGTGAAGAGGTGGATGGTAAAAGTATCATGGGATTGATGATGTTGGCGGCTGGCCATGGATCGGTGATCTTGGTGAGCGCGGAGGGTGAAGATGAGGATGCGGCGTTGGAGGCGATCGGTGATTTGATCGAGCGCAAGTTTGAGGAGGAGTGAGAATAAATTTTTAGTTATATGTCGAAGATTACGATTTTATCGGGTGACGGTATCGGCCCGGAAGTGATGGTTCAGGCGCTGCGCGTGCTGGATGCCGTTGAGGGAAAATTTGGTTTCAAGGTCGAGCGCTCTGAGCATCTTGTGGGAGGTGCGGCGATTGATCATGGTGGGCATCCGTTGCCAACGGAAACGGTGGCTGCGAGTGAGGCTGCGGACGCGATCTTGTTTGGTTCCGTTGGTGGACCGAAGTGGGAAAGTTTACCTCCAGAAATTCAACCCGAGCGCGGGGCGTTGCTACCGTTGCGGAAACATTTCGGTTTGTTTGCAAATTTGCGTCCTGGAGTTTGCTTGCCGGCGCTGACCGATGCTTCACCGGTGAAACAGGAACTTATCGCAGATGGTTTCGATGTGCTGTGTGTTCGCGAGCTAACAGGCGGCGTGTATTTCGGATCGCCTAAAGGACGTCATGAAGAAAATGGCGAACCGGTTGCGTTGGATACGATGATTTATAAGAAAAGTGAGATCGTAAGGATTGCGCGTATTGCTTTCACCGCGGCGATGGGTCGTAAGAAGCAATTGTTATCTGTGGATAAAGCCAACGTGTTAGCTTCATCCGTATTGTGGCGTGAAACCGTGAACGAGATCGCTAAAGAATTTCCTGAAGTCCAGTTGTCGCACATGTATGTGGACAATGCGGCGATGCAGTTGATCAAGCGTCCGGGTTCGTTCGATGTGTTGGTTACGGAAAATCTTTTCGGTGATATTCTTTCCGATGAGATGGCGATGATTTCTGGTTCGCTGGGGATGTTGCCATCGGCTTCGTTGGGTCAGCAAAAACCAGACGGATTGTATTTCGGTTTGTATGAGCCATCGGGCGGATCTGCTCCGGATATCGCGGGGCAGGGGATTGCAAACCCAATTGCACAGGTGCTTTCCTTGGCGATGTTGTTGCGTTTCTCACTTGGGAAAATTGAAGCAGCTGATGCGATCGAAGCGGCGGTTGGTAAAGCAATCGCAGACGGTTTCCGGACGGGCGATATCGCGACTGGAAAAGCAGGAGAGAAAAAAGTCGGCACTGCAGGTATGGGTGACGCAATTCTCGAAAGACTCTAACAGTTTTTCATCGCCTCTCGCATAAATGGGAGAGCGTCACTTTCAGGAAACCAATGTTGAAAGGCTAGTGCGCCTTGGTGGATGAGGAGACTGAGTCCGTTGTCGGTTTTGCATCCGGCCTTGCGGGCACTGGCGAGGAAACGAGTTTCTGCGGGTTTATAAATCGTATCGTAGGCGCAGTGATGCGGGAGGAAATAATCGTCTGGGATGACTTCCGGGTCATCGGTTTTGAGGCCAAGTGAACTGGTTTGAACGAGAAGATCAGCTTGGTGGCAGAAATGTTTCAAGGCAGGATCAGTTAGAGTTAGGGTTCGGATCTCAGTGCCGGGAGAAAGTTTCCCGAGGCGTGCGGCGAGCGCATCGATTTTATCGAGGCTGCGATTGACTAGAGTGAGCTTCGCTGGTTTTTCGAGGCAGCACTGAGTGGCTATGGCTTGTCCGGCGCCGCCGCCTGCGCCGAGGATGAGGGTGTGGACTTGGCTGGCTTTGATGGCGAACGCTTCTTCGATGGCAGCGATGAAGCCTGGTCCATCGGTGTTGTAGCCGAATGTGCCGGTTTCGGAAAAAACCACGGTGTTCACGGCACCTAATAGTTGAGCTTGAGGCGATACATTGGTGCAACACGCCATCGCCTCAAACTTGTGCGGCACGGTGACATTGCAGCCGAAGAAGCCGAGTTTACGCATCAACTGGAATGCATGGGCAATTTCACCGGGAGCGACTTCGAGTCGGACGTATGAGGCATGAATGGAAAACGCGTCGAGAGCGGGTTGATGGAGGCGCGGGGAAGCGGAATGCGCGACGGGATGACCCAGCACCGCGAGGCGCGCGGGTTTGGGTTCTGCGGCGGCTTCGTTGAGATCGGAAAGGGTGTAGACCGGTTTCATATTAGGGTCTTTTTAGAGTGAGCGTAAGGAGCGGATGCCGTCTCGGAGGCGTTTTGCTGGCCATTGGCCGGGTGCGGTTTCGGTGGTTCCAATAAAGCCGTAGTTCAAAATACTGCCGTTTTGGGCGCAGAGTAGACGGGAATCGGGGGCTAAGCTGCCCATTCCCATGCTGGCAGTGGGGAGGCCGAAGTCATGGGTTTGGAGTTTTGCGAGGATGACGAGTTCTTCGACGTGATGAAGTCGCGCAGCGAATTTGAAGCCAGAGGCACCGGCTTGTTTGGCGAGGGCGGCACGAGAAGTGAGTTCCTCAAGGGTGGGTAGGCGTTCGAAGTTGTGGAAAGAGGCGATCCATGGGATGCGCTTGGCGTTGATTTCAGCGATCAACTCCGCCATTTCTTGGATGCTTGCGACCTCGATATCGATCAGGGTAGCAGCGGGTAAGGCTAATAATAGAAGGTTTTTCCGGGTCTCGGTGCTTAGATTGAATGGCGCACCCTCGGAATGGCAGCGGGCAGTGAAGAGTAGGGGAAAGCCCCGTAAATGCGCCCAGAGTTCGGGGCCTTGCTGGGAGAATTCTTGGTGAAAAAGATCGAGCCGGATCTCAGCGATATCACATTCCAAGGCGAGTGATTCGGTTGTTGCGGAGCGGAGTGAATCGATATCTCCAAAGCTTCCGACCACAGAGGGGTTAGAATTTGGAAAAGAGAATGACGGCTCGCTCATGGGTTAAGTGATGTGCAAGCGAGACGCTTTCGTCAATCGCTTGTAAGGCTGACCGTCTCTATTTTTAATTTTCTATCAAAGAATTTCATTTTGATTCATCTTTTATCTGGTCAACCCGACTAAGAATTCCTTAGTTTTTTATAAATCCAAACATTATGCGTAATTTACGTCTTTCTTTACTATCGGTTGTCAGCGTGGCAACTCTCTGTGTCTCTTTACAATCCACGGCCAATGCACAGGCTTATAAAGTGGAACCAGAAAAGCCGAAATTTGATGATCTTCCATCACCAGAATTTGGTACAAGTAAGAAAACTTTCAAACCAAAGGATTGGTTGGAAATCGAAGCGTCATTTAAAGTTCAGATGTCACCTGAACCACCATCGAAGACCGCGGAGCGAGTGACGGTGAAGTGGTATATTGCAGTGGAGCATCCGGATAAAAAAGGTGCTTACTTATTACTTACGAAAGACATCACTCATGTGAACGTGCCATTGGGTGAGGAGATTTTCTCTTCGGTTTACCTCTCGCCAGCCTCGATCAAGCGATTGACGGGACGTGATCGCGCAGGCAAAGGCGTAGTGAATTTGGTTGGCTACGAAATATTGATCAATGGAGAAAAAGTTGCGCAGGAAACCAGTGACAGCAAAGTGGGCTGGTGGAATACAACCTCCGACAAGATTTCTCGCAGCGATTCAGTACCTCTTTTAAATAAGAGTGAGACCCCATTTGCTAGTATGTGGTGGGATCGTTACGCTGAGATTCTCATCGAAAAGCGTTAGTTTTTCGTTATATTCAAATCCATTGATCATTTTTTAAATTTCACTGCTCTTTTCCCTTCATGTCTGACTCCCCGACCACAGTAGCTCTAAATATTGGCTCTCAGCGCATCAGTGTGGCTGTATTTGAAACTTCCAAATTGGGCGATTTGGTTCTCAAGGGTTATGCATCGGAGACCATCGTTGCAGATCCAGCGTTTGAAGCCTCGCGTGAAGTTCAGATCCAAGTTGCGCTGAAAGAAATCGTTGAGAAATTGAATATAGCGAAATTGAAGGTTCGCTACGCCCTTTCCGCGCAAGCCGTGTTCATGAGGTTTGTGAAGTTGCCACCTATTCAGGATGATAACATCGAGCAACTGGTGACTTTTGAGGCACGGCAACACGTGCCATTCCCACTCAGTGAGGTGGTTTGGGATTATGAATTGATCGAAGGCAGTAAAGAGAAAGAAGCGGTAATTGTTGCGATCAAGAGCGATGAACTCGAAAAAATCAACGACACCGTCAACTCATCGGGCTTGACCACAGCGGAGGTCGATGTAGCTCCGATGGCTCTCTATAATGCCTACCGTTCTGCTTACGGAGTATCAGATGAGCCGATTTTGATTGTGGATATTGGAGCAAAGTCCAGTAGTTTGCTTTATGTTGAGGGAAAACGATTTTTCACCCGTAGCGTGCAAATCGGCGGCGCGTCCGTTAGCACAGCGATTGCCAAAGAATACAGAGTTACATTCGGCGAGGCTGAGCACCAAAAAATCCACAATGGATTGGTAGTATTAGGAGGTGGACACACCGACAGTTTAGATGAATCGGTGGCGGCATTAGCGATGGTCATTCGTAACGCCCTTACCCGGCTAACATCTGATATCACACGCACTACAAATTACTATCGCAGTCAGCACAATGGAAGTGCGCCGAAGAAAGTTTTACTCGCGGGTGGTGGTGCAAATCTACCCTATACCTTGGAGTTTCTTGAGGAAAAACTCGGTCTGCCAGTAGAGTTTTTTAATCCTCTCACGAACATTGCGATCACTAAAGATGTGGACCTTGATATCCTCCAAAAAGAAGCTCACATGATGGGTGAGTTGGTCGGATTGGGATTGAGAGGAATCGGTAAATCGGCTATCAATATCGATCTTGTTCCCGCTGCGGTTGAACAGATACGTGATGCGGATCGGCGCAAACCATTCTTGATTGCAGCGGCTGCAGTCTTGGTTGTAGGTTTTGGTGCTTGGGCCTTGTTATCGCAACTTGGAGCAGCTGGCGCGGCGGACAAGGCGCGCACCATGTCTGAGGTGAAGGATAATCTTTCCCCGCATGCCACCAAAATTAATTCACTGTTTAAAAATGAAAAAAAATTGAATGAGGTTGCTGCCAAATACACGAATCTTCAGGAAGATCATGCCTATTGGTTCAATGTTATAAGTGAAGTCAATGAGGCCTTTGCGAACGATTCTGTTTGGCTAACCGAGTTTTCTCCGATTTATGGCTTTAATCCAATTCCACCTAAGGATGCTGCGGCACCAGTAACAGCGCCGCAGCAGGTGATTCCACGAAGTTTCGCCAACAATGCTTCTGGTGCTGCCAGTCTGATTACCATTCCGCCTGTCGTTGAGGAGGAAGTGCCTAAAGGAAAATCAAAAAATAAAGAAAAATCAGTGCCGAAACTTGAAGCTAACGCAATTATGATCCGAGGATATTGGCGTGAAAATTCTCTCAGTCAAAATGTCGTGTCGGAACTTTTGAAAAACTTACGTGAGAACAGCACGGTGTTCAAATTCACTATTACAGAAGGTAATGCTAAACCTGGCAAAAAAGCTAAGAACTCGAAAGCAAAAGAAATCTATCTGAGCGATGAGCAATTATTGAAGGTGTCGGCAGTGGGTGGAACTGACGATCTTGGTTTCCCTTTTGAATTGATCCTGCCCCTCGCTAAACCGGTAGCCGTCAAGTAACTCACAACTATAGAATTTCCCCTAGCCACTATGAATTGGATTAAACAAAACCCATTCCTTTCGACTCTAATCGGTAGCACGCTCGTCCTATGCGGTTTGCTGTCGTTTATCGCGATCAAAGGTGGATCAAAATACAAGCAAGCCAAAGATGATTTCGATAGTGCGTTTTCAGATGTAACTAAGTCTGAAAAATTGGATCTCTATCCCACGGCTGATAACAGCCAAGCGAAGAAAAAAGCCTTGGATGATTATAATCAATCGATCGACGATTTAAGTGAGTTGTATGCTAAGTACCAAATTGATCAGTCCAAACCGATTACGACCCAGCAGTTTACTGCGAATGTAAAAAAGGCGAATACTGAAGTAGTAAAAGCATTTGCAGCAGTAGACAGTAAATTACCTGAAGATTTTTTCATGGGTTTCGAAGGCTATGCCTATAAGGGAGATCTCGCAAAAACAAATTCTACCGCGTTACTGGATTATCAGCTCAATACGATCAAGCAGGTTCTTTTAGGAATGGCTGAGGCGCGCCCTTCTAGTTTGATTCGCATCTATCGTGAAAAAATTTCTGAGGAAAATGATGTAACGTATACTCCTGAGAAAGGTGATATTGCTAGGAGTTTTGGTTACGAAATCGTTTTTAAAGGCTCCGAAGCATCGGTGCGAGATTTCATCAATAAGCTAGGAGAGAAAAAATCTTACTATTGTGTGATCCGCTCCATCCGGATCAACAATGAGCGGGACTCACCCCCTAAAATTTCCGATGCGAAATTCGAAATGGCACCAGATGCCGCTGCTGCTGCAAGTCCTTTTGGAGCTTTCTTTCAAGATGCTCCAGCACCAGCACCAGCACCAGCAACAGCAACAGCACCCGCTCCGGGCTCCGTTCCGGGCCCAGCGCCTGTGGTCGCCCCACAACCCGAAGGTGCACCAGAAGCAGTAGCGCCCCCAGCTCCTGTAGAACCTGCACCGCCCGCTCCAGCAGCTCCGCCAGCTACTGGTTCAGCGGATTCATCAAGGATACTCTATCAGGTTCTGGGACACGAAGAATTAGAGGTTTTCATTAGATTCGATGTCATGCTGTTCTTGTCCAAAGAAGCACCTGCTAAACCTTAAGCTCAAATTTTCTTATTATGTCTTGGATTTCTGATCATTACGAAAAAGCAGCTCTTGCTGGCACGCTACTGGCTGCTGTAGCCTTAAGCTATACAGGTTTGAATAGCAAAAACGCTGTGGAGAAAGATTTCGATGGTGGTATAGCTGGTGAAGGCTCCAATGATCCCTCGATCAAAGACGGGGATAAAGTCGCCCTCGCGAAGTCTTCGTATGAGATGGTTCAGAAATGGAATAAAGCGGAGCCTGATGGCAGGCCTGTGGATTTATTCACCGGCGTGCCGCTGTTTGTGGATAAAGCCAATCCCAAGAAACCCGTTGATTTACCAAAAAGCCCAGATATCCATCCGCCCATTCCTAATCAATGGTGGATAGAAAATCGGATCGATCCCGGATTCGGCGATTCACCGCAGCGCGATGAAGACAAAGATGGCTTCTCTAATGAAGAAGAGTTTACAGCGAAGACAGATCCTACCGACAATCGTTCTCATCCAAACTTGATCCAAAAGCTTGTCTATCTCGGCGATGAATCTGTGAGATGGGTACTGCGTCCCAGTGGTTTTCCCGATGCTCAACAACCCGAGGCTAACTTTGAATACAGTGATAGCAATCGCTTAAAGTTAAAGACACCCGCAGCAGAACCGATCAAAATAAACGGCTTATTCTTTGCAGGTGACCCAGCAAAAGATGCGAAAGACCGATTCAAGTATCTTGGATTTGAAGTAAAAAGAGTGATGAATGATCGGATCGCTGCGGAAGAAGACATTACAATCATTAGAGTTGAGGACCAGAAACCGAACAAAAAAGGCATGATTTATGAAATCCCTGCCAATTTTAGGGTGGCCAACGCTGGGGAATTCACGAAATACGATCGCAAGGCGAAATTATCCTTAGAGGCACTCGGGCTTGGCGACCAAGAATTCAAGGTTGAGGAACTCACAGACTTTGGTTTACCAAAGGATTCTGAGGTGAAGAACTTCCGCATGATGGAAGTGACCCCAACTCGAATTGTAGTCCGGGAGACCCTCAAGGACGGCTCAACTAAGCTCCATGAAATCAACAAACGCCCCTAATTTATTTCTGCCTCAAACCTGAAATATCAACATTTCTCAAAATTGCACTTTTCAAATCGACATAATCCCTCCAGAAACTCCGTGTTCACTATGCAAAAAAAGCCAACGTATAGCTCAAGTCCAACTGCCGTATCTCTGATATTGCTAGCTGCGACCATGCCCTTTAATCTTTCCTCAGCTCAATCGGCTGGAGGTAATTCAACCAAGAGCAGCCTTGCCCAGCGTGAAATTATACGCAGGACTCAGGCCGTCGCCGAGGCGGATCGCCTTTTCGCTGAAGGCCGTGAAGCTTACGCAAAAGCCGAATTCCAAGTTGCTGTGGACAAATACAAACAGGCATTGGGTAATGTCAGAGATGTTCCAGCGCTTGTGGACAGACATGAAAGTTACACTCAGCATCTTGCAGATGCCAGCGTTGCACTTGCTCAGTCATATCGCAAAATTGGTAAATACGATGAAGCACGCCTGTTGCTCGAAGGTGTTCTCGCTGCGGATGTGGATCCAGATAACGCAATTGCTAAAACCGAATTAGGCTATTTGGACGATCCGATTCGCACCAATCCTGTTCTTACTTATGATCACGTTAAAAACGTCGATCAAGTTCGCCGCACTCTTTACAAGGCTCAAGGTTACTACGATCTCGGGAAATACGATCAGGCTAAAAAGGAGTATGAAGACATCTTACGCATTGATCCATATAACGAGGCAGCTCGCCGCGGAATGGAAAAAGTTGCAGATACAAAAAGCGATTACTATCGCGCTGCCTACGGCCACACACGTGCGGAGTTGCTGATGCAAGTCGATCAAGCATGGGAGTTATCCGTCCCTGCCGATGTGCCAACTTTTAATACCGCACCTACCGCAAATAATATTGCATCGGATGGTGTCGCGACTATTAATGCAAAGCTCCGTAATATCATTATTCCTAAAATTGACTTTGAAGATAGAACGGTTGAAGAAGCAATTGATTATCTTCGTCTACGTGCCGCTGAACTCGATGTTACTCAGCTCGATCCTGCAAAAAAAGGCGTGAACTTGGTGATTCGCCGCCCGAAAGGTAATGCCCTTGGAGGTGGAGTGGCTGCCGAGGCTGAAGCTGGCGCTGAAGATTTGCTAGGTGCGGGTGATTTAGGTGCTGCGCGCATTGATGAACTCCGCCTGCGTAACGTTCCTTTGGGTGTAGCTCTAAAATACATCTGCGACAAAACCAAGTTGCGTTTTAAAGTGGATGACTTTGCAGTAACACTCGTTCCAATGACGGAAGAAGGAAACGATGTGTTTACACGCACATTCCGGGTACCACCCGATTTCGTCGCATTATTGCTGACTGCAGGTGGTGCTGGTGGTGGTGCACCTGCCGAAGATCCATTTGCAGCAGCAGGTGGTGGCGGTGGCCTTGCTGGAGGTCTTTCAACACGGCCACCTATTATCGAACTCCTTAAGAATAACGGTATTCTTTTTCCTGATGGTAGTGCGGCTACATTGGGTTCAGCTGGAACTTTATTGGTTACCAACACCCTAGCTGAATTAGATAAGGTGGAGCAGTTAGTTGATCTTCATATGGGCCAACAGCCTAAGCAGGTGAAAATCACCACAAAGTTTGTGGAGATCACTCAGGAAAACAGCGACGAGCTCGGATTTGACTGGGTCGTTAGTCCCTTCGGTGATTCCGGTGGTAATCTCTTCGGCACGGCAGGAACATTAGGCGCCGGAGCTGCTCGCACAGCAGCAGACTTCGTCAACCCAGTTGATGGAACTCTTATTCCTGGCATTCCTCTCTCAGCAAGCGGTAAGGTTAGCAACACTCCTACTGCAGGACTGCGCAGTGGTGATTACGCCGTTAATCGAAACAGTATTGATGCGATTTTAAATAATCCCAACCGCTCGTTACAAAACCCAGCGGTTGCGCCAGGTATCTTGGGTGTCACTGGCTTGTTCTCCGATGGTCAAATCCAGATGATCATGCGTGGTCTCGCGCAGAAAAAAGGCAGCGATCTCATGACCGCACCTTCGGTGACTGCTCGCTCAGGCCAGAAAGCGACGATTGAAGTCATCCGTGAATTTATTTACCCTATCGAATACGAACCCCCACAAGTACCTGCGACCATCGGCGGTGGCGGCGGCGGTTTCAACAACAATGGTGGTGGCATACAACAAGCACCTCAGAACATTCCTGTTACTCCCGCCTCACCTGTGGCATGGGAAACCCGTAACACAGGTGTCACGCTGGAAATTGAGCCAAGCATTGGCGAAAACGATTTCGTGATTGATATCCGATTCCTACCGCAGATCGTTGAGTTCGAAGGCTTCGTTAACTACGGCAGCCCTATTCTCGCGCCTTCTATTGATGCTGATGGAAACCCAATTACTTTGGTGGTTACGGAAAACCGTATTGAGATGCCCGTTTTCTCGAAACGCAGTGTGGATACTTCACTCACCATTTATGACGGCTACACAGTGGCAGTTGGTGGTTTGATGCGTGAGGATGTTCAAATTGTGGAAGATAAAGTTCCTATCCTTGGAGATATCCCATATTTAGGTAGATTGTTTCAAAGTGAGGCAGAAAACCGCATCAAGAGTAATCTTATCATCTTCGTGACAGCTGAAATTATCGATCCGACCGGTACACGCGTGAATGATACGGAGTCATCTCTTCCACCAGAGGAAGAGCCTGTAACTCCTGTCGTAATTGACGGCGGCGGTTTATTGCCTCCTCCACTTGAGTTGCCTGCGGAGTAATCCGACCATCAAAATATCTTAAAAGGGCGGGAGGTAACTCTCGCCCTTTTTGTTTGGTTACCCGGCGAAAATGACGAGTAAAGAAATCTTGCCAAACCGTGATTCTTTGATTAATCCAAGAGAGTCATTCCTGCATTCTAGCTGTTTGACGCGCTTCGTCTGGTCCTTTAACGCCATGGTCTCAGGAAGTATGGTTTGTAATGGCGTGACTTAAAGAATAAGAAAATGGACATCTATGTGGGCAACTTGCCCTACACCGCTACCGAAGAAGACGTAACTGATCTCTTCGCCGCATACGGCCCGGTTGAACGGGTAAAAATCATCACCGATCGTGAAACAGGCCGCTCTAAGGGGTTTGCTTTTGTCACTCTCGGAGATCAAAGCCAATTGAATGCTTCGATCGAAGCGCTCGATGGGCAAGACTATCAGGGTCGCGCACTTCGCGTGAACGCATCTGAGCCTAAAGAAGCTCGTCCCGGCGGCGGCGGCGGCGGTGGTGGTTACGGCGGTGAACGTCGTGGCGGCAGCGGCGGCAGCGGCGGCGGCGGTGGCGGCGGTGGCTACAAAGGTGGCGGCGGCGGCGGTGGCTACAAAGGTGGCGGCGGCGGCGGCGGTGATCGTCGCGGTGGCGGCGGTGGCGGCGGCTACAAAGGTGGCGGCGGCGGTGGCTACAAAGGCGGCGGCGGCGGCGGTCGCGGCAATGACGACTGGGGTTGATCTTTCATTCCCCGAAAGTTTCCAACGTCTACTTCCCTCGCGGAGGTAGGCGTTTTTTTATGCTTATGAATCCGCAGTTTCACTTTGGATTCTAGGTGTTAGCCATTGACACCCATATTTTCAATTCATAGGCATTTCGCAGCCCCTCGTGAAATCTAACTCTCCATCCTCCGCATCTTTAATTTTTTTCGCGCATCTGCGCGTTTCATTCTTAAGTTTAAATTGGCTTAATGCTTTAGCCATTACTCTTGGCTTCCTGGCACTGCCATGCTGCAAACAAAAATCCTCTCCTGGACATCAAAGCAGCGGATCCACGGCGACCAAAGTCTACCCCATCAGAATTAATCCTCAACTCCCAGCTAGACCTAAAACAGACGTTATCACTCCCGCGCAACAAGCTTTTTGGGATTATATAGAAACCTTCAACCGCCTGCCGGACAATCCAACTGAAGTTCAAAAGGAAATTTTTGCAACACGTGGCGAAGCTCCGCAATTCAGGGTCATTTCCATCTCGCCAAAATCAGTCTTTAACGATGTTGAAGGGATGAAGGCTCATCGTGAACGATTCGCACAGCGTTACCCATGGGTGAAACGCCTTCTGGAAAAGGAACAAATTACTCTGGAAGTAGATGCATCCATCTACCAGGGCACGGTCAAGGAAATCTCCGATAAACATTACCAAATGGTGGACGAATCTTACGGGAATTATTTCCAGCCTAAAGGAAACCGCTCGGTATTCACCAAGCGCTGGTTGGAATCACTTCTCGTGGTCGATTACATCTTTGCCTGCGGTTCCGAACAGGATCGAATTGATGGATTCCATTTGTTAACTCAAACTTTCACTGCATTGGCACCAAAAGGGGACGAAGCAACAGGACGCAAGGAACATGGCAAAGAACTCGAAATTCCCGCGATATTTGATATCGGTATCGCTATTGCCAATCAATTTCCAGAGAACATGCGAGGCTACGTTCCGGAGATACTGATCAACGCCTTGGCAAGAGTCACCTCAAGCACCGGGCACACAGCTTCGTACATCGAATGCCTCAAGTGGTCGCTGCGGGTTGAAGCGCTCAAAAAGTTGGAGAGCGACATGAATTTTCATCGGGTGATGGTGGGCAACCGTTGTGCGGAAAACCAAATGTTTCACTACATCATATACTGGTATCACATGCACGAGAAGGTAAGGCCTATCGAAGGCTCTTCCGCCGTTGCCGTTAAGAACCTCTTCAATCGGGTTTACGGCAAAGTAGAAGGTCCCAAGGAACATATGAAATACATGGCTCTCCTAGACGCGGCTTACCCACCTCCCTCTAAACCTCCCGCCAAAAAAAATAACAAGTAATACTGGCTCCCCTATGCATTCAAACCAATCACCACAACAAAATAAACCGACGGCGGATTTGAATCTAAATCACATGCTTTCAAAATTAGCCATAGGTTTCATCGGCTATATTGCTCTCATGACCATGAGTCATGCCCAAGCAGTGACAGTCACGGGTAATATTCCCTATGCGGCAGATTTGAAAAAACAAGATGGCTCTCTTAAAGTTTGGACCATCTCTAAAATCCGAGAGGATAAACATGATACGGTTAACCCGATTGAAGGCTCGGTCATGATCAAGGATAACAATTCCCTTGGAGATAAATTAGGTGATTCTTCAGAAACTCCTGACGAAACCAAGGAGTATGGAGGGACACTTGATCTGACAAGTGCGGTTCTGCCTGCCACAATTTCCATTCTGGTAGATGATATCGCAACACTCACCATCAAAGAAATACCCACTGGGAGCGAACCGGCAGGGCATATCCCATTTACCGATACTTACAAAGTAGAAGGCACCGCACTATGGAACCCGAAATCCTACAAGGAATTCTCCAATCCTCTATCTCCGGGCCGCACTCTACCTCCGGGCCGCAAATACAAACTCGACCTCGTATATAAAAACACCGCAAACCTTACGGCTAAATATACAGACGGTAAAGTTGATATTGATGGTGTAAGTGTGTATGTGAGCCTCCTGCCGATGGAGGTAGAACAACAAAACGATAGGTTGGAGAATGGAATCCAGTTTTGTCGGTGGCTGGACTCCTTTACCGATGACTCTTTTAACCAAGATTGTGCCGATAAAGATAGAGATCGTTTCAGGATTAGATTTCCGGTAATTATCCCAAATCTTACAAAAATAAAAATCAAATCAACGAGCCTCAATATTGCGATAAACGGTGAGGATGCCCCTAAGACGACTGATGGCGACTACGAGATCGAAATGAAGCCGGAAAACGGTGCCATGGTAAGCACTTGGATATTATTGGTAGGAGATGACCAAGACGATGTGAATTACAATGGCAAAGGAAAAGACGATAAAACTAACGACCAAACCCTGTTAGCAGATTTCGATTCACCAATCGAAGTGACCCTGCCCGAGTATACGAATACCAAAGCAGTGTTTCGCGCCCAAAAGGCCCTCGGCAAACTTCAAATACAGCCATACTATCTTTCGCCCGCTGGCGACGTGACTGAGCAGATGGAGGGTTTCATCAAAGCTCACCTAAATAACATGAAAGAGATTTACCGCCAGATTGGTATCCAAGTAGACTATTCCGAGATTGTTGGCCATGCGGTTCCCCAAGAGTGGTTCGATGCTCGGCCTGATGCGGTTCCGAAAGAGGATGCGAAATTATTAACGCACGCGGAAAGTAGCCTAGCCAGAAATGTGGTAAGTAGCCTTGAAGTTCCTGGAAAGCAAATCAGGATCGGCTTCGTGGATGCCAAATTGATGCGGAATACCGACGCCATATTTGGGGATCCTGTGGGTGCACGAGGTTTCACATTCACAAACACCGATGGCATCATCGTTTCGTTGGACGTAGATGCAAGGTACATTTATGGAGTCACCGCCCATGAGGTGGGTCATACGCTCGGGCTAGATCATGCTTCTACCAATTGGCAGAGATGGCTGATGAGAGGGCGTAAGGAAGGAGACAACGAAACCTACCCCATCATCTGGGATGATCGTATACCAGTTGAAAATTCCAAACGTTTCCAGTCGGGAGACTTCGATATCATAAGTAAAAGCAAAGATTTTTATGTTCCCAATTAATTCAAAAGCAGTCTTTGGCATTTGGTGTGCGATGATCTTGTGCTCCTCAGCGCAGGCGGACTCTCGCACGTTAAGTGAGCGTTCGAACGTCGAAACCGCAGCACAGCGTCGCGAGCCCAATAAAAAGAACAACAGAGGCGGCCCTCCCCGCCCCGCGTCCGCTGAGCTAGCAGCGGTTGATGAAAGGATGCTCAAGAATTTGGGAGCCGAAGATTTGGCGAAGTTGTCTTTGGAAGATCCTTTGCTAAAATACGCCTATGTCAGCGTTTTTATGCGCTCTTATGGTGCGTTTGAACAGTTAGATCCGTTTTTGGAACTCGTGCTCGCAGACATGCGCCGCCGCGGGGAGGAGGTCTCACCGGTACTACTCAAACTGATGGCTGACAATTACGATAACAGCATTGAATTTTTCATTCTCCTCAGAATTGGGCATCTCGATACGGTCCGCATCGAACCGTTTCTGGAATACGCACGCAAGTTGCTGCGCGAACGAGCGCAAACCATGACAGACTATGCGGCGAGTGGTGCGTTGTACATACTCGGGCGACATGGCACAAAAGAAGATGAGGCACTACTCGAATGGGTGCTGAAAGAGCGTCCCTATGTGGCTCATGACGTCACGAGTGCACTGAGTGATCTGAGGGCTCGGCTGGGTCTCAAAGACAAACCGAGTCCCGAGCGGGGCGAGATTCCATCATCGAATACCGACAATCATGTTCGCAAAGATCAACATAAAGAATTTTTTCCCCTCTCCCTGACAAAACCATGGATCATCGGTGGATCAATTCTCCTTGTGCTGCTTGGCGTGTATAGACTCCTGCGCAAGCGGCGAACCGCTTTGTGAAAGATAATTCCTTCTTCAGTCCCAATCATGTAACGTCCTATTTCACTAGAGCATTTTAAAAAATAATATAGCCATATATGGGTTGCCATAATTACAAGGGAATAGACCCGAATGGCACGTGATTAAGCATTCTTTTTATAACGGCTACGATGAGTAATTTCTTTAAATTGGTTGCGTGGTTCAGATAGAAGCTGGAAGTTTTTTGGTCTTCCTTTTCTTGCTTTAGGTTCCTGCCCAAAGGGGCGAGTATCGATGAGTTTAGTTGAGCAAATATCGATGAATTGAGTTAGCATACTATTTGGATGTCGTTGGAGTTTCTGTCTCAGGAGAAAATGCTCCGATGGAAAAGGTGCCATTGAAGAATCCATTCTTCCTTATCACTAATAACCCATAACTGCCTAAAATCCGCAGTTTCACTGCGGATTTTAGATATAAAGTCTTTCAACCCGTGGCGTGATCCCCGTGAACAATTCCCACACGATGGTATCGGCAAGGATAGCGACTTCGTTTGCGGGAATGTTCGCGCCGAAGAGTTCGACCTCATCGCCGCATTCGACCTCGGAGTCATCCGGTAAGCGGACGATGATTTGATCCATGGTGACGCGGCCGATGATGGGATGACGCTTTCCGCGGATCCATACTTCGGCATTCTTACCAGAGACTTGGCGCGGATAGCCATCGCCGTATCCGATCCCGATGGTGGCGATGCGTGTGGGTTGTGTGGTGACGTAAGTGCGTCCGTAGGAAATGCTGTGGCCGGCGGGGACGGTGCGGGCTAGTGTGACGCGGGATTTTAGCGACATGACCGTGCGCAGCTTTTCCTGAAACCCAGCGATGGGTGAGATGCCGTAAATCATCAGCCCGGGTCGGGCGAGGTTGCAGCAATGATCTGTATAGCCGAGAATCCCACCGCTGTTAGAAAGGTGCCGCCATTTGAATTTCTCCGGACCACCCAGATCTTCGACGATGCGATTGAAGTTGGCGATCTGCTCTAGGGTGAATGCTTCGTCCTCATCGGATGAGGAAAGGTGGGAGGCGATGCCTTCGATTTCTAGTGCATCGAGCTTATGGATTTCGATGAGATTTGCGGCGAGGTCTTGAGGGAGAAATCCACCGCGTCCCATTCCGGTATCGACCGCGAGATGCACCACGAGGCGAACGCCACGGCGTTTGGCGATGTCGTGAAAGGATTTGGCCTCGGCAAGGGTGGAGATGCAGGGAGTGATGTCGCGTGCGACGATTTCCTCGCGTTCTTGTTCCCATGTGGCACCTAGCAGGTAAATGGGAGTATGGACGCCGGCGTTGCGGATGCGGCGGGCTTCGCCGATGTTTGCGACTCCTAGAAAAGCGACATCGCAAGATTCTAAGACACGTGAGATGGTTTCTAATCCGTGGCCGTAGGCGCCAGCTTTGACGACCGCCATGAGTTCGCAGCCAGATATCTCACGAGCGACTTCCAGATTGTGTCGCAGGTTTTGGGTATGGATCTCAACCCATGCGCGGGGCGGGGAAATGGGAATTTCAGAATCATTCACTGACGCTAGGCTTATGCTTCGGAGCTGAGTTCGCAAGAGCGCTGTTGAGAAAATGATGAGAAGATACCAGTCCTAAAGGGTTCAAAATCTACCCACAATAAATCAGCCTGAGCGAATCGAGGCGGATGCGGGCTTGGGCGAGGGACTCGGTGGTTTCTTTCAGGGTGGCTTTGAGAGATGCGATTTCGGCTTTTGAGATGTTTGGGTTGCGGGCTGAAAGGTTTTTCAGGCGCGTGATTTGGGATTCCAAAGTTTGTTTGGCGAGTTCGGTGGCAGCCTCGATGGGTTTGCTGCTTGCGCGGTTGGCGACGTTTTTTGCGGCTTCCATCATTGTGGGGAAGAGTTGGGTTTTAAACGATTCCTGAGCGACGATGCGGCGTGGGTCGCTGGGTTGGAGGAGTTGAGCAGGCGGAGCTTTGGTTTGGGCTTTCCCAGTATGATCTACGATGACGCGCAGGAGGGTGGGAGGGAGGAAACGATCGAGGTGGAGGCGGGATGGGGCGATGACTTCGAGGACGAAGGCGCATTCTAACAAAATACTTTTTCCTTTGGTGCTGGGGAGTTTGGCAAAGGCGGCGTTGCCGGAGTTTCCATCCAGCAATTGGCTGAGCGCGTCGCGGAACAAAGGATGATCGAAGGTGAGGAAAGAAAGGTCTTCGCGGGAGAGGGCGGTGGTGCGATCGAAGGTTACGGAGAGCCCGTCATCGCCGATACCGGAAAAGGCTTCGGAATGGCGGTGGCCGTGTTTGAAAAGGAAAGCGCGTGCGGATAGATCGGAAACATCGAGCCCGAGGAAATCGAAGAGCCGGAGGGTGAAGCGTTCGAAGCGTGCGTCTTCGTCGGCGGTTTCGATGGCTGCGAGGAGTTCGGCGGATTGTGACGCGGGTGGAGCTCCGAGTTCTAACAAAAGATCATGACCGGTGCTGAGTTGATGGGTGACTTCCGCTTTGAATTTTGCGGAGCGTTTCATGAAATTCTGGAACGGCTTGGATGCGTAGGTGGCATCGGCGAGCGCATCGAGTTCCGGCAACAAAGTGGTGGCGAGTGTGGTTGCGCCTTTGAGTGGTTCTGAAAAGACATCGAGCGCTTCGTGGAGCCATCTCGCCTGGAGTTCGGAGCGGCTGTCTTTTCCGTAGGGAATGTGGATGTGGATGTCACCGGTTTGGCCGATGCGATCGAGTCGGCCGATGCGTTGTTCGAGAACCTCAGGATCGCGTGGAAGTCCGAAGAGGACGAGATGTCGTGCGAATTGAAAGTTGCGACCTTCTGAGCCGATTTCCGAACAGATCAGGATGCGCGCGCCTTCAGTTTCTTGGAAGTATGCGGCGTTTCGGTCACGCTGGAGCATGGAGAGGTCTTCATGAAAGAGTGCGGTATCGACATGGATTTCTTTGAGGAGTTTTTCCTGAACTGTGATGGCCGCTTCTGGGGAGTTGGTGATGAGCAGGATTTTTTCGGTCGCAGGAAGCTCTCGAAGAAGATTGGCGAGCCAGGTGTAAGGAGATGTTCCTTTTTCTAACGGATGCAATAGGGGAATGCGTTTTGGGAAACCGGTGAGGCGTTCGCGGGTGTTACGGAACAGGACGCGTCCGGTGCCGAAGGAATCGACGAGTTCGGAGATGAGTGACTGGCGTGCGCTTTCATCGCCTTGTTTTAGAGCGAGAAGGTATTTTTCTGCACTTGTTGAGCCGCGGGTGAAATCAGAAATGTTCGCAGGGATGCTTCCTTGGCTGAGTTGTTCGACGGTGGTGGCCAGTGGAGCGTAGGATTCGGTTTCGGTGAGAAATGCTTCAAGATTGGAATAACGAGCGGGATCTAGTAAGCGGAGTCGTGCAAAATGACCTTCGGCGCCGAGTTGTTGCGGCGTTGCGGTGAGAAGTAATAGCGAGGGGATTTCTTTGGCGAGGCTTTCGATGGCGAGGTAAGCGGGCGATGCTTCTTCAACTGACCATTCGAGGTGATGGGCTTCATCGACGATGAGTAGATCAAATCCGGCAGCGCGTGCTTGCTCAGCACGAGTTGGGTTTTCTGAGAGAAATCCGGTGGGGCAGAGAATGAGTTGGGAGTCGGAAAATGGGTTTGCGGCTTCATCGTGAGCGCAGATCGATTGGCAGCGTTCTTCATCGAAGATGGCAAAGAGCAGGTTGAAACGACGCAGGAGTTCGACGAACCATTGATGGACGAGAGGTTCGGGAACGAGAATCAAGATGCGGTTGGCGCGACCTGTTAGGTGGAGGCGATGCAGGATCAGGCAGGCTTCGATGGTTTTTCCTAAGCCGACTTCGTCAGCGAGGAGGACGCGTGGGAAGAGGCGGTTGGCGGCTTCTGCAACGATGGAGAGTTGGTGAGGGATGAGATCGATGCGTGCGCCGGTGTAACCATGGGCGGCGGAGCGACGGATGACGGCATTCCAGCGCAGGGCTTCAAGGCGTTGGTCGAAATCTTTGGGATGATCGGTGAGACCGGCGAGCAGGCGTTTTTCGGGTCGGATGAAGGTTAGGGAATCGAGTAAGTCGGATTCGTGAATGGATTTTCCCTGACCGTGATAAGTGAGAAGTCCTTCATCTTCGGTGACGGATTCGACGGTCAGGTGGCTTTTTTCATGATCGGAAATTTCATCGCCAGGGGCGAAGCGAACCCGGACGAGCGGTGCGGTTTCTATGGAATAGGTGCGGGTGTCTTCGGCGGTGGGAAAACAGATTTCGATCAAACCATTTTCTTCGGCGAGGACATGGCCGAGGCCGAGGTTGGGTTCAGAGGTGGAGATGTAACGTTGGCCGGGGAGCATGGAAAATAGTGAAGAGTGAGTTAGGAAGAGTGAAAATTTGAGATTTGAAATTTAAGATTTGAAGTATTACTTCGTGGGTATGGTTTCAGATGAATCGAACAGGAAAGAGCCGTTGCGGTATGCGATGATAGGAGAGGATAGATCAAGCACGGAAGAGAAGCTTGAGAAATATACGGGAACGGTGGATTGGAAATATTTGGCTCCGCATTATTTAACTGGATCGCTCTTTTTTGTGGATTCTCAACTGACACTTGTTGAGGTGGGTCAGGCGTTTTCGGAAAATGAAGCGGACAAGGTGAAGGGTTGGTTGAAAGCAGGGGATTTAGTGAAGATTGGTGATTTGCATGCGGAGCAGTGGCAGAGCAGTGGAATGGAGTTTGAAGCCTTGGTGATTTCTCCTTTTGTGCTTTGCCGACCTAGACATTGAATTCGTTCAAAAAAAATCCGTCAGAGGAATATCTCTAACGGATTTAAAATTGGTTAGCTTTGTGAATATATATTTAAGGTTGCTCCGGAATGTAGAGCTCTGAGCCTTTAGCTAAAATAGTGGTTGGATCGAGGTGGAGGCCGTTGAGTTGATCGAGGCGGGCGGGGGTGGTGTTGTATTTTTTTGCGAAGTCGATGTAGCTGATTTCCTTGGTGATTTTAATGGGTTTATCGGCTGCGCGGGATTCGTTGACGGTGCTGTTAGTTTGGTTGGAAATGGGGATGTTGCGTTGGTTGGAGGGGCTGAGACTTTGCTCAGGTTTGGGCGCGGAGGTAGATGTTAGATCGGTCGTTTTTGGTTTCCCTGGAATCTGGACGATCTGGCCGATGCGAATGGTGTTTGGATTGACGCTTGGATTTTCTTTAATGAGCGCATTGATCGTCACGTTGTGTTTTTTAGCGATGCTGTAGAAGGTTTCTTTATCAGCTACGGTGTGTTTGACGGCGCTAGAAGAAGATGCATCTGGGGTAAGAATGGGTTCTGAGGATGCGGGTTCAGTGGATACGACAGATTCACTGGTAGAGATGGGTTCTGAAGCGACGGGTTCTGGATCGGAGACCGTTGTGGGAATTGGTTCTGCTTGGGTTGCGGCAATGGCTGTAGACTGAGGGAGTTTTAATTTCTGACCCGAGCGGACGATGGCATCTTTTTTAAGACCGTTGAGTTCGTTCAGGATGGCAGATGTTGTTCCGTGTTTGCGAGCGATGGAAACCATGTTGTCACCAGCTTGGATGGTGTATGTTTTAGGGTTTTCAGTAGTTGCAGGTTCTGGGTAGGTTTCCGCGGTGGGGACTAATCCATTCTCTGATTTGATATTGGGTGCATTTGCTGAGGCGGGTGTAGATTTAAGTATTGGTTCAGGCACGGGCACTGCCACAGGTAAGGGTGCAGGTGAATTTGTTAGTTGGGATATCTTCAATTCTAGTTGCTGAATTTGCATTTCTTGTTCGGCGACAAGGGTGCGGAGTCGCTCGACTTCGCCTGCGGATAAAAGAGGCGCGCTGGCAAGGAGAACGACCAAGAACGATGCAAATTGTGATTTCATCTTCATAAGGCCGGATCTTGCAGGATTCATCCTTTAAGACAATTAAAATTTAACTAAAGTTAACTATATTTCAAGCGTCGTCTGTGCCTGCGATGAGGCATTTTTCGAGGTTTGCTACGGCGGTTTCGAAATCGGCTTCGGTGAGATTTTTGGAAATGGAAATGGGTTTATCGAAAGTGACGGTGACTTTGCTTAAAGGTTTGGGGAGGACGAAGCGGTCCCATGAGGAGAGCCGCCAAGCAGAGCTGTATTGGATGTGGATGGGAATGATGTCCGAGCCGGTGGTTTGAGCGATTTTAAGCAAGCCGGGCTGGATTTGGTAACGGGGGCCTTTGGGGCCGTCTGGGGTAACGCAGACATCTTTGCCCTCTTGTAGGGCTTTTTTCATCCCAATCAATGCGGCGACGGCGCGGCGAGATGATGAACCGCGGATGGAGCCGATGCCGAAAACTTCCATGGCTGTGGAGAGAGTGGTGCCATCTCTGCTGGCGCTTGTTAGGACTACCGTGGAACGGTTTTTTCCGCCAGTAAGTCGCCAAATGGGAGGCATTGTGAAGATGCGATTGTGCCAGAGCGCGAAGATTACGGGTTTGGGATCGATCTCAGGTTGGATGATGCCGGAGTGACCGTTGACGCTGTAGCGGAGGGTAAGGCTCCAGAGTTTCATAGCAAAAGCAGCAAGGTGACCTAACACAATGGAACTGCGTGAGGTTTTGATGGAGGCGCTTTTAGAAGACGGCATTAGCGAAAAATCCGGCGAAATTATAAGTTAATGATTTTACAAAAATCCACGTAAGCAGCATTCCATGAATCGGTTTCTTGCGGGGTGTAGATTTTAAAATCGAACGATTGGCGGATGAGTTCACGACCTTCACTGAAAGATTTGATTTCTCCGGTGGCGAGCATTTGGGTGATGATGTTACCGCAGGAAGTGGCTTCGATAGGACCGGCTTGGACCTCGATGCCGAGGGCGTTTGCGGTGGCTTGGCAGAGGGCTTCGTTTTGGATGCCGCCGCCGCCGGCGTTAAGGCGGGCGTAGTTTCTGCCTGTGAGTCTGATAATGCGTTCGTAGACGACGCGGTATTTGAGGGCGAGGGAGTCGGTCGCAACGCGAAGGATTTGGCCGATGGTTTCAGGAACGGCTTGCCCGGATTTTTCACAATATTGGCGGATGCGCTCGGGCATATCGCCGGGTGATGAGAAAGATGCATCATCGGGGTCGATGTAGGCGAAGAAGGGTTGTGCGTCTGATGAGAGTTTGGCGAGCTCGGCATACGAGTGAACTTCGCCTTTGCGATCCCAATGGCGTTTGCATTCTTGGATGATCCAAAGTCCGCCGATGTTTTTTAGGAAGCGCACTGTGTTATCGATTCCGAGTTCGTTGCAGAAACCGTAGGAGAGAGCTTCTTCGCTGCGGACGGGAGATTTTTTTTCAACGCCCATGATGGACCATGTTCCGGAGGAGAGCCAGAGCGGCTCGGCCTCGGAGAGTGGGATACCTGCGACGGCGGAGGCGGTGTCATGGCAGGGGGCGATGACGAAGGGGATGTCGCAGCGGCCGAGGGTGTCTTTGAGTTCGGGGCGGAGGTTGCCGATGACCGTGCCGGGAGGGACGATTTTTCCAAAAATCTTGCGAGGTAAATTGAGTGCTTCGATGACTTCTTCTGACCATGTGCCGGTTTCCGCGTTGAGGAGTTGGGAGGTGGAGGCGTTGGTTTTTTCGACGCATTGCACGCCGGTAAGCCAGTAAGCGAGGATGTCTGGGATGAAAAGAATATTGCGGGCTTGGGAGAGCGCTGAGCTGTTTTTTAAGCGCAGGGATAAGAGGTGGAGCGCGCTGTTGTAGAAATTGGTTTTGATGCCGGTGAAGCTGAAAATTTCCTCTTCCGGCATAAGTTCATGCATTTTTTCCTCAACACCATCGATCCGTGGGTCACGGTATTGGTGAGGTGTCCCGATGATTTCACCTTGTCCGTCGAAGAGTCCGAAATCGCAGCCCCAGGTATCGATACCAATCGAGCTGATTTCTTCGCCGTGTTGATCTACAGCCTTTTTAATGCCTGTTAGAATTTCGTGGTAGAGGCCAAAGATGTTCCAATAGAGCCCGGATGGAATTTCGATGGCTGGGTTATCGAAGCGATGGATCTCGCTTAATTGAATTTTTCCATCGACGAGGTAGCTCGAGATGACTCGGCCGCTGCTGGCTCCGAGGTCGATGGCGATACGGACATTTTTATTATCTGGATTCGGCACAGTGGAATTTTGTTAGAGGATGAATGGGGATGTGAAAATTAGATTAATTCGACATCAGTGGCTTGCTCGATGGGTTTGCGCAGGGGATTAAGGATGCCTTGATTGAGGCGGTAAATCCATGAGTGAATAGCGAGAGGTTGTCCACGTTCCCATGCGTCTTCGACGATGGTGGTGCGGGCGACGTGACGGGCTTGGGAGAGGACGTTGAGTTCGCAGAGACGATCGAGGCGTTGGTTGTCTTCGAGGGAGTCCAGTTCGGATTTATGAACGCGGGTCAGGGATCGGATGGGAGCGAGCCAGTTGTCGATGATGCCGTGGCGGATATTTTCGAGCGCTGATTGGACTCCGCCGCAGCCGTAGTGGCCGCAGACGATGATGTCGGTGACATCCAAGACGTCGACCGCATATTGAATTACGGCAAGGACGTTGAAATCGGTTTCTTGGACGACGTTGCCGACATTGCGGTGGACGAATACTTCTCCGGGTGGAAGGCCGGTGATTTGGTTGGCGGGGACGCGGGAATCAGAACAGCCGATCCAGAGATAACGGGGTTTTTGCTGATTCGCTAAGCGGGAAAAGAAATCAGGATCGCTCTCGCGCATTTTTTCGGCCCAGATGGCGTTGTTTGCTATGAGTTTATCAATGCGGTCCATTACTTGGGCTATGCTCAATCAAGTGTCATGGAGACTCCAGAAAAATTATACCGTTTCTTTTTTTTGTGCGGAATCGAACTCATTTTTGGCGGCTTTGCGGCATTCAGCGACGAAGTGGTTGCAGGCTTCGCGGCAGAGCAGGGGGATGGCGAGTTTTTCTGGGTTATTGTAGGGAACACCATTGAAACGGGAGGCTTCGCTGTCATCTAGGGGGGTCTGTTCGTCGAGTTTCCAGAGGATTTTTTTGGCGCAGTTGTGTGCGGGTCCGCAGACTTTTTGGATGAGTTTTTGGGCTCCAGCATCGCTGATCGTGCCGGCGTAGCGGTACATGCCAGTTTGTCTGGCGAGTTTGTCGCGGAGGTTTTCGATCGGTAAGGTGCCATCCTGATGTTTGATGAAAAGCGCGGTGCATCCGGGGTAAAACTGATCGAGGGCGTGCAATAAATCCTGCTCTTTATCGAGTGTGATGACCCAACCGCGTCGCAGGTTGATCTTTCCTTTGGTGAAACGGTATTCGCCGTCTTCCGCGTAAGTGGAAAGTTCCCGCGACATTTCCGAACCGTGATAATGATCGAGTCCGCCGTAAGCGGGTTGAGTGGCTAAGTCTTCGTCTTCGATGTGAAAGAGCGCGTATTCGAACTCGCAGTAATCCGGATGGATTTGGATTTGGCCGATCTGGTTGACACCGTTGCGGATGAGTTTTTTTAAGTGATCGGCAAGTTTCGGCTCGGGGTTCGGCTTGGGAGGTTGAGGCGAATGTTTCGCATCGAAATCGCTGATCTGATCGAGGATGACATCCGCGATGAGAGGTTCTGTGCCAATGGCGGATGAGTAGTATAGCGTTTTTTCTCTCAGATGATGCGGGTTGTGGCGGAAGACGGCGCGTTGGCTCGCCGCAGGGCCGACCTCTGGTTCTATTCCAAGCATGACGGGAATGTCCTGATAGGAATGCAGACCGTCAGAGATGAAAAAGGGAACGACCACAACGTTTTTGGTTTCCGACATTTTATCCCACTCTGCAATGAACGGAGCTTCTTCCATGTAAGCATCGGTCACGCATCGATAACCCGCATCTGAATTGGCGATGAGTTCGGCCTGGTCTTTGATGGCCTTTGTTGAGTTTTGGTTTAAGCCAGTGCCGTGTCCGGTGATGATGAGGGTGGTGTCTTTGGGATCGGCATCTGGAGCAACCTCGCGTGCTCGGCGCATAATAAGATCGGTCATTGAACGATGGACTCCGACAGGGAGGCAGTAATGCAGGGTTTTCCCATCACGTATGGTAGTGTCGCCGCTTAGTCCGAGTTCACGTGGAATGACTTCTTGGGTGAAATAACCTTCGCTAATGAAATCTGGGACGATGTAGACCTCGGGAGCATCGATCATGAGCAGGGCCTCACGCATGGAGGGTTCTTCTTTCCAGAAGCAGACATGCACCTCGGCAAAAAGGTTTCTACTACGGATTTCTTGTGCGTGATCGAAGTAGGGAGTGGAGGAATCCGGGTTCTCGGTCGAGCCATGGCCAACAATAAGCAGAGCGGAGTTTGGTTTCGGAGCGAAAGGCATGTGCAAACCATGGCGAGCCTACGCGAGATTGCAAGTGGGTGAATAAAAGGATCTGCAAGATAATAGACAGTCGGCTTGATGTTGATTTCGCTGTTGATTTCGATTGCCTAGTATCGATACCTTTCATACTTCAATTGTCCCCTTCTGATATGGAGAAAAAGCGCTTGCAGATCCCTAATCCTAAAAAAAACGATAACCCAGTTGTTAGGACAGGGAAAATTGTGGCGTGGGATCAAAAACGGGGATTCGGCTGGTTGGAGTGCGAAGGTGAAAGGTTGTTCGTGCATTTGAGGGAGTTCAAGGGAACTAAAATTATACCGGGATTGAACATAGAATTTCCTTTCGTGGTGGGGACGGATGTGCAGGGGCGGCCGTGTGCGAAGGGGGTCGACGCCTCTTTGGTTAACGGGAGCGTCAAGGTTTTGGGCTGGCTGCAGCTAGCAACGCTTTTATTCTGGCCGATTGCGGGAGTTGCGAATCTATCTGAGTTTTGGTGGATTCCTGCGTCTCAGATGATGATCATCTCAATAGCGACCTATAAGCTTTATGAGTATGATAAGCGCCAAGCGATCGCTTATGGCTGGCGGGTACCACAGACGATCATGTATCTAGCCGAGATCGCTGGTGGTTGGCCTGGAGCGTTCATTGCGCAGCGGAGATTACGGCACAAGAGCACGAAGAAAGGCTATCAGTCGATCTTCTGGGGGATCATTCTACTCTACCAAGTCGTGGGTATAGATCAGGTTTTCGACAACATGTTTACTAAAGACATTTGGAAGGCTATGGGCGAAAGCCGTATCAGCGAAAAGCTGTAGTTTTTGGCTTTTGATCGTTTTATTCTGCGGGATTTTGTGTTACAGAAGTCGTTTCGAGTCTCTGTTTTGAAATCTTTAATCATTTAAGCGTCATGCTGAACTTTGATCCCTATAATATACTGGCCGGTTTTATTTTTGGCACTATTGGCTGGGGTGCATTCATGTATGGGAAGCGATTGGATCTTTGGCAACCGCGTGCGATAGGAGTGGGGCTGATGGTTTACCCGTATTTTATCACTAACAGCTGGTTACTCTGGGGGACTGGAGTCGGGTTGTTGGTGCTGCTTTATTTTTATCATCGTGAGTGAGGATTATTAGATGCGCGCTTTGCGTTAAGAGCGTTCTATCTATCCAGTAACCTAACCAAAATCACTTCGCTGGGATTTCGTTGAGCGTGTAGTATGCGTCGGTATGCCAGAGAGCTTGACCGGATTTGGATTTCACGCCGGTAGATTTGAGGTGATGAACGTGACCGCGAACGAGGCCATCAATGGTGAGTCGGACAGATTTTTTATCGGTGGAAAGCTTTGCTGCTTTGATGGTGGGAGTTGCTTGGTCGACCTCAGGTGAGCCGTATTTACTTTGAAGGATGTAGGTCCATGCTGCCATCGAGTAAGAGGCGGGATCTGAAGCGGATGCTTCATCGACGGGTTCGGTGAAGGTGAGGGTGAAACCATCGGGTTCGGCTTCCATGGTGAGGATTTCGAAAGGAGTTTTTCCGGTCCATTTGACGCGTTCGAAGGTGAAGGGTTTGCTGCCGCGTGATGCCCAACCCCGGTTAGATCCGCCGGCGAAGAGAATGCCTTTTTTCTGGTCAAGTTTGATGGGGATGAGTCCGGCTTCGAAGCCTTCGATCATATGAAACACTGCGCCTTGGTAGATGCCGTTGACCTGTTCGAGAAAGACGCGTTGGACTTGAGAGTGGGTTTGTTCTCCGACGTAGACCTGGTTTTTCCATGGGCCAAATTTTCCATTGGAGAGATCGGGTTCGATGCCGGTCGGGGATTGGCCGACTTTGCCATGAGGAAATACCACGGCTGGTGGTATGAAATCTGGATACAGTAAACGTTCGGTTAGAACACGTGAACCGTTTTTGGGTGTTGGAGGCTCAGGCAGGTTGGCGAGCTTGTGAAATTTATTGCCGTCAGGAGTCCCTTGGAAGGAGCCGGGTTTGAGCCATTTGAGGGACGATGAGCCGTTCCAAATACCTTGGTTGTCAGTATAAAAAGTGTCGCCTGCGGCATTGAAGCCGATACCGCCGGGTGAGCGTATACCGGAGCAGGTCGGAATCATCTTTCCATCCGGTGTGATGCGAACCGTCCATCCACGCCAGTCGGAATCAGCGTTGAATGATCCAGTGAGGCATAGAGTGATCCAGACATCTCCGTTTTTATCTGGCGATGTTCCGAAGGCGTATTCGTGGTAATCGCCATTGATGCCCCAATCGGAATTGATGGTTTCAAAAACATCTGCGGTGCCATCATTATCGGTGTCCTGAATGCGTGAGAATTCGGGGCGTTGGGTCAGAAAGAGCGAGTCTTTCTGATAATACATGCCGAGGGGTTCATGGAGCCCGTGTGCGAATTTTTTCCAAGTGACTTTGGAGAGATCATCGCCATAAGCGCCGGTGCAGATCCAGACATCGCCGCGGCGAGTGGCGACCGCGACCTGATCATTTGGCATGAGAGCGATGGATGAAATCTCCATGATTTCGCCTTTTGGAAGGGGGACTTCCTCACGGAGATAAAAGTCGGATTGAATTTGGGAGAAAGCCGTAGTGACGGTGGCTGTTAGGAGAATAAGAAAGCGCATAATGATGTTCTTTGAGAGGGTTCTGAGGGGAATTAATTGAGCGGGTAGGTAAGTGTAACCGATTTGCCTGGGGCGAGAGTGACGGATTCGGCACCAGCGACAGCGGTATTACCGAGAGGGATTTTTAATTCGGATCCACCGGTGAGTGTGAGAGTGCGCAGTAAAGCGCCTTCTTTTCCGGGTTTCCATGAATCAGTGAGGACTTGGCTTCCGATGGAAACCTTGAAAGTTGGGTTGCCCTCTTTATCTAAAGAATAGCCTTTGAATCGAGCTTCAGCAGGCAAGAAGCGGCTATTGGTCAATTTGATGACGTTCTCGCCGGATGGCGGCTGATTGCCCTGGCCTCGGTTGATCCAGTGGCGACTTGCATCCATGAAATCTCCGCTCCAGATAAGTTCTGTGGCGAGGTTATCTGCCGAGTAAACGAGATTAAGGCCGCCAGGGAAGCCGAAGCCAATGCCGCGTGATGTAGTGCCTTGGATAAAATTCCGATAAATCACGGTTTTACCATCTGTTGGTATGAGTAGAATACTTGGTTTGCTTTCATTAGAGGTTACTGATTTTTCACTCAGCCAATTCCACTCTTTGTCACCGGATTTTCTCCATTTAAGACTCAGGCTTTTAGGACCTGCGTTTTGGAAGAAATCCATGCGGAATGGGATTTTACCCTTATTCAGAGTGATTTTACCTGTTTTCGCGCGGGTACCATCCATAGGCCCAGTGCCGTTTAGTTCACAAACGACGTTTTGGTTGAGTGTAAGACGTGAGCCATCGTCTGAATCGAGGGCGAATTCGAATTCCGCACTTTCAGGAGCTTCGAAGTTTCCTTCCCACACGATGCCAAAATTGGCATCTAATTTTGCAATCGAAGGATTGATCAAACCGTCATGTTCTTCTTCGATATTTTCTGCCTGAATTTTATCGAAGTTGGGAATTTGGTTCCACTGGCCTTTGTAGACGCGTGAGGTGAGATCGGATAGTGCGGTTTTCTGGATTGGGATAGGAAAGAGTTTAAGGAGTTCGGGTGCTGTCCAAGGCTGGTTGCGAGATTCGAATTCCGAGCGGGTGACGCGGATGAGATCCACGGGAACTTTTTCTCCTTTGTTGCCCCATGCGGTGTGGACGTAGTTGAGAATGGAGAGGATTTGCTCATTTGAGAGAGCCGCGCCTTGGGGCGGCATTTCGAGATTATAGGTCTTGCCTTTCACTTCGATGGGGCCGTGTAAGCCATTTAATACAATGGCGATAGACCGCTTTGGGTTGCCTTCGATCCATGGACTTCCGGCTAAAGGTGGGAAGGCCCCGTTATTCGCGCCTTTGCCATCTGGAGCATGGCAAGCTGAGCAATAAAGCGTATAGAGTTGTTCGCCAGTTTGCTCCACACCCATGAGAGGATTGGCTAGAAAGGCAGTAATGAATGGGAGAAATCTGAGCGAGCGCATGATTTTATAAGTCTTCAAAGAACGAAATTTCGCCGTGGTTTCTTACAAGGATAGCGAAATTGCCAGATATTTAAGAAAATCGGCCAAAAAATGAATTACGGTCAATCAAATGCTTTACATGGCGAAGCTATCATACAATAGCAATTACGTCCTGATGAACTCTATTACCAATAAGTTTTTAATCACCGCAGCGGCTCTCTGTGTCCTGCTGAGTTCATGTTCATTTGGACCACCGCCTGAACCAGCGAAAGCGGAGCGAATCATGTATGAATGGCACGATGTCGGCGGGCCGGGTGAAATTTCTGTGCACATTGATCTGAGTGAGCAGATCGCCACGGTGAAACGTGGAGCACAAGAGGTTGGGTGGTGTTTCGTGGCAACTGGTATCGAAGGTCGTGGGACACGCCCAGGAACATATCGGGTCAGCGAGATGCTGGTGGATAAACATTCCAACAAGTATGGCTGGATTGAAAATGAGCTAGGAGAAATGGTGAATGATGATGCTACTCCCGGGACTCCTCGTAAATCCGGTGAGCGATACATGCCGGCGCCGATGCCTTATTGGATGCGTCTAACAGATTACGGAATTGGAATGCACGTTGGAAATATTCCAAGCCCGGGTGATCCAGCATCGCATGGTTGCATCCGCATGCCGAAAGATTTTGTGCCACTGCTTTACGCTGAAGTGAAATTGGGCACGCCGGTGAAGATCGTTAATTGAAGATCGAACTTAGGAGCGCCGACGTCCTCGTCGGCAATGGGATATTAGTCACAAGCTAGTGAGGGGATAAAGGCCGACGAGGGCGTCGGCGATCCTAACTGCCCATCTCTTTTTTATATATTTTGGCATGACGGTTGTGATTTGACGGATTGATTAGACTTTCCTGTCCGTCCATCTCCGCTCCGCTGCGATTGCCGCCACGGTTCACAGCTCAAACCAAGGGGTCGGCTCATGCTGAGTGGCGCAGTGGAGCGCTGTAGAGAGACCGAGTTCTTCGATGACTGCTGAAAAATGCGAAGTAACTTTTTTCGGGCAGTTGCAATCTGAGCTGAGGTGACCGAAGACGATTTGTGTGAGTCCTGAATGTGAGACTTCACGGAGGAGCTCTTCGACTTGTAAGTTAGAAAGGTGGCCGTGGCGGGAGGCGATGCGTTGTTTAATCGACCAAGGACGCTTGGTGTCGAGTTCTAAAAGTTCTTCATCGTAATTGGCTTCGACGAAAAGAGCGGAGAGTTTTTTAAGATGAACCTTAACGCTAGAAGTCACGTATCCCGCATCTGAGAGCAGGCCGAAGCGAAAGTTGCCATTGGAAACTACAAAGCCCACGGGATCGACGGCATCATGTTGGATCTCGAAGCTGCTTACTGTTAGGTGATTGATGATAAATTCCTGTCCTGCTTCAAAGGTAATCCATTCGGCACCGTCGACACCTGACTCGCGAACGACGTGAGCGGTTTCAGCTGTGGTGTAGATCGGAGTGGGTTGCTTTTTGAGAAAGTTCTTAAGGCCACGAATGTGATCGCCGTGTTCGTGGGTGAGAAGGATGGCGGAGATGGATGCGGGATCGATGTCGAGAGATTCTAGGCGAACGCAGAGTTGTTTCGCGGAGAGTCCGGCATCGATGAGGATGCGGGTGGAGCCGCATTCGAGGATTGTGGAGTTGCCGGTTGAGCCGGAGCCGAGGACTGAGAATCTCAAAATTTTAAATTCTAAACTTTAAATTTCAATGAAGAGGGTGGTTCTGAATGCGTTGGATTCAGATTTTAGAAAGTTCGTAGCTGTCTTTGCCGTCTTTCATGGTCCAGCCTTTTTCTGCGAGTTCGTCGCGGAGTTTGTCTGAGGTTGCCCAATCTTTATTAGAGCGGGCGGCCCAGCGGGTGTCGGCGATTTGTTGGATATCGGTGGGGATCTCGGTGTTGTCTTTGGAAATTTCTGGGAGCGTGATTCCGAGAGCTTTGAGGATGCGGTTGAGTCCGGCTAGGGCGGCGGCGGCTTCTTTGCCGGTGAACTTCGATGCCTCGCGGAGGCCGGTGAAAATTCCACCGAGTGCGCCCGGGGTGTTGAGGTCGTCGTTGAGTGATTCCCATGCGGGTTGGAAGACCCCGAAATCGGCGGAAGGTAGGGCGGTTTCGCTACCCATGTTAGCGGCGAGTTTCGCGGCGGATTTAGCGAGATTGTTGAGAGCTTCTTTCGCACCAGAAAGTGATTCGAGAGTGAAGTTGAGTTGCTTGCGGTAATGCGCACCGATGAGGACGTAGCGAACTTCCATCGCGGTGTAACCTTTGGCTTCGAGATCGGAGAGGGTGTACATGTTGCCGAGGGATTTCGACATCTTGCCGCCATCGACGAGAAGGTGAGTAATGTGAAACCAATGCGCCGCGAAGTGACCACCACAGGCGCATTCGCTTTGGGCGATTTCGTTTTCGTGGTGAGGAAAAACCAGATCGACACCACCGGAATGCATGTCGAAGGAATCGCCAAGGTATTCGGCGATCATTGCTGAGCATTCGAGGTGCCAACCGGGCCGGCCTTGGCCCCATGGGGATTCCCAGAAATTTTCACCATCCTCGTCGCGACGTGCCTTCCAGAGCACGAAATCCGAAATGCTGTCTTTCTCGTATTCGTCGGAATTCGCGCGGGCGTTCTGCGTTTTACCTAGATCGAGTTCGCGTTCGTCGAGATGAGAGAGTTTTCCGTAGTTTGGGAAAGAGGAGATTTTGAAATACACCGAACCATCATCCGAGGCGTAGGCGTGGCCTTTGGCGATGAGGGTTTCAATCATCGCGATCTGTTGAGGGATGTGTTCGACCGCAGATGGCTCGATGTGTGGAGGGAGGCAGGCGAGCGCCTCGCAGTCGGAGTGAAATTTATCACGCCATTGATCGGTGAACGCTTTGAGGGTTTCTCCGGCGGCTTGCGAGTCGCGGATGGTTTTATCATCGACGTCTGTTAGATTGCGGACGTGCAGGGTGCGGGTTCCTCCGGTTTCGAGCGTGCGACGGAAAACATCCTGGAGCACGAAGGTGCGGAAATTTCCGATGTGTGCCGCGCCGTAAACCGTTGGACCGCAGCAATAGAAGCGATACGTCTGGCCATCAATCGGACGGATTTCTTTTTGGCTGCGGGTGAGGGTATCTTGGAGCTTCATATCGGAAAACTAATCAATGTTGGCAGTGAGCCATGCGCGGAAGGTCTGCCAGTCTTTGGTTAGAGCGGTGGCGACTTTCGGTTGATCTGCGAGGATGGCGAGGCGTGCTGGAATTTCGACGCTGTCTTTGCCGAGTTCGGCATCCATGACGTCGGGGAATTTCGCGGGGTGTGCGGTTTCGAGAGTGATGGTCACAGCACCGGGATGTGCTTTACGGTAAGAACGCGCGGCGAGCCAACCGACCGCGCCGTGCGGATCGATTTGATAATTGAAAAGGGATTTCACCTCGCGGATCGCGACGCGAGTTTCGTCGTCGCTGAAGCTCATGCCGCTGATGTGTTGGCGCATGTTTTCCCATGAGTTTCCAAACAAGGCCTGCATACGAACGAAGTTCGAAGGCGCGCCGACATCCATCGCGTTGGAGATCGTGGCGACGCTGGGGCGTGGATGGTATTCGCCTTTTTCGAGGTATTCTGGAACGACGTCGTTGCGGTTGGTGGCGGCTAGGAAATGGGCGACGGGTAAGCCGAGTTGTTTGGCGAGCAGGCCGGCGGTGAGGTTGCCGAAATTTCCGGAGGGAATCACGAACACGGGTTTCACACCCTCGGGGAGTTGTCTTGTGCTGTGGATGTAGTAGAACGATTGTGGAACGAGGCGGGAGAGGTTGATCGAGTTCGCCGAAGTGAGGTTCATGCGCTCGGAGAGTTCGCGATCGAGGAAGGCTTGTTTCACGAGGGCTTGGCAATCATCGAAGCTGCCCTCGATTTCTAACGCGGTGATATTTCCACCGAGAGCGGTGAGTTGTTTTTCCTGAAGGCCGGAGACTTTGCCTTTCGGATAAAGAATCACCACACGTGTGCCAGGGACGTTATAGAAAGCAGATGCGACCGCGCCGCCGGTATCGCCGGAGGTGGCGACGAGGACCGTGAGCATACGGTCTTCATTTTTTGTTAGATGTGCCATCAAGCGCGCCATGAAGCGTGCACCGAAATCTTTGAACGCCAGTGTGGGTCCGTGGAAGAGTTCGAGGATGTGATCGTCGGGTGCGAGTTCGACCAAGGGAGCATCGAACTCGAGGGTTCCGTTGACGATTTCACGGAGCTCATCGGCGGGGACGTCCTCGCCGAAAAATGCGTTGGCGACGGCGAAGCCGATTTCTTGGAAGGAAAGGTTTCGGTAGTTTTCCCAAAACTCTTGAGGCAGAGTGGGAAGTTGGTTCGGCATGTAGAGCCCGTTGTCAGCAGGGAGCGAACGCAGGATCGCTTCTTTGAGATCGACCTGATGCGAGGAATTGTTGGTGGAGTGATATTTCACGTCAATTCAGGCAATCAGCTTTTCACTTCGTGGACTCCGCGAGGATTGATCTTCGAGATGTGAACCTGGCAGTTGATGGGGATGGCGGTGAAGACTTTTTCGACGGCAGCTCCGACTTTGCGGGCGATTTCCTCTCCTTCGCAGAGCGCGAACACGGATGGGCCTGCGCCAGAAATCGAGAAACCGAGTGCGCCAGCTCCGAGGGCTGCGCGTTTGGCTTTGTAGAAATCGGGGATAAGTTTCTGGCGACGGGGCTCGGCGATGACGTCGTGGATGGAGCGTGAAATCAGGCCGTAGTCTTCTTGAATCAGACCGATGATGAGGCCACCGAGGTTGCCGATTTGTTGGGTGGCGTTTACGAGCGGGATTTCCTTGGGAAGGATTTCACGAGCGACTTTGGTCAGGATTTCGATGTCGGGATGAACCACCGCGGCCCAGAGATTTTTAGGGGAGGGGATTTGCGCGATATCGAGTTCTTCGTTGGAACGGATGAAAACGATGCCTCCCAGCAAGCAAGGACCGACGTTATCCGCGTGCCATGCGCCATCGGCGGAAGCTTCACCGGCCATGGCGAAGGGGAGGAGTTGGCGCTTGGAAAGGGGTTCGCCGATGAGTTTGTTGACCGCATAAGCACCTGCAACCGCAGAGGCGGACGAGGACCCGAGGCCAGAGCCGAAAGGCATTTTCTTGTGGATTTCCATCTCGATGCCGCGGTCGAGCATACCGAGGTGTTTCAAGAGATCGAGCGCGGCCACACCAGCGGTATTGATCGTTGGGTCTTTGGGGAGTTTTCCACCGTCACCAGTGATTTCTGTGATGCGTAGGCCGGGTTTGGAGGAGTTGCGGACGACGACTTCATCGCCTGGCGAGTCGATGGCAAAGCCAAGGACATCGTAACCGCAAGCAACGTTAGCGACGGTTGCGGGGGCGAAAACACGGATTTCTTGATTGGTAGACATGGTGCAATCCCTTAGTAGAGGGGGCGGGAGTCTGCTTCGGAAAGGTGTAGGATATCAAGCCCGAGTTTAGCTTTGGAAGAGAATGGGTCTCGCGCAAAGGCGCAAAGGGGGGAGTGGGTTGGGTTCTATGATATTCTTTTGCTGGATTTTTAGGTCGGCATTTCTGAGTCTTTTTCTCTATGAAATTCCACCCCATCTTCATCTCGTTTGTAATCGCAGGTTTTGCTCACGCTCAGGATTTATCGCCATTGTCTGAGTTGATGAAAACGGCATGGCCGAAGAATCGCGCGATACAGGTGGTGTTTCATGGTCACAGTGTGCCGGCGGGCTATCATAAAACCCCGGAGGTCAAAACCTTCGAGTCCTATCCACATTTGGTGCATGTGAAATTGAAGGAGCAATATCCCCATGCGGTGATTAATGTGATCACGACTGCTATAGGGGGTGAAAATTCCATTCCGGGCGCAGCTCGTTTTGAACGTGATGTGCTATCACTGAAACCGGATCTTATTTTCATCGACTACGCGCTTAACGACAGACGCCAGCCTGTGGAAAAAGTTGAGGCGGCATGGTTGGAGATGATTGCTGCGGCAAAAAAAGCGAATGTGCCTGTGGTCTTGCTGACGCCGACAGGAGATTCATCTGCCAAGTTAGATAATCCTCAGGATCCACTGAATCAGCGGGCGGAGCTGATTCGCAAGATGGCCAGAGAGCAGCAAGTTCTCATCGCCGATGTGTTTACAGCATGGAAAGCGGAGATCGGAAAAGGCACGCCGCAAACGGAGATATTGAGTCAGGTGAATCATCCGAATTTGAAGGGTCACACCTTGGCGGCGGAAACAATTTTCAAAGCGGTTCAAGATGCCGGGTTGAAGAAGTGACCATTGGAGCGGGTGTGGACCGGTCTATTCAGAAATTCCTATTTTAAGTTAAAAGGTTCTTGTGACCTATTCGCTTTGTGGATAGGTGGGTGTGTATGAAGAGCTTTCGGACGAAGTCTACAGCGGAACAATTAGCTGATTTTCTTAAAGAGCAGATTTTGCGTGGGTTTTGGCAAAACCACATGCCTGGGGCTCCAACTGTGGCTAAGTCACTTGAGGTCGATCACCGGATGGTGATTTCGGCATTTGAAATTTTAGAAAAGGAGGGTCTGTTGGTATCTGGGGGAGTGGGTAAGCGGCGCAGAATCACAGTGAAGGAAGATCAAACGAGGCCTGTGATGAAATTCCAGATCTTATGTTATGAGGAAACAGATCGAAAACTTTTTTACTTGTTAGATCTACAGCATAAACTGATGGATGCTGGGCATATCTGTTCATTTTCATCGATCTCTTTAACGGGTCTCAAAATGGATTTGGCTAAATTGAAACGTCATGTTGAAAAAAACAAAGCGGATGCATGGATTATATTCGCTGGTTCCAGAGAAATATTAGAGTGGTTTTCCCAGCAAGAGACCCCAGCGTTTGCGCTTGCAGGTAGGATGAATGGAATTCGGATACCAGGATGTCGGCCAAACAAAGTAGTTGTTTTAAAAATCGTGGCGCGTCGTCTGATTGAGTTGGGCCATCGACGTATTGTGTTGATGGTAAGAGAAGAGCGAAGGAAGCCAAAACCTGCCATGCTGGAGCGCGAGTTCCTTGAAATTTTGGAAACACATGGGATCAAAACAGGCGCATACAATCTTCCTGATTGGAGTGATAATATAGAAGATTTTCATCGCTGTCTAAGTTCGTTATTAAAGCACACGCCGCCAACAGCGATCATATTAGATGAGTCTCAGTATTTCACCGCAGCCCAATTGCATCTGGCTTATAAGGGGATTATTGCACCGAGGGATGTTTCGCTAGTATGCACTGATCCGAATCCTGCGTTCAATTGGTGTCAGCCCGCGGCTTCCCATATTGATTGGGATTCGGATGCATTAGTTAGAAGAATCCTGAGGTGGGCGGATCATGTCGCGCGTGGGCAAGAAGATTTCAAACAGGATCTAACGAGCGCAAGTTTCGTTGAGGGCGGGACAATAGGGCCTTTGCCTGTGGCGTAGCCGAGTTGATATTATGGCATGTTCGCACTTACTCGGGTGAAGAGTTTCTTACTAGTGCCTGCAGCACTTGCTGGAATCATTGTATTCACGATGTTGTGATTGCCGGAGGTCCCGTTTCCAACCAGCCAGGAACCGCTTTTAATGTTCAAACTACCTGTGAAAGTGTTCGCACCGCTGATAAGGAATGAGAGTGCTAGCACCGGTCTTGGTGTTTGCAGGGTCGCCAGTTGCAGTTGTCCCTCCCAATGTGCCTGCATTAAGGGTATGGGACACAAGAAATCAAGGAGATGGATTTAAATTATTGCGGGTTCAGATTCCCCGTGACATCCACGATAGTGGTGACCGTCGGTTGGAGGGCCTCGGGCGTGGCGTGAATGATGAAGAGCCGACGGCAAGCATCGAGATACTGCAACTGTCTTTCTGTAAAGGTCACCCACGAATCGTTCTGCTGATAATGAAAATTTGTCTGCGCCATGCTGTAATCATTCACTTTTTTAACAGGTGGCACTCGGGTGATTTTTCCCGGATGAATCAGTAATTTGTGTTCACCTGCCTCAATGGCTAACTCCACCTTTACTAAGGATAACACCAGTGACTCACCATGGGGAAAGGTTTTCTCCGAATCGTCGATGATTATCATTCGATAAGCGGGCTTCTGATCTGATGGAGAAGGTATGATGACGGCAATCGCCCGCTTCATTTCCAGTGGTAACTTGGCGCTGGCCGCCAGACTCTCTGCTGGTTTTTTGGGATCGATGTTAGCCTTGTCAAATAACACCAACGAGCCATCGATCGGCAGCATAAACATTGGTTCGGTGAGATCTTGAGGCCTGAAATCCAGAGGAACTATTGCTCCTGTCTTGTCAGTATAAAATAGATTGGCAACGGGATTTATCGGGTCGTGCAACACCGCACGAATCTGCACAGGTGTAGGTGCTGGCTCCTGAGCGCGAACAGCGAGAGATAAACCTGTGAGCGCGAGTCCAAAGAGTAATAATTGATAGATCATGTGAATCAGATTTCGTTGCTGGAAAGCCAGCGGAAAGACACGATCTCGAAGCGACGTCCGAATAACTTGTTGACCGTCTTCGCCATCGGGTCGGTCGTTGCATTGAGCGATGGTCGGTCAGAATTATCCACGTAATCTGGAAAGCGCTGCACCACGGCTTCTGCATAAGCTTTGGCTGTGACTTTTCCCTGGGAGTCCCGAGCCTCACCATAGGAGCGGATGACAAAAGTGTCGCCGCGCACTGTGGCGGACGGTTCTAGGATGCGCATCAAATCTCCTTGGCTGACCCAGCCTGGCGCGCCCGCGGCAGGGTTGCCGAGAGTGGCTTCCGGTGTCTTGTAATTGTAGAGCTTCGGATCAATGAGGTCCGCAGCCGTGACCGGTACTTGATTCAAAAACGAATCCACTGAGGTTGCATTTAGTTTCTCATTGATCTCAGCCTTGGCAATAGCGGCTTCCAGCGCGCCACTCAAGGAGAGCGCACTGCTCGAGCCTACTTGACGGTTGACGAATTCAGACATCGAGAGGAAAGGGCCGCGCAAGCGCACTTCATCCACGATTTTTTCAGCCAATGTTTCGAGCTCGGTTTCTGTTAGTTCACGATAGCCGTTCCAAGTATTGCTGCGGGCATTATCAATTTTAGAAGCATCCACTGCGGCATTGGAGAGAGATCCACCGTTAGGCATCGACATGGCAGTGATGGGAATACCCGTTGATGTTTTGGTTTCCAATGTCGTATTGCGTGCCCACAAGGTGGCGACATCGCTTTTTTTCATCGATGCCAAAACCGCTTTCCATGCTTGCACGCTGGTAGAGTTTACGTTGAAGGGATTGCGGATCATTTGGTATTCGGCCGCGGTTTTGTAGGCACCATCTTTCGGAACTCCGGCGGCATAGAGATCTGCTTTGGCGCTGGCCACGGTTTTGCCGGTGGACAGATAGGGTTGAAATGCCTGCAACGCCAGGGGAGCGGTGCCGTTCATGAATTGCTCGAAGACACTGTCCGGTTTGGTGGTGCCTTGGGTGGCAAAAGTCGAGAAATAGAAGCGGTCGTAAAGCGCATGGTTCGCTAATACCGAATGGTCCAGCATTGCGTTGCTGGAAATCGTTAAATCGGTTTGTAACACCTTGTCAGGAGACATGAGCGGATGAAGCAGGGAATTGCCCAAGGGTTGGACGAAATAGGGTTGATAAGTAGTAGACAGAGCGTTGGAGCGGCGGAAGTCGGCGATGGTCTGAAGTGGTCCGGAAGGTAGTTCGAGATAGCTGCCGGATTTGATACCAGAAGTCGTCTTGTTTCCACTGAGGGAAGGAACCCTGTTGATATCCACATCCATGTAGTCCTGAAAATCACCCTTGCTTAGAAATGGTTGGAAATTGAGTTCGTATGCCTGCGCCGCTGGTTTTTCAGTGGCTAGGTTCATCACAAAATTTGACCGGGACGGGTTATGGAAAAGAAAGGGCTTGCCTGCCAAACGTCCGTTTTGGAGTAAGTTGAGCTGACTGCTGTTACCGGGGTTTGCGCTCGGGTCACGCTTGCCAGTTTCATACACGCCTCCGCTGGTGGTGCGGGCATACGCAGAGAAGATTGCCAACGGATGCGCGTAGACACCTTGTGTTGCGTAGGGTTGTCTGTTCGGGGCACCAACATCAGTCCCTCTCAGGGATGAGTTGGGTGCGGGCGGGTAACGGTAAACCCGGTTATTGTATAGATCTCTGATGTTATTCGCGCTGGGCTCGTTGGCGTAATCGAATTTAAGTGAGGTATACTTGATGGGTAGACTGGTAGCATCGGCCTGAAGTTCGGCGTTCACCTCAAACGAGGGTGGCGCAAGAGTCCTAGTTGTGTTGGGTAGGTTGTTCGGATACCAGCTTGGCTGTTGCACCTTGAACTCAACATAGAATCTGTCCGTAGGGTGGTTTGGGCCTGTGACATAAGGAGAATTGGGGTCGCGTAAAAGTAGATGGAGGTTCCATGAAGCAGTAGGAGTATGAGCGGGAGTGATCAAGCAGGTTTCGAATCCGACACCAGGTACGAATATGGGTTTCGCCTTGATTGTACCGGTCATGTGACTGTTCCAATCAAATGCGATCGTTCTTGTACCAGTCACGTTTTTGCTATCCTCGTAAAATGAGGCGGCATTCGCGCTAGTAGTCGATTGCGCTGAAAAATAAGGCGAAAAAACAAGGGTTTGTCCTGGTTTCATCACAATCGGTCCGTTGATGTCAAAAGTGTCGGCGGCAACGACTGTAACTGGTTTGGCGTTTTTCCAATCGGCGATTCTCATGACAAACTTCTTATTACCCCTTCTGGAGTTATACGTCATGTTATTTAGGGATTCAAAGGTTCCGGGAACCATGGACTGGGATACAAACGGCCCGACGCCTGCGGGTTGGAGCATGAAGTTAAAGGCGATCGGAATGTTAGTGAAATCCACATTCATGCTGTAGAAAGAAAGATTGACGTTGTAGGGATTGTGCAATGTGACCATCGGCGTGAAAATGAGGTTCACAAAATAATCGTATGCATAACCTGTAGAGCCCGGTCCTCCGCCCCCATACATCCAGTTAACATCCTTGATCGGTCTGCCGATGATACTGAATATAGTATCGACCTTAGAGATGACGGGTGCAGGATTGTATCCGGTAGGCACGGGATTGGTGGCAGCCGGATCTAATTTCACGGCAACGATTGGGTTGGTATCAGGAGTGGTTAGATTCCGGAAGGAGCTGTAGTAACCAGCTAGCGCGCTCCAATTTGGATCGGACACGCCAGTAATACCATGAGTGGACTGGTACAATTTTTTATTAGTGAACTCGGCTGGCAGCGTGTTGGCACTCGCGCTTCCCATCTCGAACATCGACGACAAATCCTGCTTGAGTCCGCCGCTGCGCACGTCTGACATCACTCCCAGTGAGTGGGTTGTGATGTGATGTCGCAGGGGCTTGATTTTGCCAAGTGCCTGATCTAACAATTCGGCCTGATCGAGATCCAAGACTTTGCCAGTCGTCGCCATGGCGTTCACGAATTGGGCTTGCGTCTGGTCGTTAGGGAAACAGGTCAGTGCGCTACCGTCGGCGCTTTCCAGTACAGAGGGATCGGGCCGATGCCCCGCAAGCAAAGCCCGCTTTTGTGCCAATGTCGTATTCTTGCTAGGATCACGGTAGAGATTGACGCGTGCTTTGACCGACTCATCAGCGACGTGCCAAGCGTAACCGCCTTGCACTTTGTCGTTTACGACCACTGGTACCAGACCAGCGATCACTTTTTGGTCATCCGTGACGGAAGTTCCGAGAGTGCCATCCCCAACGAGCTCGACAGTGTCGCCTGTCCATGAGTTGTTTACAAAACTAGGCAAGGATGCGGCTGCATCATCACCGGAAATTAGCCAACGCTTGAAACGATTGGTTTTTTCAGTAGTATAATCCGGAGCGGCAGTCGGATCAAAATTCCACCAAGACTCCCAGACACCCGTGGTATTGGGTTTCGAGACAGGGGTGGACGATGTTGCTAGAATTTCAGATGTGGCCGTAATCGCACGATCTGGACCCGCATATTTTTGTAACTCGCCAATGGCAATCATCAATGCCATGCGCGCATTTGCCTGAGCCTGTAATTGAGCTGAGTTTTGAGAACTATTTCGCAAAGTAACGGTGGATAGGCTCAATATACCTACAGAGATGATCACAAGGAGGATCATCAACATCATTGTAGCCACCAATGCGAAGCCTCTGTTCGAGGTCGGTATTTGGTGGTTATAACTCTGGATAGGAATTTTCATGAGTTTTATCTGATGAATGAATATTAAAGAGTGTATACGGAGTGGTTACATCGAATGCATATAGTGATAGATGTCTTACAATGTAATTAAATTCATTAGATAGAATGGTGAGAGCTTAAATTTGATATGTCAAAAGAGTTAAATATTGTAACCTATTCAAATTATGAATAGGTATACGGCGATTTTGCCAGATATTATGAATATTCTATTTCCCTAGAACACATGTTCTCGTGACGGGGAATTTCAAAACCACGGGTCCGAGGAGACCGGAGGGGAGCAGGGGGGATTTAGGGTTGAATTTGTTGGTGAGATTGGTGCGGGTGATGCGGTCTTCGGGTTTTGCCATGGAATCGCCGACGAGTCGGTTGTTCCAGGTGTTGATGACTTGGATTTCTAGGTGGTTTTCGCCGGTTTTGGTCAAAGTTGAGATATCGATTTGATATGGCTCTTTCCAAAGGATTCCGGCTTCTTTGCCGTTCAGGCGGACGACGGCGATTTCTTTCACGGCTCCGAGATCGAGGATGATGGGATTCTTGGAGATCTCGCTTAGTGTGAAAGTATTATGGTAATCTGCTGCGCCGGAAAAATATTTCACGCCGAGATCGGAATGTTGGGTCCAATCCGTAAGCGTATTCATTGTGATGGATTCCGGTGCGCCGCGATCCTTGGGGAATGAAATTTTCCATGGGCTGTTGATCGGTTGATCGGCTGGGACGTTAGGGACGGATAATTTTCCTGTGCGACCGCTCACGGTTTTAAAGGTGTAATCGCCTGGGCTCCAGACCTTGGCTGAAATTGTGTCACCATCCACGGCGGTGACTTTTAGGGCTGTTGGGTTGGGCGTAGTGATTTCGATGATGGGATCATTTGATTCGCCTTTTTGGAAAACGACGAAGATGGAAGATGCCGGTGCGAGATCGAGGGTGATGTAAGTGAATCCATCTTTGATTTCGTAAGCGTAGCAAGGTGTTACACTGCCGTCTTCTGGATTCCAAAAATTAGGCACGTAGCCTTCACCAACACGGAAGCGGCAGCGCACGATTTCACGAGTTATTGCGCTGTTAGAAACGAAATAAATTTCCTTGCCGCCTGTGCTGCGGTGAATGTAGTCGATGTGTTGGTCGGAGTTATCGATGTCTATTGGGACAAAGTCGCGCTCGACGCCCATTTCTGAGAGTACATCCGCGATGCTCTTGTTCCATACGACTTTGCCTTTGCCATAGGCATGGGATTTGACTTTCTCTCCATCGCAATCGCCCCAGATTCTTGTCGCTAGAATTTCGATTGTGCTATCATATCTTTCCTGTTCCGGATATCCGACTAGGCTGTTAGAGCGTTTGGGTTTCGGTCCGATGACGGTTGCGCCTGCCTCGATAAATTCGCCGATTCTTATCAGAGCATTCATGGAGATAGTTTCACTATTAGGTAAGACCATCACGCGATAGCTCATGCCGTCTGGAAGAACGAGTTTACCATCCTTCACCTTTAAACGGTCGATGATGACTTCCTCGTTGATGTAATCGTAGTCATATCCTTTTCCGAGCGAGCTGAGATCGACGGGTTTATCGCGGCCGCAGTGCGCGCATTTATCGTCAGGCCATTGGGATTTGATGGTGGGGGAAATGTGTCTGGCGGGAACGAGGTTCGGAGCTTCATCGCCGTAGTAGGCGCAGACGTCCGCGACGAATGTTCCTTGCTGTAAGAGATGGGATGTGCGCGACATGTCTTCTAACATCGGCCCGGCCTGATTCCACCAAGTGGAGTTCACATTAAAATGCTCGCCTGCGTGGTAGGCGAAGCCAGGTAGTCCGGCTTCGGGTGGGTTGTGAGCGAAGGTGTGGAATGTGATTTGGTTCAAACCTGCGCAGAACGCGATGTCGGTTGAGCGTTTGTAATTAGCGGGGCCGTCTTGCCAATGTTGCCAACCCGTGAGCGACTCAGCGTTCACTAGACGCTTGCCATAAATGTGCGAGGCGCTTGCGGCTTCTTTGGTCACCCAGTTTTTTCGATGGTTCCAAAACTCACCCATGGGAATATCCGATGCGCCGAGGGCTTTGAGTGGATCTACGCGGGGATGGCCGCCATGACCAGCTTCTGCTAGAAACATTAGGCCGCGTTGATTGGCGAGTTCTTTGACGCGGGCGTAGTGATTTCTTATCATGAGATTACTAACAAATTTATGGTAGTCATGGAGAAATCGATCACTGAGTTCTTGGTTTTGCACGGTGAAGCCGGCGAGCGTGGGTAGCCATGGGGAAGGATCATAAGCATGTTCTGCTCTAAACAAGCGGATGAATTCCGGCGTCCAATCGATTGCGGGGCGGACTTCAAAACTATCTAACATCAATATTTTCAAAGGGCCGAATCCTTTGCTGCCTCTCGATAAAGTATCGAGCATGTGATTGATGTGCGCGTCGGTCGCTTTTTGGCTCAGGTGATCAATCACCAAGCCTTTGGAATTGGGGCTTGGGCAGTTCAGAAACTCGCCGGTGTTGTTGCAGATGAAACGTAAGATCCTCCACTTGCCTGCAGGAACCGACCAAGTGAGTTTTCCCTCGGGTGATAGTTTCGCATCGAGCCGGATCGTGGATTCGCTGGTAGATATGGTATTGTTAGAATTATCCGGCACCGCCATGACGGCGATATCTTGAAAATGTTCGGTGGTTTTTTTGGGAAGCGGAAGAACCGCGGAAAATTCTGATGGTCCTTCGACGGTTTGTTCGCTCCAGAGCAATGCTTTACTGGCATTTTCCGGAGTGATCCATGTGCCGCCTGCGTTCCAACTGCTCGAAGCAACGAAGCCGAGTTCGAGGCCGAGTCGCTCGGCTTCATCCATGGCGTGATGGATGGCTTTGATCGATTCCGATCCGAAAAAGGCCTGACCCTCAGGAATGATTTTTTGTGGATCGGCAATGCTGCCGAGATCCCAGATGATGGCTCCGCGCATGCCTTTGGCTTTCATTTCCTCAAGCTCGCGGGTGATTTGCTTGAGATCGATGTGGCCGTTCAGCCATGTCCAAAGCGCGGACGGGCGCGCCTGGATGGGTGGGTTAAGGAAAGATTCCGGTGAGAACTGGGCGTTAAGGGTTGAGGTAGTGAGGAGGGTGAAAGCGACTTTCAAACGCCATCCCCTAGAAAATTGGCTGATCATTTTACTTTTTGATTTTGATCAGTGTCGGAGTCTCGGTTGAGGCTTCGATGGCTACTATAGCATCTCTAACATCCTTTTCTTTTTGTAGGCTTAAATTTTTTGGGAAGGCTGGCTCACCCTTGGAAAACGTATCCGCAAGTTGTGTGAGTGCTGGAATCGTGGATTTCGCATGAGTGCCGTATGATACCAGAATTTTCAACAATTCAGGTGTGCGAACTTGGCTAGCCCATGGGTTCTGGTTGCCAATATAATTCACACAAGCTTGGATTCCTTCTTCGATGTGATGGGATGCTAAAATCTTGAGTCCCTCAATCCGCACTTGGTCCGCGAACATTTCACCACTGGGTGAGGGGACAGCGGATGCTTCAAGGATTGTTGGAAGGAGTGGTTCGATTTCCTCTTTGGAGAGTTTTTTATAGATCGATGAAATACTACCGCGTGCTCGACCGTCTTGGTTTTTCAAGCCTGCTTTGATAGCAGTGGCTAGTTTCTCACGATCCACGCCATCGAGAGGATTTTTGAGCATTTGTCCGAAAACAGTTGATGAGATGAAGCGTTGTTCCATGCCGCGTGGGTCTTCTTTGGTTGGTCCTTTGGCTATGATTTCCAGTAGTTCTGGCAATGCTACCATTGCGGGTTGGCCGATATTAGCGAGCGACTCAGTGGCTTTCACTCGCATCCATAAATCCTTATCTTTTAATGCTAATTGAAGAGCAGGCAATGCGGGTTCGGCTTTTCCTTTGAGGTAACCGAGAGTGACACATGCGCCCAAGCGAGTTTTGAGATTTTCTGATTTCAGCATTTCAATCAAAGTGGGAATTGGAACGTCTTTTTTCCTACTAAGTGCCATCGCGGCACGGTCTCTAACAACGGGTGACCAGCTAGATAGCTTTTCCAACAGCTCATCCCCGTCCATTTGATCATACGCGCTGTTACGATCTTTGTTATTCCAACCACGGCCATCAAGTATGATGCTTTGTGCTTCGGTGGCGCTGAGTTGGCGGACTTTGGTAGGACGTTTGCCAGTGATGTAAGTGTGTTTGAGAGGCATTGCGTAGGCGAGTAGGTAAGCTCCGGTAGCGTCCCAACCTTTGGTGGAGTCTCCATTAGGTTCCGGCGGCCCTTGATGGGGGAATGCGGAGTTCGAATTACGCGCGAAGTCGAAATACCATGCGCCGAATTCTTTCATCCATGCACCCGTAGCTTGAGGGCCGGATTGGACTACGCCTGGGATAGCCCATGTCATGTTCCAGAAATTTCCGGTGTGACCGGTGTCGCGTTCTCCGCCGTGGCAGGCAAGGCTCATGCGGGAAAAATATTCAGAGGAATCTTTTTCATCTAACAAACCAAACAAGACTGCTGCCATGCCATTTTTGCCATTGTCATCGTGATTTTGGATCCATGGATCATGGTCGCCATACGGGACGGATCCTTTGCTTGTATAAAAGCGGAGCAATTTCGTGCTGCGATCAATGGCGAGGTCAACGGCTGGATCTTTAAGGCCAGCGGCGCGTGCTAAGACAAGTGAAGTTGTCAGAGGGACGCCCGGTGCGTTCATCATGCCGTAGCCGAAGAGGCCGCCATCAGGTCTTGCGAATTTATGCCCCCATGAGCCAACGATACTTTGACCTTTAGCTGCTTCCATGGCGATGCGAGTCAGGCCAGGCATGATGGATTCATCGCCAGTTGCTATTTTGTATTCTGCAAGAAATGAAAGGACGTAACCATAATACCAGGTCTGCATGCCGTCGTTTGAGAACCCTGCCGCCCACTCGGCTTCTTTTTTAACGATGGGTAAGTATTTGGGGTTTCCGCTGGCTAACAAAGCATAAGCGTTGAGTGCTCGGGTCACAGGGCTTTGGGTTTTGTCATATCCTGCTGTTTCTATGCGTTTCGCCAAAGCCTCGCAGCCGGTTTCCAGAATGCGTTTGGATTTCGGGCAGTTGAAGGGAGCGGTTGCGCTGTAGTCACCGAGGACGGGAAGTTTGACGGTGACTTCTTCGGTATTTCCCTCGCGCCAACGGGTTAACTTCAAATTGCCTTTCCCTGCATCGGATTCAGCAGTGGTGAGGGCTTTGCCAAATTCAGTGCGTGGATCGTAAGAAAACGGCTTGCCGGCCACTCCGAGAATTACATCGCCTTTTTGAAGAACTCCTTCGGCTGGTGAGCCGGGTGAGACTTCGACAATTCCGATTTGCCGAGCATCGAGAGTGGTGAGCTTATCGCAAAACATCCAGCCTTTTGCGCCCGTCGCGCCAAGAGTCCAGGAATGTTTGGCTTCAGCTGGGATCGGTTCGCCTTTGGTTAGATCGACATTTGTCAAAGCGACTTTAGGTGCTGCAGAAATGCTAAGGCATGTGATGAGCAGCGTAACGAGTGAGACGATGGGTTTCATGGTTTGAGATCGGCTGAAAGTTATGGGTTAAAGGAAATAGGGAAAGATCTTTGTATGATGGAGCGGAAGATAGAAGCCATACTGGATGGGCGTCGATTTCATTTTATGGGATTTCTGAAACATCTTATACAGTTTGCGAACAGGATTCAGGGATATGGCCCTTTGGCTGGCAATGGGTCGAAATTGAACAAATTTTTTGCAATCTCTCAGCAAGGTGCTATCTCCAAGCGCGATTAACGAAAAACTTTCAATCTTACAATCACATGGAAAACGACACACCTCCGAATCTGAATTCTGACTCCGCCGCCCAATGCCCATTTTCTGGCGGCAAAACCCCGATGACCAGCGCGGGTCGCGGCACTCGTAATACGGATTGGTGGCCAAACCAGCTCCAACTGAACATCCTTCGCCAACATTCCTCTCTGTCCGATCCGATGGGTGAAAATTTTGACTACGCAGCGGAGTTCAAATCGCTGGATCTTGCGGCGGTGAAAAAAGATATCGGTGATCTGATGACCACGTCACAGGATTGGTGGCCAGCGGATTACGGGCATTATGGTCCGTTGTTTATCCGTATGGCATGGCACAGTGCGGGAACGTATCGCACGGCAGATGGTCGTGGCGGTGCCGGTGGTGGCGGTCAGCGTTTCGCTCCACTGAACAGCTGGCCGGACAACGCCAACCTCGACAAAGCCCGCATGTTGCTCTGGCCGATCAAACAGAAATACGGTCGCAAACTTTCATGGGCGGATCTCATGGTGCTCGCAGGGAACTGCGCGCTTGAGTCGATGGGTTTCAAAACCTTTGGTTTCGGCGGTGGTCGTGCAGATGTTTGGGAACCGGAAGAAGATATCTACTGGGGCTCGGAAGGAAAATGGTTGGATGACAAACGTTACACCGGAGATCGCCAGTTGGAAAACCCGCTCGCTGCGGTGCAGATGGGCCTCATCTACGTTAACCCGGAAGGTCCCAACGGAAATCCGGATCCCATTGCTTCAGCGCGCGACATCCGCGAGACCTTTGGTCGCATGGCGATGAACGATGAAGAAACCGTCGCGCTCATCGCCGGTGGACATACGTTTGGAAAAGCACACGGTGCGGCGAATCCTGAACAATATGTTGGTAAAGAACCAGCCGCCGCACCCATCGAGGAGCAAGGTCTCGGTTGGAAAAACAGTTTCGGTAATGGCAACGGAGCCGCCACGATCACCAGCGGACTCGAAGGTGCATGGACGACCTCGCCTACCAAATGGAACAATAATTATTTCGATAACCTCTTCGGTTTCGATTGGGAACTCACCAAGAGCCCAGCGGGTGCGCAGCAATGGAAGCCAAAAAATTCCGCCGGTGCCGGCACCGTGCCGGATGCACATGATCCTGCGAAACGTCATGCACCGATGATGTTCACTACCGACATCGCGTTGAAAATGGATCCGATCTACGCGCCGATTTCGAAACGTTTTCACGAAAATCTGGATCAGTTTGCCGATGCGTTTGCGCGCGCTTGGTTCAAGCTCACCCACCGCGATATGGGGCCTAAGTGTCTGTATCTCGGAGCAGAAGTTCCTTCAGAAGAGCTTATCTGGCAGGATCCGATCCCAGCCGTCACTCATCCCTTGATCGATGCCGCTGACATCGCGGCTCTCAAAGTAAAAATTCTCGCATCGGGACTTTCGGTTTCCGAGTTGGTATCCACCGCATGGGCTTCTGCATCCACATTCCGAGGTTCCGACAAGCGCGGTGGCGCGGACGGCGGACGTTTACGGCTAGCACCACAACGTTTCTGGCAAGTCAATCAACCCACCCAGCTCAACAAGGTTCTGGATGTGTTAGAGGGAATACAAAATGAGTTCAACGCCAGCGCATCGAACGGAAAGCAAGTTTCCATCGCCGACCTCATCGTTCTCGGTGGTTGCGCGGGAATCGAGCAAGCCGCGAAAAACGCAGGCCAAAACGTCACAGTGCCGTTTACACCGGGTCGGGCCGATGCTTCTCAAGAGCAAACCGACGTTGCATCTTTCGCGATGTTAGAACCGCATGCCGATGGTTTCCGTAACTACACCAAAACCTTCTACACGACATCTGCTGAGGAAATGCTCGTGGACAAGGCGCAGTTACTGACGCTCACACCTCCAGAAATGACCGTCCTCGTTGGCGGCCTGCGGGTTTTGAAAACCAATGCCGATGCATCCAACACCGGCGTGTTCACGAATCGTCCCGAAGCACTCACCAACGATTTCTTCGTCAATCTTCTCGATATGGGAACAACTTGGAAATCCATCTCTGCTCACGATGATCTCTTCGAAGGCAGCGATCGCAAATCAGGCGAAGTGAAATGGACCGGCTCACGCGTCGATCTCATCTTCGGCTCCAACTCCGAACTCCGCGCCCTCGCGGAAGTTTACGGCTGCAGTGATTCCCAAGAAAAATTCCTCAAGGATTTTATCAACGCATGGACCAAAGTCATGCAGCTCGATCGGTTTTGAAGAGTGGAGTAGGGACAGATAACTCAGCAATCGGGGTGTGGGCTGCGGCGGTGTTGGTGATGAAGCGGAGGGTTTCGCTTGCCCGGAAAATATGCGGGTGATGTGACCTAGGGCGATGCCCTAGGCTAGCATAAGTTGCCCTTTCAGGGCGGAGGAGAATTGTTTTTCGCCGCAGGCTTTGGACTGCTGGGATGATTCCCAGCTTTTGCGGTAGGCGTTGTTTATCGGAGCGATGGGTCACTACCGAACATTTCCGTTTATACGAATCAACCCTGAGAGCTGCGGATAAGAACCGCAGCAGTCCGAGGGCCTTCGGCGGTTTAGATTTTCTAGCAGTTCGGCTTGAGGTAGTAGAGGACTGCCATTCTTGTGGCGATTCCGTTTTCGACTTGGTCGTTGATGAGGGACCGTTCGTAGTCCATGACGGCGTCGCAGAGTTCGACTCCGCGGTTTACGGGACCGGGGTGCATGAGGTAGAGGCCGCGTTTTCTGATTTCTTCGAGGCGTGAGTCGGTGATGCCGTAGAGTTTGTGGTATTCACGGACGGAGGGGAAGAAGGGTGCGTCTTGGCGTTCCATTTGGACGCGGAGGAGGTAGACGATGTCGGGGTTCCATTTCATCGCTTCGTTGTAATCGGTGAAGCGGTGGATTCCTTCGGGTCCGTTTTTGGGGAGCAGGGAACCGGGGCCGAGGAAGGCGACGTGGACGCCGAGTTTTTTCAGGATGCAGGAGGTGGAGCGGGCGACGCGGGAGTGGAGGATATCGCCGATGATGAGGACTTTCTTTCCGCTTGGGTCGGGAAATTTTTCCTTGATGGTGAAGGCGTCTAACAGTGCTTGGGTGGGGTGGGCATGTGCGCCGTCGCCGGCGTTGATGACTGAGGCGTTGGTTTGGGCAGCGATGGTGGCGGGGAGGCCGGAGCGGGAGTGGCGGACGATGATGTAGTCGGTGCGCATCGCTTGGAGGGTCTCGACCGTTTCGCGGACGGATTCGCCTTTGGTGATGGAGGAGTTCCGGACGTCGAAGTTGGTGACGTCAGCGGAGAGTCGTTTGGCCGCGACCTCGAAGGAGGAGAGGGTGCGGGTGGATGGCTCGTAAAAGAGGGTGAGGACGGATTTGCCTTTGAGGGCTGGAACTTTTTTCACCGAGCGGGTGAACAGTTCTTTGAAAGGGATGGCTTGATCGAGGAGGAGGTCAATTTCCTCTCGTTTGAGCGATGCGATGTCCAGCAGGTCTTTACGAGGCATAAGTGGAAAAGTATGGTGCGTAATGGATTCCTCCAAAAACGAGAGTCATGACTAGTATGATGAGCAAGATGGCTGCGTGGTGGCGCGAGCGCTTCTTTCTCCAAAAAATATAAGCTGTCAGCAAGCCTGAAACGAAAATAAGGGTAATTGGGGTGATGAAATGGAAGGTACTCCATGCCGTGTAGATGGCCGCGAAGGCTGGAAAATAGGCGAAAACCAACAGAATGGGGTGTGCGGTTAGCCTTTTTAGATGAGCTGCGGGGTCGCCGATAGCGGTGGAGTATTCGACCATAGCCACGCGGCGTCTGGCTTCAGCGACGTCGGCTATATCGTGGCGTGGCTGGGGGATGGAGGTTTTGTTTTGAACCTGAATAGCGGGAGCCAGTGGCGGTTCCATTTTTCTGAGAGAGAGGATTCTGCGTTTCTTGGGTTTGATTTCCCTTGGTTCCTGCGGTGCCGGAGCGGGGGGAGGCTGCGGGGCCGGTGGTGCGGAATTTGGATGTTGAAAAACACCGTTCTCCTCGCGCAGGGCGGCTAGCTCTTCTTGGGTCTTTTTCTGAGTGGGGATCATGAACGAGGTGCGGCGACCACTTTGACGGAGTCCTCGCCATCGGTGCCTTCGAGGGAGACATGGACGTGATCGTGGCGGTCGGTTTCTAACTGAATTCCGGTGTAGTTGGCGTGGATCGGGAGTTCGCGGTGACCGCGATCGATCAAAACCGCGAGTTCAACTTTTGCGGGGCGACCGTAATCGGCGAGCGCATCGAGCGCGGCGCGGATGGTGCGGCCTGTGAAAAGGACGTCGTCGACCAAGATGATGTGCGCGCCATCGACGGTGAATGGGATGTCGCTTTCCTGGAGTTTTGGATTTTCGCGAAGATGTTCGAAGTCATCGCGGTAGAGCGAGATGTCTAACACTCCGAAGTTAAGTTCGCGATCTTCTTCGGAAAGGTGGGTGAGGAGTCGCTCGGCGACCTCGTCTCCACGCGAGCGGATGCCGACGAGTGAAATCGTGCCTTCGGGGTTTGCTTGGCGGATAGCTTGGGCGAGGGTTTCGATGCCTTGGTTGATTGCCGCAGCATCGAGGGTGAGTTTGATCGATGTGGGATCGATGGATTTGCTTTCGGGAAAATTCATAATTCCAATATCAGTGCGGCGTTGCAGGCCGGCAAAGGTGATTTTGTCTGCGGCGGCGTGAGCGGCTTGGACGGCGGAGAGTCGGTCAGTTCCTTGGGCGACGCAGGCGATCACGCGGCCGCCGTTGGTTTGCCATTCATCGCCGACTTTTTT
>JANPEG010000041.1:0-8526 GCA_031431855.1 Akkermansiaceae bacterium | reverse complement strand
GTGCTGCGTTTTTTCTTTTCAGGGGTAAAGAACATCGAGGGTGAGGCATCGAAGACGATATCGACGACAGGACGGATTTCCTCGCGGAAAAGTTTCATGGTGACCTGTCCGGTGCGGGCGTATGCCTGCCAGTTAATATGGCGAGGGTCGTCTCCTGGGGAGTAGGAACGGTGATCTTGGAAGTCCATGGACGCGCCAGTCCCCGAGCCGGCGAATTCACCGGCTGCGCCGCGCCAGACTTTGTTTCGGAAGGGGAGACGGAGCATGGTGAAAACTCTAAGTTTTAAACTTTAAACTTCAAGGAAGAAGCATATGTGGTGCAGTTCTTGGTTCTTGGTTCTTGGTTTGAAAAAATGCAGAGCGAAGCTCAACCAAGAACTAGGAACGAAGAACTAAGAACGGATTCTAGTTTATTTTGGGGCGATGGAGATTCTGTGTAGATTGGTTTTTGGGAAGTATTTTTTCGCCATGGCATTGATCTCAGAGAGTTTGATCGAGCGGTAATCTTCATCGCGCTGACGAGCGAGATCGAGACGTTTCGGATCGCTTTGGGATTGTGATAGAACGGTGGTCAGCCAGTAGGAGTTGTCGCGATGAGATTTCTCTAGACTACTGAGGAGAGGTGCGAGTGAGCGATCGAGCTCGTCTTGGGTGGCACCTTTTTTAGCAAGTTCGCTGGCGATATTGCTCATGGTGTCGAGTAACAAAGTCATATCCTCGGGTTTACCAATGGATTGGCCAACGAGGTAGCCGAAACTATCGAGTGCATCGGAACCTGTGGCGCCTGCGTTAGGTGAGTAGGATGCTCCAAGTTTTTCGCGAATTTCTTCACGAAGACGGTCGCCAAAAATATCGGAAAGGACATTCAGGCGGCGGAATTCTTGAGTATTGTTACGAAGACCATCGGTTTTCCATATCGCGGTTGCAACAGCTTGAGGAATTTTTGAGTCGTAGGTGAGATTCTTTTCTTGGGGTGGTTTCGGGAATTGAACCGTGCGTTTGTGAACCGTTTTTGTTTTTGGTGCTGCATCACGAGCTGGGAGCGTTCCGAAGGTTTTGAGAAGGTCTTGGGTGATTTTTTCAGGATCAAAATCGCCAACAATTGAGATTTCGAGGTAGCCTTCTTGAAGTTCTGGGGAGAGCCAATTTACGACATCATCGATGGTGTAGTTTGAGATTTGCGTTTGGGATGGCATTGAATACCGAGAATCACCGCCGTAGAGCCATGATTGCAATTCTTGAGAAGGTCCGGCTGTGGTGTGTTTGAGGTTTTGGAAAAGAACAGGAATGTTCTTTTGGAACTGCCAGAGACCTTCTGGGCGATAGCCAGGATCGGTGATAGAAGCGACCATGATTTGGAGCTCGAGGAGTTGATCTTCTGGAGTGGTTGAGCCGGATAAGATGAATGCGTCTTCTCCGATGCTAAGAGAAGATGAGACATTGCGTCCTGCAAGAATCTCTGCGAGTTCGTCGTTAGAATGTTTGGCAAGCCCACCGCCTTCAAATACGCTTGTAGCCACTGCATCGAGAAGGGGTTTATCAGTAGGTTGGGAAAGTTGTCCTGTGCCAATACGAGCGAGAATATGAATCCGGTTTTTTTCAAAATCCGTGGGTTTGAGATTGACTCGGATATGGTTAGTGAGGGTGATCTGAGTGATGCCGAGATCATCGACTGTGCTGGTTTTTTCGATTTCACCAGGATTGCCGAAATTCGTGTAGGCAAATGGCACGATTGCGCGAGCAGCAGGAGCTTCGACGGTAGTTTCGCCGGATTTCTGGTAGAGTGATGCGAGTTCTTTTTCGGTTTCTGGAGTGGAAGTTTTCGAGGAAAGAATCAGGTGATGACCCTGAGCTGCCCAGAAATTCATGAAAGCTTTGTGAACATTCTCTGGGGTGATCTTTTCAAGAGCCTCAGTAGCAATTTCTAAGCTGGTCTCCGGAGTATCGAAAACGGTGTTATCGTTAATAGATTTGGCGATGGCCGTGGCGAGGCTTTCAGATTTGCGTGTGTCTTTGCGTTTTACGGCTTCTTGATATGCATTCAGGAGATTGGCTTTGGCTTCGGAGAGTTCGGCTTCAGTGAATCCGTGTTTGAGAGCGCGGCGGAATTCTTGTTCTAGTACCGCAGTGGCTTCTTGCCAGCGATCATCAGCGGCGGTGACGGAGATTGAACCGAGTTCGACATTATTGAATAGTGCGTCCTTTGATGCGTCTCCAGAAGTAATGGGGGACTTTTCGATTTTTGAAAGACGTTCAAAGCGGCGACCCATGATGAAGTTGGCGATATTCATGGGATACTCTTCAGTACGTGATGCCTTGGTATCTGGGATCGCTTTGTAAGGGCGAACGAGAACTAAGGAGACATCCGTACTGTCGAGTTCTGGATCGCTGAAGGCATGTGCGACAAGTCCTTCAGGTGTGGTGATGGTTCCAAGATCTGGCGCTTCGCCTGGATTTTCTGGATTTTGCATCGAGCCGAAAGTGGACTTGATACGGGCTTCGATTTCGGCGGGATCGATATCACCGACGACAACGAAAGTCATATTTTTAGGTGTGTAGTAACGTTGATAGAAATCGACAAAGCGTTCACGTTTCGCGTTTTTGATAATTTCCTCTTCACCAATAGGGAAGCGTTTGGCGATGAGTGATTTAGGAAGTAAGGTGTCGAATTGTAGCTTCTGCATGCGGTAGCCGACTGAATCGCGTGAGCGTTTTTCGGAGAGGATGACGCCGCGTTCGTCATTGATTTCTTTTTCGGAAAGAAGAGCCCCATCGCCGAAGTCGCGCATGATGGAGAAGGTGAGGTCCAAGGTATCTTTTTTGAGATCTGGGATATCTAACATGTAAACCGTTTCATCAAATGAGGTGTAGGCGTTGACATGTGCGCCGAAGGCGATACCGCGTGATTGCATTTCACGGATGAGTTGATTGGCATTCTCGAAGTTTTTGGTGCCGTTGAAGACCATGTGTTCGAGGAAATGGGCGACGCCTTGTTGGTCGTCTTTTTCCATAAGGGAGCCTGCAGCGATGTGGAGGCGCATGGACAGGCGCTCTGGTGGTTCGCTGTTTGGGAGGATGATATAGCGCATGCCGTTATCCATCGTTCCGAAGACAGCGGCAGGATCGGCTGGGATGTCAGATTTCTCGGCGACCCATGGAACAGCAGGGGCGACGGGAACGTTCTGAATTCCCGGTCTGTCAGGGGTGTTATCTCTTAAAGAAAGGAAAGCTGCGAGGCCGGCAATAAAGATGACAAGGATGAGAGGTGTAGCGTTGCGCATGGAGGGAGTCTGAAGAGTGAATACTGAATAGTGAAGAGTGAATTTTTCCGAACTGAACTCTCAGAATCGGGAAATCAGCGCCGATTTGAGGTATTTTTCGCGATTTTTCTGTTTGCAGAGTGGGGTTGACGCGTCACCCGTTCCATGCACAATCCCGCCGCCGCGTCCGGAAAGTCTGACACGGTATGATTCACCAAAAGAAAATATATGACTACTATCGCCATCAACGGATTCGGTCGCATTGGACGCCTCGTGTTCCGTGCACTCGTCGAACAAGGCCATCTCGGCACTACCTTTAAAGTCGCCGCAGTAGGTGATCTGGTTCCAGCCGATAACCTTGCCTACCTCCTTAAGTATGACTCCACGCAAGGCAAGTTCGCCGGTGAAGTTTCATCCAAAAAATCTTCTCCTGATTTAGCTGAAGACGACATCATTGTTGTCAATGGTCACGAGATCAAAGTGGTTTCTGCACGCAGCCCGGAAGGTCTTCCATGGAAAGAGCTCGGCGTTGACATCGTGATCGAGTCGACCGGTTTATTCGTTGAGGACAAACTTGCACAAGGTCACATTACTGCAGGTGCGAAAAAAGTCATCATCTCTGCACCAGGTAAAGGACCGGACGTTCACACCTTCGTTCAAGGTGTTAACGACGGCGACTACGATCCTGCCAAGCATCACCTTATTTCTAACGCTTCTTGCACCACTAACTGCCTTGCTCCGCTTGTGCATGTTTTGTTGAAAGAAGGATTCGGAATCAAAGAAGGTTTGATGACCACCATTCATGCTTATACCGCGACTCAGAAAACCGTCGACGGTCCATCTAAGAAAGACTGGAAAGGTGGACGTTCCGCCGCGATCAACATCATCCCATCCACAACGGGAGCCGCAGTTGCCGTTGCATTGGTTTGCCCAGCTGTTAAAGGCAAGCTAACCGGTATGGCGTTCCGCGTTCCGACTCCTACGGTTTCCTGTGTTGACCTCACTGTGAAGACTGAAAAAGAAACTTCACTTGCAGAAATCAACGCAGCACTCAAAAAGGCTTCCGAGACTTATTTGAAAGGCATCTTGAGCTACACGACTGACGAAGTCGTTTCGACGGACTTCATCCATGATAAGTCTTCCTCCATCTACGACGCAGGTTCCTCTATTGAGCTTAACAGCACCTTCTTCAAGTTGGTCAGCTGGTATGACAACGAGTGGGGTTACTCCAACCGCGTGATCGACCTCCTTACCGACGTCGTCAAAAAAGGTATCTAACATCAAAAAAGCCGGGCCACGTGAAAACGTGGCCCTGTTTTTTTGAAACTCTAAATTTTAAATTTTAAACTCCAAAGGAAGAATTCGCTGCGCAGTATCCCTCTTAGTTGAAGTTTAGAGTTTAGAGTTTAAAGCCCTGGAATACCTAAACCACCGGTGAGCTTGCCCATTTCTGCGGCGGCTTGGGCTTTGCCTTGGGAGATGGCGTCTTGGACGCCTTTTAGGACGAGTTCTTCGAGGAACTCGGCATCGGTTGGATCGATGACTGTGGGATCGATTTTGATCGCGAGGATATCACCGGCGCAGTTGGCACGGACTTTGATTTTATCGCCGCCGACTGAGACTTCGATTTCGCGTGCGGCGAGTTCTTGTTGTTTGGCAGCGAGGCCAGCTTGCATCTGCTGGGCCTGTTTCATCAATTTCTGGATGTTCATAAATAAAGTGTTAGGCGGTTAAAAATTTTGCTTCGAATTTCACCAAAGCCGCTTGGATCAATGGATCTTGATGGAAGGTGTCATCGACCACTTTCACCTCAGCTGGGGCGGGAGTTGCGGGTTCAGATTTTTTGACTGGAGCTGGAGCGGGTTCTTCTGGGAAATCGGCTTCGTCCGGTGCGTTTTCGATCAGGGCGTCGAAGGCGGAGAGAGTGTCATGACTCGTTTTTTTTTCTGCCGGCGGCTCCGGTGTGGGGGCGGGAGGTGAGGTTTGAACGACGACGACAGGTGCGGGGTCTGCTGGAGCTGGACTAGACTCGGATTTAGCAACCGGTGCAGGCGCGGCGGCCGGTGCGGAGTAAGATAAGTGATCCGCTCCTTTGGTGAGGACTTTGATCACATCGGTGATACGCACTTCGGAAAGTGTTTGGATCGCTTTGATCATGCCGAGTTCGAAATGCAGGCGTTTGTTGGTGCTCCATTTCATCCGACCGTCGGTATCAGCAAATACGTCGATGGCTGCGAGGAGTCGCTCTGATGCGTATTCATCTGAATTTTCGAGAAGTTTTTTCCAGAGATTATCGGGAATGCCCTCGCCATCGGCTGAGGAGTCGAGTTTGGCGATGAGTAAGCCGCGCAAGCAGCCGATGAGTTCGCCGAGAAGTTGGGAAAGTTCGCGTCCGCCTTCGGCTTCGGTTTGGATGAGTTTCAGTGCGGCGGGTGTATCGCGGGCGAGCAGTTTGGAGGTGAGTTCGGCGACTTTTTCACGCGAGGTGAAACCGAAGATATCCAGGACATTTTCCTCGGTGATCGATTCACCGCAGAATGAGACGAGTTGATCGAGCATCGATTGCGCATCGCGCATTCCGCCATCTGCGCCTTTTGCGATGGCCCATGCGGCGGTGGTATCGAGTTTGATGCCTTCCGCAGAAGCGATATGGAGCAAGTGGTCCGCAATCGTTTGGGTGGGGATGGGGCGGAGATCGAAACGTTGGCAGCGGGATAGAATCGTCGGCAGAATTTTCTGCACCTCGGTGGTGGCGAAGATGAATTTCACATGATCCGGCGGTTCTTCCAAGGTTTTGAGAAGGGCGTTGAAGGCCGCATTGGAAAGCATGTGGACCTCGTCGATGTAGTAGATTTTGAACTGACCACGGCTTGGCGCGTATTTGACCGAGTCTCTGAGATCGCGGACTTGATCGACCCCGTTGTTAGATGCACCGTCGATTTCTAAAACATCCAGAGAGCGTCCTTCGGCGATTTCCCGGCAGACATCTTCTTCGGGATCGAAATCGATTTTTGGACCGTTGGTGCAATTTAAGGCTTTGGCAAAAATCCTAGCTGTGGAGGTTTTTCCGGTGCCACGAGGTCCGACGAAAAGATAGGCATGGGCGAGTCGATTTTGCTCGATCGCATTGCGCAGAGTTCGGACGACATGGTCTTGTCCCAAGACGTCATCAAACGTTTTGGGGCGATATTTTCTGGCAAAAACCTGGTAGCTCACGGGGGGAGAATAGAGGTCTTGGGGGATTTGTCATGATCGGTTTTTAAGAAAACGGATTTTGTTTTGAACGGTAGGGTCAACTCGCCGAGTTGACCGAGAAAATGAGGGAATTAACCACGAAAAACACGAAATAGAAGAGCGAAAATGATATAGCTAGTTCGCTTACGAGGTCGCGATAAAAAATAGCGGTTCCTTTCATTCTTGTGCTTCGTGATCACGGTCAGCTTGAGTGTTTTCGTTGCTATACGTGGTGACGATGCATGGCGGCGAATGGCTGGTATTTTCAGATGGTGGTAATGAACCACGAAAGGAACCGCGATTTTCAATCGCGACTGCAACCGCTACGCTGCCATAGCTATTTCTCTCACGAGATCGCTGCGGGTAAATGGAATCTTGGGGCAGGATGCCCCAAGAACGGCCTGGGGCTGGAATCCCCAGCTACGATGAACTAATCCGTCGCTTTTTTAAGGGCGGCGGCGACGAAGCCGGAGAAGAGAGGGTGTGGGTGGTTGGGCTTGGAGAGGAATTCTGGGTGAAACTGGGCGCCGATGTAGAAAGGATGATCGGGGAGTTCGACGATTTCTACTAAACCTTCTTTGGCGGAGACGGATGAGATGACGAGGCCGCCTTCTTGGAGTCGGTCTTGGTAGTCGGAGTTCACTTCGTAGCGGTGGCGATGTCTTTCCTTGATGCGGTCTGCGTTGTTGTAGAGATCGGCGGCTTTGGTTCCGGCGAAGAGGATGGATTCGCAAGAACCGAGGCGCATGGTGGCGCCCATGTCGGTGACGCCTTTTTGTTCTTCTTGAAGACAGATGACAGGATGAGGGGTGTTTTTGTCGAACTCGGTGGAGTTGGCTCCTTTGAGTCCGCATTTGTTACGTGCGAATTCGATGGTGGCGATTTGCATGCCGAGGCAGATGCCGAAGTAAGGAATTTTATTTTCGCGAGCGTATTTGGCGGCGAGAATTTTTCCTTCGATTCCACGATCTCCGAATCCACCGGGAACGAGGATGCCATCTACATCACCGATGACGGCTTTTGCACCCTGATCTTCGATGGCTTCTGCTTCGACGCGGACGATCTGGACTTTGGTATCGTGATAAGCACCGGCGTGAATAAGGGATTCGTAGATGGATTTATAAGCGTCCTGGAGTTCGATGTATTTTCCGGCAACTGCGATGGTGACTTTATGCTTGGGATGGATGACCCGTTGGACGAAGGCCTCCCATTTTTCGAGGTTGGGTGAGGGCGTGTGTCCGAGACCGATTTTATCAACTACGAGTCGGTCGATTTTATCTCTGCGGAGATCGAGTGGGCATTCGTAAATCGTGTGATCGACATCGCGGAAAGCGACGACGTTCTTTTTCTCTACGTTACAGAACATCGCGATTTTTTTGCGATTGTCTTCATCGAGATCAGCCTCGGTGCGGCAGATGATGATGTCGGGTTGGATGCCGAGTTCACGGAGTTTTGCGACGGATTGCTGGGTGGGCTTGGTTTTAACTTCGCCAGCGGCTTTGATGTAGGGGAGGAGAGTGACGTGGATGAAACAGACGTTATCTTTACCGACTTCCAAAGCGAACTGGCGCAGGGCTTCGATGAAAAGCAGGCCTTCCATATCGCCGACCGTGCCGCCGATTTCGGTGATGAGGACATCGACGTCTGGATTGTTTTTAGCGACCGCGTGCATGCGGTCTTTGATTTCATCGGTGACATGGGGGATGAACTGAACGGTTTTTCCGAGGTATTCGCCGCGTCTTTCTTTTTTGATGACGGAATCAAACACCTGACCGGAGGTGAGGTTGTTCAGTTGGGAAAGGACGCCGGAGGTGAAGCGTTCGTAGTGGCCGAGGTCGAGGTCGGTTTCCGCACCGTCATCTAACACATATACCTCACCGTGCTGGTAGGGTGACATCGTTCCGGGATCGACGTTGAGATACGGATCGAATTTCTGCATCAGGGTTTTGAGTCCGCGGGCTTCGAGGAGTGTTCCGATGGATGCTGCTGCGAGGCCTTTTCCGAGAGATGAGACGACGCCGCCGGTGACAAA
>JANPEG010000040.1:0-69042 GCA_031431855.1 Akkermansiaceae bacterium | reverse complement strand
GTTTTTGGCCCCAGCTCATCGGTGAGCGCGGAGGCGGAGAGGATGGAAAACATTCCGATTGAAGCGGTGCGCAGCAAAGCGGCGGCGAGATTCGATTTTCTAAAACTCATGGGCGGACATTGTTCGTAATAAGTGCTAACTTACGAACAAAAAATCCGAGTTCTCTCAGCGACGAGATGCTTTTACCAAGTTGAATAGTCTGTAGGCACGTGATTTGCGTGGCTGCATTTGCAAAACAGCGTTCCCGCAGGCGGGACGGTATTCGTAAAGGTGTAAGTGCCGCCGGCTGGGCAGAGAGGTTTTGGTAGATAACCACTTGGACCGAAGATATCATTCAAATTTAGAGGACTGCCTTCACTTAAACTATTCATGCCTACATGGCCTCGGACAGCTTGTTGAGCATTACGGATATTCATGATACAGCCAGCGCGTTCCGAGCCTTTAATCCATGCTATTGCGCAGAGGGCAACACAAAGGGCAAGCACGGCTAGGCTGAGAATCTCCATGCCAGATAGTCGCGAAACGGACTGGATAGGTTGAGTCGTTTCCATAGTGAAGACTGTTGCGAATCGAGCTAGAGCACAAGGAAGATTGGATGACTAATTATGCGGTTGAAGATCGGCGGAACGGCAGCGCGAGGATGAGGAAAAAGATCAGCGCGAGGCCTTGCATCGCGAAGACATAGACCGGCCATGGGCCGAGGTGATCGATGAGGGAGGGATTGTCCGGCACGTGGGAGACGAAGGCGAAATTGGTTTTCAGGAAATAGTTGATGATTAGGGCGATGGCTTGATAGCCGACAGAAATGCCGAGCACGATGAGTGGGGATTTCCACCAAGGTTGTTTTGGGCGCCATTTCAGAACGAGTGGAATGTAGAGCGCCGCGGCTACGATGACAAAGTGTTGGAAGAAGAAATGGATGAAGGGAAGTTCCGGCGGGCCGATGCTGAGGGCGGGTGTGATGAGCGCTTGTGTGGTGGCGGCAAGACCCCAGAAATAAGTTAGAGTTAACAAGATGGGTTTGCGGGATACTAGGGCAAAGCCTGCAACGACTGCTGCGAGATCGCAGAGATGAAAGGGCAAAAGATTGTCTAACGAATGTGGATGATCCCGCCAAGCGTAGAGCGCGAAGGGATAAGAGATCAGGTTACAAAACGCGAGAATGGCTGTGGTGACGCGCTGATTTCTTTCCGATCGTTTCGCAAAAAAGATCATCAATCCAATGATCACAAAGCCAATGGCCAATGTGATGAAATGCTCACTGGAAAATGGATGAAATGGATTTGCGGGCATGTTCTTGGGTTGGACTTTTATTTACCACAGGAGCACAGAGGAAGAAAATGAGGACATTGAGAAACTGCCAGAGAACGAAATGGTAAAAAATTGCTGGAGTTGGTCACGCTCGAATCTCAGCTATTGCTGGATTTTGAGCGAAGATTTTTTTCGCAATCGCCTGAACTTCGGCGTCGGTGACTTGGAGGAGGTTTTCGCGGGCTTCTTGCGGTGAAGGAATGTGACCGAAGAAAAGCAAACCTTCGCCAACCCATGCGCAGTGGGCGGAGGTGGATTCGAAGCTGAGCTTAGATTGGGCGATGGCGAGGCGTTTCGCGCGGTCGAGTTCGCCGGGGCGTGGGCCGTTTTGGGCGAGGTCTTCGGTTTCTTTGAAAAGGGTTTTGAGCGATTCCTCGCGCGATTCCGGATCGAGACCGGCGAGGATCTGGAGGGCGCCGGTTTCCTCAAAAAGCGAGAGCTCAGAGCCGACCTGATAGCAGAGGCCGCGTTCTTCACGGAGCTCGGTGAATAAACGTGAAGATGAGGACTCGCCGAGAATGAGCGAGAGCATGCGCAGGGCGTGGCGTTCCGGCGCATGGCGACCAGGAGTGTGCCATGCGAGGGCGAGCTGGAGTTGATCCGTAGGGCGACGGTCGATGATTTCCCGACAAGGCGTGAACGCGTTGCTGGCGCGTGGCGCTGGGGCCTTGAAGTGCTTCGGCAGGAGCGGGATAAGGATTTCAAGAATGGCTTCGGCAGACATCGGGCCCGCGGTGGCGATGACTATGTCTTTGCGGAAATGATGTTCGTTCGCAAAATTTTGCAAGCAGTCGCGGTCGATGGTTTCGATGGATTCGAGTGAACCGGAAATGGATTGTCCGAGCGGATGTTCCGGCCAGAGAGCAGCGGCTAACAAATCGTTGATGTGATCCGAGGGAGTTTCACGGATCATGGTGATTTCTTCACCGATCACATCGCGTTCGAGCTCGATTTCGTTATCGGGAAAATTCGAATGCCAAACCATATCCGCAAGCACATCGATGAGCACTGGCATCAGTTCGGCTTCGCCTTGGGCTTCATACACCGTATAGTCTTCCGAGGTGCAGGCATTCGCTTGGCCGCCGCCGGATTCGATGGCGAGCGTGAGTTCTTTGGCGGAGCGGGTCTTCGTGCCTTTGAACGCCATGTGCTCGGAAAAATGCGCGAGCCCTGATGGAATGTTTCCCGTTTCATCCCGCGAACCAACTGGTATGTAAATCGACAACGCCGCGCATTCGGATTCCGGTAAATGCGCATGAGCAAGGCGAGGACCGCCGGGAAGATCGTGAGTGGTGTAGGTGGCGGGCACACGTCAGAGTAAAATCCAAATTTCAAAGTTCAACTCTCAAGGAAGATGATTTTGGGTTGATTCTTATAGATTTAAAAATGAGTGTGCTTACTTTGACCTGCACATGACAGATGACAAGAAATCGAGATTGCGGCTAACGCTGTATCCTCGGGCGGAGAGCGCGATTCGCAGCAACCATCCTTGGGTGTATGCGGAGAGCATCAAGACGCAGAACCGTGAGGGCGAAACGGGTGAACTCGCGGTGATTTACGACAAGCGGGATCGTTTCATGGCGGTCGGGATGTATGAGGCGGAATCGCCGATCCGACTCCGTATCCTCCACGTCGGAAAGCCGATGACGATAAACCGCGATTGGTGGTTAGAAAAAGCGCGTGCCTGCCTTGCGAAGCGCGAGGGCAGCATCATTCAACCCGGCACCGATGGTGCGCGGATGATCCAGGGCGAGAGCGAAGGGTTTCCAGGAATCGTCGCAGATCGATATGCCGATACTTTGGTGGTGAAAATTTATGCAACGAGCTGGTTGGCGCGCTGGGAGGAAATCGAGAGCGTGTTGCGCGAGGTGTTTACTCCGAAATATCTGGTGCTTAGAATGAGCCGTAACGTGGCGGCCTGTGCGGAGAAATACGGAATCGGCGAGGGTTTTTGCGGCGAAGTGGGCGATGAAATCGTAGTGTTTTCTGAAAATGGATTGCGTTTCGAATCGGCGGTTTTGAAAGGCCAGAAGACCGGATTTTTTCTCGATCAACGCGACAACCGCGCACGGGTTGAAACTTTCGCCATAGGGCGCGATGTGTTAAACGTCTTCAGTTTCTCCGGTGGATTTTCTCTATACGCCGCAAGAGGTGGTGCGTCTTCCGTCACGGATCTGGATATCAGCGTGCATGCCCTCGATAGCGCGGCGCGCAATTTCTCTTTAAATTCTAACAACTCTCAAATCGCCAAGGTCAAACGCCATGTAGTGCAAGCCGATGCGTTTCGGTGGATGGATGAAGCACGTGAAAATTACGATCTCATCATCACGGATCCACCGACTTTAGCAAAACGCGAATCCGAGCGTCTTGGGGCGATTCGTGCGTATCAGCACTTGAACGCAGCCGCGATCTCGCGCTTGAGGCCAGGCGGTATTCTGGTTGCGGCATCTTGCTCGGCACATGTTTCCTCCGAAGATTTTTTCTGGCTCCTAACAGAAACCGCACAAGCCTCCGGACGGCCTTGGAGAGAGCTGTGGCGCAGTGGCCATGCAGCGGATCATCCCGCCATTTTTCGTGAAGCCGAGTATTTGAAAGCTGTTTGCATAGAGTTTGGACGTTGATCTGCTTACATTAAATCGCAGCTGGGGATTGCAGACCAAGAATCCATTAACGCTCCGTTTCAGATAAAAGATGCCAACAATTTACAGGCTCTTTACACAAAAGCGCGAATACTTGGATACGATGGTCTCATTATGAAAACGAAAATCATCGCAGCATCCATTTTGATCATCGCAGCCAACGTAGTTTTTGCAGAGGAAACAAAATACGCCAAAGCCAAAGTCAGCTATGAGGATTTCAAAGGCTTGGTTACGGAAGTCGAAGCTCACCGGGCCCGCCGCCTCATCGACTTCGATACGTTTTTGAAGATGAGCAAGGAGCCTAATGTGATCATTCTTGATTCTCGTTCAGCGTTTCGTTTTGAGCGCATTCATCTCAAGGGTGCAACGCATCTAGCTTTTACGGACTTTACTCAAGATTCGCTCAGGAAAACCATTCCGTCACCCGACACCAAAATACTGATTTACTGCAATAATAACTTCGAAGGAAATCAGGTGGATTTTACATCAAAGACGGCTGGGATCCGTCCGGTAATCAGCTTACAAGATAACATAATAAAGACAGCTCAGAACGGCCCTGAAATCAGCATACTAAAAAGCATTCAGTTATCGAATTCTCAATTCACCGATGAAGCTAAACCTCTGATGATGGCATTGAATGTTCCGACTTACATCAACTTGTATGGATATGGCTATCACAACGTCTACGAGTTAGATGAACTTGTGAATGTGAAGGACCCGCGCGTGAAGTTTGAAGGCACGGAGGCTACGAAGTAAGTCTATCTACTAGGGATTCTCCTGCGGTTCTCAGCGCGGTTTATACTCGCGTTGGGCCGTTGGCAGGAACTCCTGCAATGCAGCAACACGGCTTTGATCGAGCGGGTGCGTGCGCAGAAACTCCGGTGACTCGCTTTCGCCTTGTTTGATGCGCCAGGCGGAAAAGCGTTTCCAGAGCTGGATGGCTTCTGCTGGATCGTATCCGGCGCGCGCCATGTAGAGCGTGCCCAGCTGATCGGACTGAAGTTCTGCTTTGCGTGAGTAGGGTAAAATCATGCCCATGGTTCCAGCGGCGGCAACTCCAGTCGCGGTCGCGGCGCGAGTGGTTTTATCCGCCCCTTTTGCGGAGAGGATCGTATCTAACAAAAGTGTTCCTACCGCAACGCCGGTGGCCTGATTGACGCGTTGTTGGGAATGATTGAGAACCACGTGGGAGATTTCGTGGCCGAGAACCGCCGCGAGTCCGGCGTCATCTTGAGTGATTTGAAACAAACCCGTATGCACGCCAACTTTGCCGCCGGGAAGAGCGAAGGCGTTGGGCGTTGGATCTTCAAAGACGACAAATTCCCAGCGTGCGTTGGGGATATCGATCACCGATTTTAAACGAGTCGCAACGCGTTGGACTTGCGCGTTGTATTCGGGATTCGTCGAGATACGCTTCTCGCGTTTCATTTTATCAAACTGCTGACTTCCTTGGGAAACCAGGGAGCTTGATGGCGCGTTGGCGCGGACTTGTCCCGTATTGGGATCGAAGGATGAAACTGCACAAGAGGCGATCACCAACACAGCGATAGCGGGAACAATGGATAGAGATTTCCGAGTCAGCATATGCGACAAATCGCTTAAAAACGCACTCCTGACAAGCCACGAAATGCCGCGCAGAAAGTAATTGCCTCGACATCGCAGACCGAAACATTTTCAAAGATTAGCTATGGAACAACCACCAGCACTCACGCACGAGGAAGTCACTCGTCTTTCCGCCATCGAATATGCCAATCTCGGTCAGCCGCAGACGGTGAAGGTGTTTGGGATCATGCATGTGATTTTTGGAGGGTTTGGAGCCCTAATGATTGCATGGACTACGTTCGTTATGATTTTTGGCAATCCCATGCTAAAATGGTTTGGCAACTCGCCTCAATTTCAAATGCAAGCAAGCATGGAATCAGAGATGATGCCATATACGCTGTTTAGCACGATCATATTGGTTATTCTTACAGCTCTCATTCTCATTGCTGGAATCTTACTTTTAAAGAAACGCAAAAACGCTCTAAAGTGGTCGAACTATTACGCGTGGGTTTCCATTGCAGCCAAGATTATCAACTTGGTGATTTCCATCTTGGTTATGGTGCCAATGACAAAAAAAATGATGAGTACTTTACCGCCAGCGTCTTCTGGTGCGGTCTTAGGTGGTTTTGGGATTATGATGATCGTGTCCATGGTGGTAGGATTTATTATCACCCTCATCTACCCTACCCTTACTCTCATTCTGTTAAATCGCCCCTACGTCAAAACATGGTTTGCGAACCAGCCGAGGTGATTTGTTAGCGCTCGAGCTAAGGGGTGCTCAAATTAAAGTTTCATCCTCAAAATTTACTGATAAAAGATTGAGGGATGAACTCCCATGAAGGATCGCTAGCAAGAGAAGAACTGAAACGTCTTCTTGAGCGATTAGAAGTCTTGAGCATCAGGCAGAATGCGGAGTTGGATTCGATTCGCGCAAGAATTGTTGAATTAGAAGCAAGGTTTTCTGAGGCTCCTCAAGCGGCACCGGAGCTTGTAGTTCCAGCTACGCCGCCGCCCTTGCCCATCGATTATGTGCCTTCGGTTTCTGAAATCCCTAAAGTTTCAGCCCTCAAGCAAGCGAAGCTTGGTCAGACTCCCGCGTCGATTTTAGAGGAATCCCCCGCACCTGTTGCGGAGAAAATTCCAGAGCCTCCGACGCAGCTTCCAAAGCAGTCGGACGAATCTTTCGAGCTCGATTTTGCAAAAGTGTGGTTTGTTCGGATCGGGATAGTGATTCTGCTCACAGGCTTGGTGTTCCTCGGAAACTATGCCTATCAAAACTGGATCCGCGATATGTCTAACGGCGTGCGCCTGAGTGCGCTTTTCCTATGTGCTGGAGTGCTTGTGGAAACCGGAAGACGTCTGGCACAAAAAGAAAATCTCAATCGTTTCGGCGAGGTTCTGTTAGCTGGCGGCATGGCGTTTTTCTATTACTGCACCTTTGCTTCGTATCACGTGACCAGATTGAAAGTGATCCAGAGTCCAGAACTCGCCGCAGTGCTGTTGTTCATGTCGGCTGGTGCGATTGCAACGGTTTCATGGATACGCCAAGCCAAGATCACCGCGGCTTTCGGGCTCGTGCTCGCTGCATACGCGACCATGCTTCAACCGATCGGTTGGATGTCCTGCGTATCGAATCTTCTGTTAGCTGCGATCGGGTTGTTCTTCATGTTAAAACCCGGCTGGTCTGGTCCTGGTTGGGCATCGATGCTCGGGAGTTACGCCGCATTTTTGGGATCACAAATCCTCGGTTTTTTTCAAGAAGATTACACCTCCGATCCACTCGCCATCTTGTGGTTTCTCCCGCCACTCTGGGTAATGTTTGCGATTCCTGGCATGCTAGGTCGTTATCGTGAAAGCCTCTCGGAGCGCGCGCGCGCATGGTTTACGGGTGTTAACAACGTCTTGTTTTTCCTCATGTTCTCGGCGTTGTGGATCGATCAATACGACCATGCAGACTACTGGAAAGTCTCCGCTGTATTCGGCTCAGTACTGTTAGGCTTGGGCGTGATTGGGCGTCGCCAGGACACGATCGCTGGTGGAGTGAACATTTCCCAAGGGCTGATGGTCGGGACATTGGCCATTGTTTTGAAATTCGATGGGCATCAGCTAGCGTTGGTTCTCGCCATTGAATCGCTCATGCTTGCGATCGCCGCATGGAGATTCCGGAGTCGCAGCGAAGTGGTTTTCTCGCTGCTCTCGGGATTGGGCGGCGCAGGTTTGCTGGTGATCAACAACGGATCACTTTTACAATCAACCCCGATCTGGAGCATTGCTCTAACAGCTTTGATGATCGCCGCAGCGTCCATCGTCATGGTGAGAGTAAAACCGATACTAGAAAGCTTTCAGGATTTTGTGCGCGTTTCGGGGGCGCTGCTTCTAATCGCAGCCGCACTTGTCGTAAATCATCTTTGTCTATTCAGGCTCGAACCTTCAACCGGATTAGTTACAGCGGGCCTGCTTTCCGGATTGCTTTCGGTAGCGCATCTGAAGCTCGATCCCAAACGCCTACAGCCGGAAAGCATTTGGGTCTCGCTGTGGTTCTTGGGCGTTTCGGTATGGATGGGTTTCCATGCGGAAAGCATGTGGCCGCTGGGCGTGATGGTAGCGCTTACGCTTGCGATCTGTTGGTTGTGGCATCGCCAGCCAGAGGCGAAATCCGAAGATCCCAGCCTCGATCTTGCTTATCATCCGGAGCTGCCCGCATGGTTGTTTTCAACTGCGGTCACATTCTTTGTCTGGCAAGTGGCGACCGATCTTAGCCCGAGCTTCCGTGAGAATTTTCTATACAACCAAGTGGCTGCGTTCGTGCTTTTGGCGGTTGCGATTTTCATCTGCTGCCCACGCTTGATTCTCACCACCGCAGTTCTTGGATTTTTAAGTCTGAGCCTGTTGCTAGAACCTAGCGGACGTTTCACCTCGCATATTTTTGCAACGGTCTTCATCGCCTTCGCAGCCGCCGGGTTGCTTCATAGTCCGTGGATTCGCGCGAATACCCCGATATTGCTCCGCTACATTTCATCCACGGTTTTTCGCGTTACCGCATTCGTTGCCTACATGGTGGGATGGTATCAGGTTTCGCCAGAATCATGGGGAGATTGCATCGCGCTGACCTCAGTGATCGGCATCATTGTTTTTGGAATGCTCAAACGGACATGCTTCTTGGAGTGTGTGGGTTGGATCATTATGTCGATGATCTGGTTAATTGTGAAAACGATGAATGCACCTTGGGACGCGAGCCCTGAACAACAATCATGGCGCGGCGTGATGGTGATCTTGGCCTTGCTCGTTCTCACAACGGCTTACAAACTACGACCGACGTTGATCGACGAGTTTGATAAAAAGAAAGAATCGCTCGGATTTTGTGTCGGGCTGACTTGCGTGGCCATCGCCATTTGGTCGACACAAATGCTAGTTTGGCGCTTTGATTGGAAACCCGCAGCCGTGCTGTGGACCATACTTGGGTTCATGTTTGTCAGCGCCGGGCTGTGGCAGCGTCTTCATGTCGCGCGGGTTATGGGTTTCCTGCTACTCGCGCTTTCCTTGGGCAAACTGTTCGCCTCGGATGTCTGGGATTTCACCGCGTTTATGCGCGTTGTCTCGTTCATTGTGCTGGGCGCAGCGCTGATTTTACTTGGGCTATTCTATAATAAATTCGCCCCCGCCATCAAAGCGTTGCTGGAGTCAGAAAAGTGATAGCCCAGAAAAGACATGGCGTTTTGAAAATCCCTGTTAGCCTCTGCCGCAGATGAAATTGGTAAAACTTTTGGCAAACCTCGGTTACGGATCGCGTAAAGAGGTCGATAAATTGCTGCGCAGCGGCGCGGTGACAAATGCTGCGGGCGTCGCCTACAAGCACAAGGACGATGCCGATCCGGATGATGTTCGAGTCGCTGGGGAGGCCTTGGATCCGGGATTTCCTTTGGTGATCGTGATGAATAAGCCCGAGGGTTTCACATGCAGTACCGAAGATCCCGGCGAGACGATTTACGATCTGCTCCCACCACGCTTTTCCAAACGCAACCCCGGACTCAATCCCGTGGGTCGTCTTGATAAAGACACCACCGGAATGTTGTTGATGACCGATGACGGGAAATTTCTCCATCAGGTTATCCATCCGAAATCCGGTTGCTTGAAAGTTTATCACGTCTGGCTGGATCGTCCGCTGAATGGCAACGAAGGTGAGATTTTCTCATCCGGTGAAATGATGTTAGAAAGTGAAAATAAGCCATTGCTGCCGGCGGTGTTTGAGGCAATCGGTGAGAAAGAAGCATTGGTGACTTTGCATGAGGGGCGCTATCACCAAGTCCGCCGCATGTTCGCCGCTGTCGGTAACCATGTGCTCTCACTCAAACGCATATCCATAGGAAATTTCAAACTCCCCGAAGAACTCGAAGAAGGCGAATGGCGAGAAGTTTCTCAGGAAGAAATCGCGATGCTTTTTGGGAGATGAGGAAGGAATCACAATGGGAGCGCCGCGGACATTGTGGTTAAACCTATTCTATTCGATGACAGGTGTTGACCGCGGCACTGTTGGGACTAAAGTAACCGCGTTTTTCAACCACCAACACCAACTATCATGTCCATCAAAGTAGGCGATCCAGCACCCGATTTCACCCTAGTCACCAAAACCGTCACCGGCCCAGCGCTGGTCAAACTCAGCGAGGAAATTGGTAAATCCAATATCGTACTCCTGTTTGTGCCAATGGCGTTCACCGGCGTTTGCACCACTGAGCTTTGCGATATTTCCCAAGGCATCAGCGCATACGAAGCACTCGATGCGAAAGTTTTCGCCATCTCCGGAGACAACCCATTCGCCCAAGAAGCATGGGCGCAGAAAGAAGGCATCACCCTGCCACTGCTCAGCGATTATGAACACAACGTCGCCAAAGCTTACGGCGTGGCTTACGAGCAGTTTCTTCCAGAAGCCAACCTCATCATGGGTGGCGTGCCAAAACGCTCCGCATTCGTGATCGACAAACAAGGCGTCGTCCGTTTCGTCGATGTGCAGGATCATCCAAAAGATCTGCCGGACTTCGAGGCGTTGAAATCGACTCTTGCAAGTCTGTAAAATCATCTAACAAAAATGAAGCGCGGATCTGGAAACGGATCCGCGCTTTTTTTGTGGTGAGGATTATTTCCCAACCGTCATCTCAGGCAAGGCACGCCACTCGTGCGGGATGTCTCGCATTAACAAAGCATGATCAAACTCAATGCTACCTTGAGGAAAAAGCTCACGGTCATCGAAATAAACCGACCGAATATGCTCAACCCTTAAAGGCGTCACCTGCCATTGCTTCACGTGCAACAACATCCCATCCAAAATGCACGAGTCCGGACGCGATGAGTAACCCGTGCAGCCAGCTTCAAAAAATTTGGATGACACAACCAGCGAGCCGAAGATGGACGACTCAGGAAAATCGTTCGTTTCGGTCACTTCGATATCCACCAGTGGTTCAGCCATGCCCTCAGGATGGACTTGTAGAGAAATCCGGCCCTTATCATCAGTCACTGTGAATCGCGAAAAATTCTGAATCCCCGGAAAGATCCGTCCACCTGTTAGAGCGTTCAATCGAGAATCCGTATCCCGACGCGGCACGTATACTCCCGCGCACAGCTTGTCCGTCTCGTCCTCCCACTCAACCGCGATCCGATGCGCAGAGTTTTCACTCGAAATCCCCAAAAACTTCGGCAGACCTACCGGTCGGATTTCCTCCAATCGAATCAAACAAATCCCGCCAATCGCATAACCACCGACGAGCTTCGGTCGGAATCTCTCCGGCAAAATCCCCCGCACCGCATCTGGAGCAATCCGGTAATTCAGCAAGAGCCGCCGCGATATAATGCCGTTGAGGGTTGGTATTTTCATCTTTCGAGACGACCCTATGGCCACATGGCAATCGCGTCAACATATGGGCTTTGAATTGGGGTTGAAACTCTTAAATTCAGTTTGTCTCTGCCTGTCGATTCATGTTAAACGGTATCTTATGGATCGACTAAACGAATCTCACTTTTCCTTCAAGTGCCCGATGAATTTGGAGGATATGCAGGCGACGGCTCGTGGGCGGTTTTGTGGTAAATGCCAAAAAGAAGTTTTTGATTTAACCCATTGCTCGTTGGATGAAGTTCGTGCGCTTGAACAAAAGCATGGTCCGCTATGCGGATCGATACGTATGGCGCAGGTTGCAACCGTTGCGATTTCACTCGCGGCCGCAGCGTGTCAGGAAAAGCCTATAAGTGTGGGGGTAGGGGAAATTGCTGTCCCCCCGTCGCATCATAAAAATACGGAATCAACGCCTCCTCAACCAACCGCAGGATCGATTTGTCTGCCTCCAGTTCCACAAGATGGAAAAACCAGCGCGACGAATGAAACCTCCGGTTCATCCGTAAGAGGGAGAATCCAGATGCCTCTTAATCAAGAGAAAAGCAATCCAACGCCTCCCAGCGAGTAGCTCTGCCTTTGAATGAAGCGTGGCCTCGTCATTTCCGATCTTCACCTGTTTTCACCACGCTCAGATGGTCGTTGGTTGATGTTAGAGCGCATGGACGAAGTTGCGCAGGTAGATGTGTTGGTGCTTAACGGCGACGTGTTCGATTTCCGTTGGAGCGAGTTGCCAAATCAAGCAGCAACGATTTCCGCCGCTATCGATTGGTTGCTTGAGTTGTTAGAAAAATTCCAAGGTGAATCGATTCACTACGTTCTCGGTAACCACGACTGCCTTAGCGCATTCACTTCACGGCTTGAAGAGCTCGCTCGAGCGAACTCTGTATTTTCATATCATGAACATAGTCTCATTCTGAAACGTTCGCTTTTCTTGCATGGCGACTGCGCGAACCGCAAGATGGATGGCGAGATGTTGAAACAATACCGCCGTGCATGGAGCAGTCACGATCAACGCGGCAAACTTGGAAGAGTTCTTTATCAGCTAGCTGATATCACCGGACTTTCACGGCGCTTTCATGAACAACACTTTCCCGAGGTGGCCACTGTTGCCCGCGTCGCGCATCACCTTGACCATGTTCTTCCAGCATGGCGGGAGGAGATCGATGACGTGTTCTTTGGCCACACCCACCGACCGTTTTCAAGTCACTCGCACGAAGGAGTGCTTTTTCACAACTCTGGATCAGGCATTCGTGGCATGGGTTTCAACCCGCTGGTTTTTACTGGGTAAATGTTTGTGCTGTAAATCAGGCAAACATTTTGGCTTTGGTGGGCAGATTTCCATGATATTCATTTTAGCCAACATTATGAAAACATATCGTCCATGCCTTCGTTCCGTGCTTCTCTCATTGTCCGTCGTCACGCTGCTTGTGATCCAATCGCCAGCCCAGTCGGAAAGTCCTGTGCAAGGTTCACATACCAATGTGATTGAAGGCCCTCCCACCGGCACCGCCCGTGCGGAAATCGTGCCTCTGTTCTGGAAAGCCTTGATCGGCGAATCCATTATTTCAGTGCCGCTTACCTCGATTGAGCATTTCGGCGTGCAAACATATGATGTGGATGGCGTCGCGCGAGTCCGGGAGTTGACGATCACAACGAAGTCCCAGAGCATGGTTCGCATCTATCACATGGCGCCGCTCAGCGCAGTTGCGGTGAACGCGGAGAGAACTCTTAAAGCACTGGGTGGCGTCGCTGAGAGACTTGCGGATGAAGAACTCAATGTTCCAGTAAAAGTATTTCCTGCCACCACCCACGCGCACATGGTGGAATATCGCACGGGTGAAAAGGCAGACATCGACAAACTTTATCAACACCTCGAAACTGCTATGAAAGATTATCACGCACGCGTCCTAAGTCCCGCCCAGCGTGAGAGCACAATCCGTCAGGTAAAAGTTGGAGGTCAGGTAGAAGAAGTTCAGGAGTAAGGGATTCTCGACCCAGCCCCTAAACGCTATCACCCCTGCCCAGACTAGCTGGGCAGGGGTGATGGCGGAGGGGGTGGGATTGACTACGCTCTTCTCCGTCCAAACCAGTTTGGCTCGCGTTGCTCGCGGACATATGCCGCCGCTACGAGCGGCTACCTGTTTTCAAACCCGTTTCGCTTCACCCCGATCCGTCGGGGCTGCGCTCAAGGGATTCTCGGCCCAACCCTAGAACGCCATCACCCCTGCCCAGACTAGCTGGGCAGGGGTGATGGCGGAGGGGGTGGGATTCGAACCCACGGAACCTTTCGGCTCTCCAGTTTTCAAGACTGAGGTAATAAGCTTAAATCGTTATTAAATCAATCGGGTAACCAAAAGGTAACCAATTATCTTGCTTTATCCCGCACTTTCCCGCATTGTCCTGCGCATGGCAAGGAAGCAAAAACGTCCCGATTTAATCCACTGCAAAGTCAGATTTTCAAATCACCCCAAGGCACCTTGGAGAGTTTCATATAAAGCAGAGCGCAATGGAGATACTGTTACTTTGCGTAAAGCCTTTGCAACAGAGGATGCAGCGTGGATTTTTGCTGAGAAGCAAGACACGGAAATTTCAAATCATGGTGCTAGGTATGGCGATGTGACCCCAGAGGCACGGCGAGCTTTTGACTTCTACCGTGACGAGAAAGCAGACCTAGAAGCTATAGGCGTAAGCGTGCCAAGGATCGAAGATATGATTGCCGATGCGCTCGCATCCATACGCACCGCTCATACCGACAGACAGAAAAACACTCTTACCGTTGCCGAAGCCGTGGCTATCTTTACCGACTACAAGAAAACCCGTGTTGGTGTTCGCCAGCTTGCCAACCTAAAGGATCAACTGAAACGCTTTGCACAAGACTACGGAACTTGCGCCATGCCGTCCATTACCACAGCAGATGTGGAATTGTGGATTTCCTCGCTTCGTAGCCGGAGGAACCCAAAGAAGCTAGCAGAAGCCCCTTTGCTAGGCTCTCTGTCCCGCAATCATTACCGCGCCACTCTCCATGCGTTCTTCAAGTATGCAATCGCTCCTGCCCGTGCATGGTGTGAACGCAATCCAGTTTCAGACTTGGAACCCGAGAAAATAGCTACCACAGAACCGAAAGCTTACAGCCCCACAGATGTTACCATACTCATGCAGACGGCTCTCGATCAAAAGCCTGAGCTTGTGATCGTTCTTGCGCTTGGCATGTTTTGCGGATTGCGTGTTTCCGAAGCCATAGAAGCCGATCTAGCCATGCTACCAAGTGCCGTTGGTGAATTCCGCACCACTGGCAAAACAGGGGCGAGAATGGCACCATTTACTGAGGCAGCCGCCGCATGGATAGCAAAGCAGAAAAGGAGGAATGGCAATGCGTGGTTGAAATCCCCGAGGAAGCTTGTGGATTCAATGCAGGAGCTTTTCACCTTGGCTAAAGTTCAACCGATTGACAATGGCGCACGGCATTCCTTCATTTCTTACCGCACCGCAGAGTTACGTGACGTAGCTCGTGTAGCGGATGAATGCGGCAATAGCGTTTCCACAATTAAAAACCATTACCGCCAACTTGTGACCGCCGAAGCAGCGGAAAAATACTTCGCCATAAGACCAGAGACAAAAGCTAAAAACATTACCGAGATTGCAAAAGGAAGGAGGACTGCATGAGTGCAAAAAAAACTTCTAATATCCCACCACAGCCGAGATACGTGATGCCTATAATCCCCGATGAAATACTTAATAACTTAATCAATCGCTACTCACTGCCTGTAACGAAAATCCCTAAGGATGATGAAACTGTGATGCTATGGAAACACACAGAGGAACTGAAAGGCTGGCTATCAAAGAAGACGAATAACGAATACTCCTTAGCTTGTGTCAATTGGGCAAAGATTCGAGAAATCTTAGATGCAGCTGTAGAGAATAATGATCTCTCTCTTTTCGATGAGTTTTCTAAGGCTTGGAATTCATGGGATATTGAGAGACCGCAACCGAAGAAAGCCATCCTTAAAGGAAAGCAGGATGAGAAGAAAAATAGATTAGCTGAAAGTATTAGCGAGCTAATTCAACCGACATCAGTCAACGCAGCTCATAGTCCGCGAAAGTTAGATCTCATATTTGCAATTGAAGATATTCAGCGCAGACAAAAGCGCGCACCTACTAGACGTGAGATAGAAGACAAAGCGGATATCGATAAAAATAAAGTTTCGGATTGGGTTAAGGAAATGGGGCTATGTGATTTACTCAGCGGCTCGAAGCGCACGAAAACAAATAATTAAGTTCCCGAGACAATCTTTTCTCAGAGGGGCTAATTAAATGGATGAAAGCGCGAGCATGCGCGTATGTTGAATCCACAGCATATCCAAACGCGCCGCGATGCCGCAGAAGCATCCAACTCCGTCCCGCTCCTAACTATTCCACAGGCAGCCGCTTATTTGAATATTGGAAAGCGCACTCTTCAATCACTAGCTGCCGAGCGTAGATTACCGATCATTAAAATCGGGCGATGCACGCGTTTCGATTATAGCGATCTACTCGCATTTATTGAGGGGCAAAAAAACAAAGCTCTAGGGTGGAAAGGCAGCAAATAATGAATGCCACAACAGAACCACGAGAGAAAGAAGATGCGCCGCCCATTGTCCCCCCCGGGCTCCCGAGCAGCGCATCTTATCACCGAGGGCGACATAAAGAATTTACTAACAGGGGCGCACCCATGCAAGCGCGATTTGAACACGAAGTTTCAAAGTTGCTTCAAATCTTGGACGAGATCCAAGTTGAGACATTGCGCGAAAACTCATTCGAAAGAGAGGCCTCGAAGTGAATGATCAAACATTAAACGCCGGCGCACACGCCATCCTTCAACCGAGAGCAGAGAAAAACGCAAAGTTGCTTCTGGCATTGCAGATGGAAGAGGGCTTGCTTGAAAATCTAACTTTCCCAGTCAGTCAGCTACCTACCGAGCAACTTCAAAACATTGCCGATAAAATCCACAAATCACTAGCCAAGGGACGCAAGGGCTTTCATGAAATCATGAAAGAAAATCCGCAACCAGAGATTGCCGCCATTGCTCAGGAATTAGCCGAGAAAATTGCTAAGGGGAGTATTCCAAACGTTGCGACTATCAAAAAAGAACTGAATGAGTTTTATATTGTTAAAACCAAACAGGACTTAGCGTGGAAGCTTCAAGCCGCTCTCGACCGTGGAGAGGATGTTTCGGATATTGTGAAGCAGATTGCCGCACTCGACAACCAGCCAAGCGAGAAAATCCAACACCTACTTGCCGAGCGTGCATTTAACCACGCAGAGCGACCAGAGAAGCCGACCCCGCTTTTCAGTCTGCTTTCCGTGCCTATCTGCACCGCCGGCAATATCAGCAACGTTCAAGCCCCCGCAAAAGCTGGCAAGAGTGCTGTGCTGGAATCAATGATTGGCTCAGCTATAAAACCGAGCTGGCAGAACGCCGACACGCTTTCATTCACAGCCGAGAATCCCGACCAAAGGGCTTTGATTCATTTCGACACCGAGCAAAGCCGATTCGATGCCGATTCACTTATCCGCAGAGCTATCCGCCGCGCCGATGTAGAAGAGCCGCCAGCGTGGTTTCATAGCTACTCACTCGCCGATCTAAGTATAGCAGAGCGGAGAGAGTGCTTACGCTATTCGATGCAAACCGCCAGCGCGAAACATGGCGGAATCTTTGCTGTGATGATTGACGGAATCGGCGACCTTTGCACCGATCCAAACGACCCCGAGGAATCTTTCGGATTAGTTGCAGAGCTTCACACGCTCGCCATTCAGCACGATTGCACGATTCTAACCGTCCTGCACGAAAACCCTGGCAGTGAGGCGGGAAAAACCCGTGGACACCTTGGGAGCCAAATAGAGCGCAAAGCAGAAACCAATCTAAGACTTGCCAAGGATAAGGACGGAATCACCACCGTATGGTCAGATCGTGCGCGACATGGACACCTTCCGAAAGAGCAGGGAACGTGCTTTGCATGGAGTGTAGATCACAAAATGCACCGCTCGTGCGGCAATGCACAAGAGATCAAACAAGCCGCAAAACGCGACGCGATGGAAGCCGAGGCTTATAAGGTTTTATTCGGCAAGGACGCCATGAGTTACAGCGACCTAGTTAAGGAGATCGTGAAGTGCCTTCCTCTTAAGGAGAGAGCTGCCAAGGGTAGAATCGAAAAGTGGTTGGAAGATAAGATTATCACCAAGAGCACAACCGGAAAACACAGCCTAGCCGACTAATGAAACCCCGTTTAGTGCAGGAGTGCAGAAAGGTGCAAATCAAGTGCAGTTGCCCCAAGGGGCAGAGGTGCAATCCCCTATATAGGGAGTGCACTCATGCTGCACCAACACCACCTGATTTAGTGCAAAGGAATAATCCATCAACACACGTCCACAGAAGCGCATGAACCCTCATTTAATACACTCAATCACCTTCGCTCTACAATGGGCGAGAATAGCTATCCTGAGAGCGAGGAGACGGCATACAGAGAGAGGCTAGATACGCCCCTAACGATGCCAAAGCACGTAATAACCCGATAGGAGGTTAATCAACTTACTCACCTGAGACTTTATCGCTGCGGCGCAACGTATATGGGTGATTTATTGTATGGATTTCCTGCACCGTAGGGATTGTTGATACTATCCGATGAATACTTACTCCCATATTTTCCGTAAGGATTAGAAACCGAATCTGGATCATACTTATTAGTGCTAAGTCTTCCAAGATACTTGCCGTTGGCATCGTAGAGTTTTGGTGCGTTTGTCGCGTAGGAATTATTCCATGAATTGTTGCTGTATTGGCTTCCATATTTGCTGTAGGGATTCATTAATCCGTCCGTTTTGTATGGGCTCCCCGCCCCATAGGGATTACTCAGGGATTTAGGATCATAGCTTCCGCCATATCCAGATGCGTAACTGCTCCGCCCATAGCTTGGAGCAACAGACGGCTGATTGTCTGCAAGCATCACATGAATAGCGGCTACCGCCCTCCTTCTGTAGGTTTCCTGACTGATAAGCCCTGAGTTGTATTCTCGGGTATGCGGGGCTAAGATGCTCTCCCGTGCTTCACGTTCATACTCTCGCTGGATCGAAGCAGTATTGAAGGGCTTAGCAGGTTCTTCGGGGAGTTGTAGTTGAGAAACCTTTTGTATCTCAATCGCATAAACATCCTTGCTCATAAGCCCGAATCGCTTCTGTTCCGCCAGTCGATATCGTGCCTCTTGCTTCGATGCAATTTCACTCGGCGCACATCCGACATGTAACAACGTCAAAGTAAGTAGTAGTGTAGATAGGTATCTTTTCATTTTCTTCGAGCAAATAGGGGTATTGAGTAACACGCTGTATCTTATCTGAAAATACAGCTGGAAAGCTATAATTCTGATTTATCCTCATCAAGAGAATAAACATCCTCACCGCCGGCGTTGGTTCAAATCTGCCAAATGAATCTATTTAATATTTTTTGTTATTTTTTCCCGCAAACCAAGCTGTGGCATGGGTTAGTGTGGATTGCGTTTCCGTTAAAACCGTATGATATCAGATAAAAAAGAGCAGCATCAAATTTGCTTTTTCATCTATCGCAGAGAATGCACTGGAGAGTTTGTCTGGGCATGGGAAAGGGTATGGCTTGTTTCCTTATTTCACTCTTATTTCTGCCTAATTGACCTCTAAGCCTTTTATTACTTGGGCTTGCTGCATTTTCATCCGCAGAGATTCCCGATATTATCCTGCTAAAAATAGGTAGCGAATCGTTTGGCTCTCAAGAGCAAAAATGACAACGTATGAGGTAGCGCGAAAAGCGAATCGCGGAGAGATTGCTAGGCAGCTCGATCCCGCTCATATTGCCGGATTAGGGATCAACTTGTTACAACACCCAAAATGCCAAGTCGGTAAACTCGCCACAATCGTTACCCAGTATAGAAAGCTCGATTTGAGGCGAGTAATTACAGGCTAATTCTTTCAAAACTACTGTTCAAAGTGGCTTATTGAGACTGGGACTAGGTGTTATTGATCGTCACTAGGCAAGGTGGGGGGAGGCGGGTCGGTCAGGATTTTCAGACTGAGAGCAGACCTATTCCTAGCCCAAGTAAAATTTAAGAAAGTGGGGCGGCGCGTTCGATATCCAAGAAATCCCAAAATGGCGGGTAACCAAAAGGTAACCAATTTTTTTGATCTATTCGTGCATTTTGTCGCATTATGACGCACTTTGACAGATTCCAGCATTACTTGTATTTTAGCTGAATTTAAGGGTAAAACCCTTTATTTATAAGGTTTAAAAGTGGCGGAGGGGGTGGGATTCGAACCCACGGAACCTTTCGGCTCTCCAGTTTTCAAGACTGGCGCAATCGACCACTCTACCACCCCTCCGTTAGGGAAACTCAAGCAAGTCGCGGGGGTCGATATGCACCCGATGTGGCGGGAGATCAAGGAAATTTCTATGACTGAGAAGACCCTGTTCTATGAAGTTGGGGATTTGGCGTTCGTCACTTCTTCATGAAACACCTGTTCGAGTTCGGCGACGACCTTTGCCCATGTCAAGGTCTCGCTGGTGCGGAGTGCGCTTTCACTCAGTTTATTGCGTGTTGCAGGATCGAGGAGTTGAATCGCAGTTTCGATAAATGCAGCCTCATCCCCTTTTGGTGCTTTCAACATATTTTCGCCGTGTTTTCCATGCCATGCGGCGGCGGCGTAGTCGTAACTCAGGACGGCCAGCCCACTGGACATACCCTCGAGCAAGACGTTTCCGAAGGTTTCTGTCTCGCTCGGGAAAAGCATGATGTCGGCGGAAGCATAACAGCATGCGAGAGCTTCTCCTGTCAGATAACCGGGAAACTGGACATCAGGAAAATCGCGCTGGAGCTTGGCCCGCACGGGGCCATCGCCGATGACGCGACATACCAGATCCGGACACAACTTGCGCATTTCTGTGAAGGCACGTAGTGCGAGTTCGATATTCTTTTCCGATGCGACTCGCCCAACAACCAGTGCGACGGGCGCGCCGTCCTTGGCGCCGTAATCCTCGCGTAATGCTTCACTGCGTTTAGCGGGAGTGAAAAGATTTGTATCGACCCCTCGACCCAGCACGGTGGTTTTTGTAAAACCGGCCCGAATCAGTTTTTCACACGCATCAGGAGAAGGGACTAGTGTCCGAGCAAGTCGGTCATGAAACCATTTTTGATAGCGCCAGACTTGTTTGCCTATCCAGTTCGCTCCGTATTTTTGCAGGTATTCGCAGAAATTGGTATGAAAGCCGCCGACGGCAGGAATCCCAAGCCGGCGCGCCGCAGCCGCCGCGGAAAATCCTAACGGGGTTTCGATGGCGACGTAGATGATATCGGGCCGATTGCGTTTCCAGCGGCGATACAACTCACTTGGCCACGGCGCGCCGACCTTGATTTCCCAGTAGCCGGGAAGAGGCCATGAAAACACACGCGTTTCAAATTTACTGCCTACTTTTCCGGAACGGATGATCTCCACCCGATGTCCGCGCTCGCGCAGTTCCCCACAGAGCCTGCCTAACGAAATGGCGACACCATTGATATCGGGTACAAAGGTGTCCGTCACCACTTCGATCCAAAGCGGCTTCTGATCCATCGCTGTGAGCGGTTCGCTCAATGCGATGACCTTGTGCGGGCAATTTTCACCCATGCTTTTTTTAAGAATGAAATGGTTTTTAAGTAACAGGCGCGGCGGTCACCTTCGACCTTATCTGAAGTAAGAAGCTGTGCAACTTTGAGAGCGGTAGTAAATTCACCAGTTACAGGATTAAGATAACGTGGGTATTTGATCAAGGCGCCACAAACGAGCTCTTCCAGGGTAAGTTTTCTCTGGCGCCTTTCACATGTGAGGCGATCTGTAGTTAATCCCCAGCCCGCGTAGAACGGCAAGCCATAAGTAATAACTGGTACTTCACGGATCAGTGCCTCGAAGCCAACGGTGGAGGTCATCGTATGGACTTCATCACAAACCTCTAACCAATCTAATACATTCCCATCCATCACAACGAGATCTGATTCGGTAGTCAGTCCATTCGGTATGACTTGTCCGTGGCGTGCGCCGGCGACGAGATCTGGGTGAGTTTTGAAAATGAGAAATGCGGTTGGTTCCGCTGCCCGAACGCAGCGCAGTAGCTCAAGATTAGATTTCACTTCTGGGCTGCCAAAAAGAATCGATGCATCCGCATCCACTTGGCCTGGAATGAGAATGACTTTACGATTTTGAGTTAGCGGCACTTTGAGCGTGATCTGTGCGCTATCAAGATTGTATTTGGTCAGACGTTTTTCACGAAGCACTTGAATAAGTTTCTGTGCATCTGCTAGATCGGATGCTTCGAAATCCTTGTTATAAAGATTTTCTAAATCGGAAGGAGCGGAGGCATCAAAGTAGATTCCAGTTTTATCTAACACCCATGAATAGGGGAAGTTAAATGTGGCTCCTAGTCCCTTGGAGCGGATGAAGCCGTCTTCCGTCCATACAGTTTGGTTACGTAAATTTTCAGGGATCTCGGTTTTGCGTCCCCAGACAAGCACGCGACTGCCTTTTGGAACTTCGTCTAGGTTTGCTAGGTGAGTGAGATTGCCAGATGGGCTGCGTAGGTAATCCGGAATAATTTGGCGTTTCCATGGTGAAAACCCAACCGTGACAGACGGCCCAGAGTTCTTATGAAACATTTCTTTCTGTAGTTCAACGTGATCGAGAATTTGTCCAAGCCCACAAGGCTCACCTGTATCTGGATCAAAATAATGACAATACTGAAGGTAGGCAGCCTCAAATAATTCTAACAATGTCACGCTACGCCTAGTATCTGATGCGATGGCTGGAGAAAAATCCTGAGTCAATCCTCGGCCGGAGAAAAACGGGCTGCCGAAGGTAATGACTTTTTTGCCATGAATGAGGGCTTCCATGCCCATTAGCGAACTTCCTACCATCACCGTATGACAAAAAGAAAAACATTGAGAGGGCGAGAGATCAGGCGTGAGAAAATGGATGCGTGAATCCTTGAGTATCTTCCCTGTAAAACAAGAGGTCTTTGAGAAATACAAATGATCAGGATGGGCTCGTAAATAAATGGGAGAGCCTTCGCAAGAGTCAAATGCGGCCTGAAGTAATTGATCGAAATCTATTCTATAATTGCCGTTACCGAGAACTGCCGTGTCTTCGCGTATTTGATCTACTACTAGAATTCCGAGTTTATAAGATAGCGGTTTTTTGCAAAACTCACCCGGAAACCAGTTGTATTTGGAAGCGCCAATATCACGGAACCGAACCAACAAGGAGGCTAAAGCTTCTGTCCCTATTTTCTCGGTCCGCATCCAGCCAGACGGCGAGCCAGTATTCAGAGCCATGAGTAAATCCGACGGCCCTTCGGCATCATAGTGAATTCCGCAAGAATCGGCTAAAATACCGTAAACCGCTTGCTGTTTTCCAGAGCGCATCGACCGGACAAAGGAGTCTTCAATTAACAGAAGAGGCTCTCCACTATTCTTAGCGGTTCTTAATGCATTTTGGCCGCTGGGTCGTTTGCCCCAACCGACTTGGATTGAACTTTGATCTCTAGCATTATGGTCGAGAAACCGCTCAAGTAGTGGATGACGCAAGACAGGCCTATAACTCCAAGCTGCTTTTGCCTTATTACGTGTCATTCTTAGTAAATCTTCCTTGCCATCTCTAGACCTTGTCAATTATGATATACATCATTTATGGGGTTCATCCCCTATCATCGTCTGAACTTTTGCAAAGTGCTCCGACCAAGTTGGAGGACGGAATTTCTCTAGTCGCTGTTGTTGATCCGATCTGCGTGTAGACTCCAGCCCAGCGTAATCAGTGATCAGCGCCGCCCAGTCGTGGCTATCTGATAGAGAGATGAGTTCAGGAGCGCCCTGCCCGGCCTCATGGAACGCTGGAATATCAGATGCAATTACTGGAACGCCAAGGGTAAGGGCTTCCACTAGCGGCATTCCCCAGCCTTCAACAAATGAGGGGAAAAGCATGGCGCGAGCTCCTTTTAGTAATGGCCACAATTCATCATCAGACACATGGTTCATTTCGCGAACATGACCACGTAAACTCTCACAATGATCAAGAGTTTTAAAAACCGCTTCATTTTCCCAACCACGCTTTCCGATGATGAGCAGTTCAGGCACAGCTTCCTTGGGTAAGGCATTCACAAAACTTTGCCATATATCGAGTATTAACGCGTGATTTTTCCTCGGCTCGATGGTGCCCAAGATGACGAAATAGGGACGTTTTGAGTCGGTTCGTGCGGCGTCATTGTGGGTGTAGTCTAGCAAGCCTTGGTCAACCCCGATCGGAATGACTTCAATGGGTAATACTTTTTCACCCAGCCGTTTTCTCCAATCATCCAAGCGTTGTTTGGTGTAATCCGAATTTACCACGAGGTGAGTCCCGTAGCGAAAAGCGTTACGAATTCTCAAGAGATGCCTGGCTCCTTCATCATCGCGGCAAAATTCAGGAAAATCACAAGGAATCGTGTCATGGATGAAAAATACACGCTTTAGATTCCTATGCTTTGCGAGCGCGGCCATGTAAGCCGTTCGGGATAACATGGAATGTGAAATTCCAAAAAAACACCCGCTTTTGTCGGATCGACGCCAAGCGGGATCGACCCGATATGCCCATGGTTCGGCCGAGACATCTAACAGATCTAGATCAGCATCATGGGCTTGAGAAAGATTGGCCAGGCTATTCTCGGATAGGATTTCATTGAGTTTTTTCCGCCGAGCCCACCATTTGCTCGCCATCCGATAGCGATGTGATGTGTCCTCCAATTTAGGTAATTCATGGAGATCGGTTTGCGCATGCTTTCCATACCATTTTGACTCGATCGCAGTCAAAAATGCATCCCCTTGGCTTCTATGAATATGCGTAAATCCCGAGATTCCGTTGACGAGATATTCAACCGGTCCTGATTCACGCAGCCATTTGAGATACGCAAGATCGACGCGATCGATCCCACTCGGCGCAGTCGTCTCGAAGCGTTTGGATAGACGGGTGATATCAAAAAAATTCATTCAGCTGAGACGGCATCATTCAATCGCATAAAGGCGCAGTGGCAACAATTTGTTGTGGCGCTGACGGCGAAGAGACTTATTCTACAGCCGAAACGATGCCTAGATAGCTATTTAAAGACGAGATACGTGTGAACAAAGAAAGGACGGAAATAGCATTAGAAATTGAAATGTGGATACGGCAGGTGGTCTTGCTGTGGTGGAATTTCTGTGCGCGTTGGGAAATTCAAGAGTGTGTGAATCGCACATCCCAGATTCATGAAGATTCTATCCTCGGTTTCATTACGTTGCGTAACGAAATGTCGCGGCTGCCACATTTTATCGAACATCACCGCAAACTTGGGGTCGACCACTTCTTTGTGGTCGATAACGACAGCACGGATGGCTCGCGGGAGTGGCTATCGGCGCAACCCGATGTTTCCATCTGGACGACACAGGCCTCTTATAAAGCCTCACGTTTTGGGATGAACTGGTTGGGATGGTTGCAAATGCGCTACGCTCCCGGGCATTGGTGCCTGACGCTGGATGCAGATGAGATTTTGATTTTCCCGGACTGCAATCGCGCGGGTTTACGAGATCTGACAAACTGGCTCGCGGCTAATCAAGTGTCTTGCATGGCCGCCATGATGTTGGATCTATATCCCAAAGGCCCGCTTTCCACCGCAGTGATGAGGCAGGGGGAAACGCCACTTGATGCGCTTGGGTGGTTTGATCCTGAGGGTTACACTTTTGAATATAAGTCTCGCTACAATCATACCTCAGTTCGTGGAGGGCCGCGCAGGCGGATGTTTTTCGCAGACGAACCCGAACTCGCCCCCCATTTGCACAAAACTCCCTTGGTTTTTTGGAAGCGCCATTTCACCTACGCAAGCTCCACTCATCTGGTGATGCCGAACCGGCTAAACAACGGTTTTTTTGAAAATAACCCTGCGCCCACAGGCATTCTCCTCCACACCAAGTTCTTGAGCGAAATCATCAGCAAATCCGCAGAAGAAAAGCAAAGGCGTGAACATTTCATCCGCACCGAAAACTACCTCAATTACTACGACGGAGTCATCGCTGACCCCGTGCTTTGGCATGAAGGCTCGGCCAAATTGGAGGCGGATACCGAATTCGTGGCACTAGGCCTCATGCGGCGTGGCAAGTGGCGGCTGTAGGCTGTGGCCACGAGAGGTATTGGCTTGACACAAAAAGTCCATGGGACCTTGATCTGTGCCGTCCTAAATGAAGCTCCATAAGGAAATGGGCAGTGACGCAAGTCTCTCATCAAAGGTTCTAATCAAACATCCAATGACCAAATTTAATCGATACCTATTTTTATCTATTGGAGCTATCCAAATAGCCATTCTGCCGTCTTGCGCCTTCATTTCCGATACGGGTCCACTCAAGGGCAGTATCAATAGAAATGCAGGGGAGTATGAGGTGATTGCCGTTGATTCACGGGATAAAATCCCAAGCCATGGCCGGGTCTATGGTCGTGCCGAGAAACCTCCGGTCATTAAAGGGCAGGGGTATACGGACAAAGTCAGAGAGAGAGATGCGCTTTCATTTGTCATCACGGATTTATCCGAACAAAGCCCGTTTTTCAGAACAGGAGAGCCTTACAAATACGGCCCGATCGAAGTTCCGGGAGACGGTGTGATCAATATTCCCTATGTCGGTGAATTAAGTGTTCTCAACCGCAGTTTATCTGAAATTTCCAATACGTTTTCTGAAAAAATCAAACCGGTGTCCAACACGGCTCAGGTTACGGTGCTAAGAACCGAGCGTTTCCTTCTGACAGCAAATGTCATGGGTGAAGTCAAAGCACCTGGGCCTGTTTTACTCCAGCGCAGCGGCATCACCTCACTCGACATTCTGGCGGTTTCCGGAGGGCCGAATGAAGCGGAGCATCTTTATCAGTACACACTGCGTAGAGGTGGACGAGACTACAAATTTGATTACAAAGGCTTTCGCCAAAATCCCTTCATTGTTGAAGCAGGCGATTTGCTGACCGTCAGCAGCGACGCATCAAACCGCTTCCAAGTCATGGGCGCGATCAATAACCCAGTATCAGTCGCTTTTCCTGTTCCAGATCCAACACTCGCTGATGCGATTGGCGCCGCCAAAGGTTTGGACGAGCTCAGATCAGACGCATCCGGCATGTTTGTTTTCCGCAAGGGAAATCCTGATACAGTTTACACATTCAACCTGAAAGATCCGAATGTGATGCCCTTGCTTCAACGGTTTCCATTACAAGGCGAGGACATCGTCTATGTCACAGAGGCTCCGCTCACTCGCTGGAACAGACTTCTCAGCCAAGTTCTACCTATCTCCGTTACTCAAGCCGCTGGTAATGCGAGCCGATACCAGAATTAACATATTGTTATTCACATTCAATCATCAGGAGATTTTACCCAGCCGATGTTCGATCCCGTTACCATCCCCAGCCATTCACCTTGGAAGACCCAAATCCTGGTCATTCGGGCGCTGTTGATACGGGAAATCGCGACACGCTTTGGAAAATATCGGTTGGGATTCCTTTGGATGTTGGTGGAACCGCTAATGGGGATACTCATGCTCGGTCTTGTCATCGGACCAATTGCAGCGCGCTCGGTTCCTGAAATTCCCTATGTGTTTTTCATACTCAATGGATTTCTCCTGCTTCAGCTTTTCACAAGCTCGATGAACTTGGGCGCGGATGCCATCAGCTCTAACCAAGGTCTCTTGATATATCCCTCAGTTCAAGTTATCGATCCATTGTTAGCACGATTCATCTATGGACTCATCACCACCAGTTTTTCTTTTGCACTATTCTGCGTCGTGAGCATGTGGTTAGGCATTGCCATGTCATTGGATAACTTACATATCATTTTTGCCTCTTATCTAATCACTTGGGTTACTGGCTGTGGATTTGGTCTTATTTGCGGTATCGCATCCGTACATTACAGAGAAACGGAAAAAATCGTTAAAGTCATCCAACGACCTCTGATTTTTGTGTCTGCCGTTCTTCATCCAACGAACATAATGCCAACAGAAATTAGGGAATTAATGTTCTACAATCCTTTGGTTCATACCATCGAGCTTAGCCGTAACGCATTGTTTCCATTTTATAGAGTCGAAGGAGCGAATCTATTTTATCCAGCTGCTTTTGCCATAGTTGTATTTGCCATCGGAATTCTTTATTTTCGCAGCAATCGCAATATTCTTAGTGAGTTATAATTCCGATGATCGAACTCAAAAATGTCACTAAATCATATCCGCTCGAAAAAGGTCGTCGATATGTCTTGCGTGATGTATCCATTGTCCTTCCCGCAGATTCAAACATAGCGCTTCTCGGACCAAACGGGGCCGGGAAATCAACATTTTTACGCCTGATAAGTGGAGCTGAGCCGGCGGACAGCGGAGAAATCATAACAAATTTGAAAGTATCATGGCCATTGGGCCTAAGCTCCGGATTTCAAAAATCTCTTACAGGCCGTCAGAACGTCGCGTTTGTTTGTAATATCAACGGCCTTAACAATTCACAAATTCGCAATGTGATCAGTCAAGTCACCGAGTTTGCGGAGTTAGGTGATTATTTTGATATGCCGATTAAAACCTATTCTTCAGGCATGCGAGCTAGATTGGGATTTGGCCTATCAATGACTTTCAAATTCGATGTTTACATCGTCGATGAGCTAACATCTGTGGGTGATGCGATCTTTCGAAAAAAAGCCAAGCAGGCGTTCGAAGAATTCCGCGAACGTGCGACATTGATTTTCGCATCCCATAACATGGATACGTTGCGCGAAAATTGCGATTCAGCGATATTCATTCGCAATGGCATGATAGATTATTACCCTGACGTCGAAGATGGAATCAAAGCATATTCAAATTTCATTTCTCCAGGAGAGAATGATGTTTTTAAAGATGACGAGACGATGGATGACGACGAGTTTACCATCAAATCTCGACGCAAAGACAAGCCGCCAAGAAAGAAAAACCGCCGCAGTTAAGAACCAGCAGGTTCAACATTTACTAACTCATTATATTTAAATTAGATGTCATTCACGTATACTCAAACCAATCGTAGCGGTAATTTTGCAAAAGCGATCCTCAAATTTTTTGCTGTTTTGTATTTCATCGGAATATTGGGTGCGATAATTTACACGTGGTTCTTTACACAGGATCGATATGTTACGGAAGCCACATTCAAAATTTCTAGGAACGAAGCTACTTCTGGAGCTGAGAGCGGAATTGCCCAGCTAGCTTTACCCGGATTGACAGATTCGGGTTCAATGGACTCTCAAGTAGCTATCGGTTACATTCTTTCGTCCGATTTGCTGTTGGATCTGGAAAAGCAATTCAACTTGGTGAAGCACTATAGCTCTCCCAAACAAGACATCGCATTCCGTATTGAATCCGATGCACTGTTAGAAGAAAGACTTAAATATTATCGCAAACGCATCACCGCGCACTACGATCTCACCACGGGATTGACTCTCGTTACAGTAGACACATTCGATCCTAATCTTTCTCACAAAATAGCGGCTACGGTATTGAACAAAGCCGAGGCATTTGTGAATAAAATCAATCATGATGTAGCCGACCAACAGCTTGCATTCGTCCGCGGCGAAGTAGAACGTACTTCTTCAAGGGTGCTGGAAATTCACAAAGAACTCCTTGAGCTACAGAACAAACACAAATTCATCAATCCAACGGAGGTGATTACGGCCAGTCAGCTTGCAGTCCAGGAAATGCAATTGGAGCGCCTACGCATCGATGGTGAACTTGCGAGTCTCTTGCGTGATTCCCCCGGCTCTCCGAAAATCGAAACTCTAAAAAGCCGCCTCCGCTCACTTAATGATTTGATTGAGAGAGAAACAGCAAAGCTCTCCGGAACAGAGCGGGACAAGCTCAACAAGATTCTCATGGATTTCCAAGAGATCCAACTCAAGCTCGACACGGCAACCAGACTACGCACAGGGGCGGAACTGCTTTTGGAACAAAATCGCGCTCAAGCCGCCTCCAGTTCAAAATTCTTTTCAGTCATTCAGGAACCATTTCTTCCCGAAGACGTCGCGCTGCCGATGCGAGGCTATGTGACGGGAACCATCCTGGTTCTGGGGTTGCTGTGCTTCATGATTTTACGCGCACTATTCAACTCTGTATTCGACAGGGTTTAAGCCTGCTGGATATCCGAACAATCACCGATCTAAGATGGGAAAAAGAATTCTAATGGATTTGCATCCGTGTTTCGACGGATACGCGGGAATTCCCCAGGACACACGTGTGACCTTCGCACTGCTGGCAGATTCCGAAAACTTTGAATTGGGTGGACACCTGTTTGATAACAGCTATGGAACGTGCGGTTTTGTCTGGAAACCATATTCCGTATGGTCAGACAGGATCAATCAGATGTCGGAATACATCATCGGCCTAGGCTCCGGTGAGAGGCGCTATGACCATGGAATGTCCGAGAGCAAAATGATCAGAATAATCCTCAAAGGATATTGTTCAACCACATGGGGCAGACTGTTCATTCGATTTTTGATCAGTATGGGCTATTTGAAGCCGGACAACCGCCTGCATGAAATAGACTCGAACTTTTTTCATGACTACATATGGCGGGCCATATTTCAAAAGAGCCTTACTGCCGATAGGAAACCGCAAGTTATCGCAGCGAGATATTTCGGATGCAGCACCAGCAGAGCGAACATGTTACGAGTGCTGCGCAACCGGAAGTTTATCCACACCATAGATACAACAGGCTGGGATGCGTATCTTTCTCAAACTCCATTTCCCGGAAAAATATCCCCGGGTACGAAACAGATCATTCGTTTCCATGATGCCGTCCCGATTCAAAATCCAACAACGATCAACAATCCTTACATTCACCACCAAGCCATCTCACGATCACTCAAGCTAAACGCTAAAAATTCTTATTTTGTCTGCAACTCAAACGCCACAAAGGATCAATTATTAAGTTTATTTCCTGAAATAGAAGATCGCGTTCACGTTGTGCATTGCTGTGTGCCAGATGGTTTCAAACAGACAGAAAAACAGTCGGTGCGCGATATCATATCAAAATGCGCTAATACCCAAAATGTTGGAGTATCAAGTTTTTCAGATGTCATGAAATACAAAACATTCATCGGCGAAAATTTCAATGATGAGTATTTCATAGCAGTCGGTACCATTGAACCGCGTAAAAATTATTCCTCCATTCTAGAAGGCTGGAATCGCTTCAGAAAATCGACAGGCAAAAATACTAAGTTGGTAATTGTTGGTAATACTGGCTGGGGCGAAGATGCACTCCTGAGTCAAATAATTACTTATAGCCACAATGGAGATTTGATTCTTTTAAACAACGTCAGCTTGTATGAACTGATCGATCTATATTCGAACGCGACAGCATGTATTGTGGCGAGTTACACGGAAGGATTCTCATATTCAGGAATTGAAGCCATGCGATGCAACACGCCCGTTATCGCATCTGATATACCCGTACACCGTGAAGTCTATGGGGATAACGCCCTGTACTTTGATCCCTATTCGCAGGATGAGCTGGCCTCGACTCTTCAAAAATTGGCTGATATTCCGTATGAAGGAATAGAAAAAATTACAGCGAAAGCCAGAGAGTTTTCAATGCGCTACGCTGAAAAAGTCAGCCAAGAAAATTGGGAAAATGTATTAAACATGATTCTATAATTAGCAAACATGAAAATTTTTATACATATTGGTGCCGGAAAATGCGGAAGCACAGCCATACAAGCATGTTTGTTCCTGAACAGAAATGCGCTTCTTTAAAAGGGTGTTTTTGTATCTCAAAGCGGACTAGTATTTTCCAAAGAGAACCATGCTAAAACAAATTAAACTTAGTTTAATTTGTGTAGATGGAAGTATTGTTGATATCGCTCAGTAATGGCGACTGAATCAATTATCTGCATAAATTCATCTCGTGAAATAATTGATGTTTTATGGTCCGATCTTGATATTGTAAAATTTTTCCCAGATCGATTTTAAATCTTTACCTGTAAGTGAATTAACAAGTGAACAGATGTCTTCAATTTCATTAGAGTAATGCTTATAAAGATCCGCATCGTGGTCATCTTCATTGAAGTAATTCCAGCGGTTAGATTTTTCATAATCAAATTTATACCGACGTTTTTTACGCATGTTTATTGGAATTTCCAAAAAATCGAGTAGTTCAGCCTGCACTTTCTCATGTTCGGACTCGAATTCCTCCTGAATGACGAAGTGCACACGGCTGGGATCGTAATGTTCGCTGTTGAGCAAATGTTCAGTAATGATTTTTGCCATCATGCCTTGCTTTAATGAAACGTCCATGAACTCAATGTTGTTGTTAACAATTTCGCTAAAAGCAGGAATTTTACTATATGCAGAAGGAAGATGCTCCAGCCCTTGATCGATTCTCTTGAGGCGATAATTGTAAAATGATTTGAGCCATCGAACCGGATTGCGTAATGATATGATGACCTTGCAACCAGATCTCAATATTTCATTTGTATGCGCGGCATTGAAAATAATAGTCGGATTTTTGATGGCTACTTTTCCACCCAGGTCATGTATTTCTTTGATTTTTGGCCGGTATTCTTCCAGATTTTTGATAAGAAATTCACCGCTGACCAATGTATCGAACGAGTATTCCGCAAATCTTTTCAGAATAAAAGTCGTGGCGCATTTGGGAAATCCGATGCACGCGAAGTCGGGTCCATATTCACTGCCCAGCCTATTTGTTTTCATTACTGATTTAAAGAAAAGGTTGATATCATCCCATGACACTTGGTCATTGATGTTGAGGCGGCATTTCGAAATCTTCTGGTTTACATTTTTGAAGACATTCTCAACTTTGGTAAATGGAACGATCGTTTCTGTCAGCGGGTATTTTGAATAGTCGACATTGAATAATGGCTGCGCAAGATTGAATTTTTTCGCAAGCAGGTGATTACTCTCTTCATATAGCCCATCGAACAACATCGCGGATTTTTGCGCAGGTAGCTTTTTACCTGATGAACTATCGTTCTCAAGTGAATGGATGATTTTTTTCCTTAATCCAAAACTGACATTCAAATTCTTGTTCAGTATATGCTGGTTCAAAATATACAGGAAATCCAATGATTCTGCATTTAAATGCGTGTTTTTTCTAGTTGCCGCTTTAGGCAATGATTTTTTATCGATTCCCATGATGCTACACATTTCGTCGACAACATCCATCGGTTGAGCCAAGCCATCATCTATAATTCTTATCGTGATAAATTGATCGCCGAGGAGCTCGCCCCACCAATTCAAAAACTTGTGGTAATTGTAGAAAGTGTTTTGTTCCGTAAGCGATTTGAAAATGTTTTCATTGGCTTTTCCGCTTCTCAAGACTGTGCTATACCTACTCACGGCAAGGCTGGATTGAGGTTTCAAAAAAATGACCAGATTGATTTCGTCAAAAAATTCCGAAAGCATTTCAACCAAGTGTGCGACTTGGGATTTCTTGGTGATCCTCGAATGCAAATGTTCTGATGAAAAAAAGTAATGTCCGTAAGATGAGGGCTTCTTAAAAAGATGACGAATTCGATCGATGAATCCCGCTTTAAATCCATGTTTCATACCATGGCGAAAGCTTTGCCTGAAATCGCTCTCCCATCGAACTTTTTCCTCAGCGGATCTGATCTTCCATTTAGGATCAGACAGCAGTTTTTCACTCGCCGCATAATAGGAAAGCGCCCGATGGTTCGTCCCTGTTCGGAACTTGGATTCGAATTGCGGGTAAAGAATGCCATATTTATCTAACAACGATTTTCGATTCTTATAAAGAAAACTTTGAATGGATGTCGTTCCTGTTTTGGCGGTTCCGATGTGTAAGGTGCACTTCATCTGAAATGTATGAATAGATCTGCGTTGACAAGTTAGCTTTAGGCTGGCGCTGGTGGAGGTAAATCAAATTATGCCATCCATGAAATACGAACCCTGAATCATGTTTCAATCCCTGTTTATCGTCCGTCCTTGGGTTCGGTCGTTAAATTCGTAATTCCTGTCGATCGTCTTACAAAGGAGATCATGAACATGAGCAAGAATTCTCGGGTGAGGGATAGGGCTCTTGCGGTTGCTCATGACCTGCCACAGCGCATCGCGGGCTGAGGAGCTTACTTTACGAATGAAAAAATGAGGTATTTTTCGGATGATCGAAACATGATCCGTGTAAATGATGTATGGACGTCCGATTGGGGTGAAGTGATGCATCAGGAGTTGGATGTTGGATATTTCGCCATGTGGAATAAGGTAGGCGACGAGGGTTGGGAAAAATGATTCATCAGGAATCCAAGTGCTACGGAAATAGCGCGTTATTTTCGGATGCTTGCTGATGAAGTTCAGTATCTTCTCACAAGTGTTCCAGCGCAAGGTCCACCACTGTGATCCCATGTGCGGAGTCATAGAAAGTGGAATTTTACGCTTCATGTTGATTTTGCGTTGGAGATAAACAAGTCGGTTAAAAGTTTTACGGCTGGTCCGGAAGTTCACGGGAAAAAAGAACTCAAAACGTTCCATGCTGAGTCCGCCTTTCACCCAGGGCTTTTTGGTAATGTCGTAGGATTCGATGTAATCTTGGTCAGGATAGCGCTCCAGAAATTCTCGCATGTCTGAGATAGGCCTGATGGGAAAATCCGAAGCGCTCATGAGATGAATGAAGCCCGGCCGCTCAGACATGCACTGAAAATCCTTGAGAGCGAGGAGCACCGCCTCGACGAGACTCCACTCGCCCCACTTACAATGAATCTTGGAAATCACCCGCACCAGCCCGGAATATTCCGCCTCGAGTTTGCAAACCGTTTCACGTTGCGAGATAGGCGAACTGGCATCGAAGTGAATCACAATTTGATTGCCATCCACAGCAAGGATGCTCACCAATCGACTTATCGCTTCAGGATCGTTGTGAGCTAAAATGATGAATCCAAGTTTCATGTAAGGCTTGCGGTTATTGTTTTCAAGCAGCTAGGTTCATCAATTTCGCTTCGATCAAAGATTGAGAATATTCATGAAATAAATTTACACAATTCATCATAGATTGCGTATTCTGCAGCTAACTTACTACGAAGGATCGAAATTTCATTTTCGGAGTATTGCTCGAGAATGGAGCGTGCCGCCACTATAGAAACGTGGTTCATTCGGTAAAGATCACATGCCAAATGATGAGAAACATTACACAACGAACCTAAATCGCTGACAAACTTGTCTAAGTGATCTATGTGACCTACGATGTTGAACAAAGGTCTATTTTTTCTAACATACTCTGGATTATTAAAGTAATGACAATAATTCCAGTAGAGATGAGAAATATTTTTAAATGCGTATGCCACTGCAGAAATCGAAAAATCGTCTTCAGATAACATGGCATTCAGAAGATGCTTAGATGAGGGAAGTATCGCCATAGCCGTCGCTTCAGCGGGTGTCCATATGATATTGTAAGTTGGACGCCCTTGGCGCAAACGAGAATGAAAGCCACTAATAGCCCTCTCCAGTGGATCTCTTAGAATCATAGCAATTTTAATTTTTGGATAAACTTTACAAATTTCTTCAACTTTCCACGAATGCCCAAAGCTCACAGGAAATGCATAACCCATACGAACAAGCTTTTTGCCCAATGTATCAACGCTAGTGCCACCTGATTTGGGTATATGCAAAAATCCAAAATTCTCAGAAAAGCCCTCATTAAATCTTTTGGAAATTTCGGCTTTCTTCGATCTAAGTTTTAAGTATGAGTGCAAGCAATTAGTATTCATAATGTAATCTAGCTATCAGATTTCTGGAGCTTTATCGCATATCGCAGAAAAAATCACCTAACTCCTTTTGATAGCGATCATTTAGTCTTTGAACCAACTTAGGATCAAAGGGGGAAAATTTCGTAGTTCCAAATCTACAGTTGTTAGTGTCAAGTCCATTGAGGAATTCTAGATGCATCTTACCACCAGCTTGGTTAGCGATGGTAGCAGCTAGATCAAGTTCTTCCTGAGTGAACGAAGAGCGAGACTTTCTTACAGGGAAAGAACTGAAGCTAGACATCGCATGCAAACCGATAGATTCCTTTAGAAGTCGTGCGGCAGTTGCGAGCATGTTATTTTGAGGCGGAGCTTCAAATGGAATGACGATGGCACGAGTATTTCTAGGGAGCTTTTTTAACCAGCTAAAAATGTTAGCATAAGAAAATTTTTCCACGTCAAAATGACGAATGTAGTCGTCAAATGTAATGAAAGCACTGTGGCGTAAGTGTTCACAATACATCGAAGTAATGAATGAAGCAGGTTCACGCAAAGTAAGGAAAAGAGTTACTGGCCTTCTACCTGCTTCTTCGCAGAAAGAGACAACCCTGTTTTTACCATAATGGTAAAGATTTGCTTCTTTGATTTCATCTGTTCCACCAAGGATGTTTTCGTCAGATAAGATAATTTTTTTATTTGGGAAAGATTCTAGTAGATCAAAAAGCATTCTACGCTTTTGTTTATTCAATGAATAAATGAAGGGTGATACCTCGTTACGCATTTTGTTGAGAGGAATGTAACGCACATCATTCGCTAGTAGGTTGTCAGAATTATTACGTAAAAAATTCTGGGTAGCAGTAGTTGCTGTCTTATGAAGACCTAAGTGAAAGAAGAACTGTTGACTCATGGTGGCTATGATTCCTAGAGATTGACTCAATATTGAATGTTTAACAGTGTAAGATTGAAAACAGAAGCGGCTGGGCTTGATTTTTGATGCCTCATACACGGTAAGGGAATGAAAAAAGAAGATTTAGATGGGCTATTATGATTTCGGACCAGAGGAATCCATATTACAGCTATAAGCCAGCGATTTTTGAAAATGTGTGAGTAATCTGCTTACTGAAAGTGATGAAGGGGCTTGCCATTGGTAGCTCTGCACACTCTCTTAGCAGTAATGACTCGTTCAGGAAATGACGCACCCGCTGACTCCGCAAATCCTGCGGAGGATGGGAAGCGTGGCGGCTATTTGAACCGGCTAAAAAGCGCATGGTTTATTTTAAAGCGGCTGCGACGGGTGCGAGACAACGCCATCGCGGCTTGGCCAAATCTCTGCTATAAGCGTGAGTTGATAGCGTTCCGGGTGTTACGTACATCTCTTTTCATCATCAATCATCCGCCATCGATCCAGAGGGTGATGGCGACCAACGGCAAAAACTATGTGAAAAGCCCGATGAACACCCAAGCGCTCAAACCTTTGTTGGGAGATGGATTGTTTGTCAGTGAGGGTGAGTTATGGACAAGGCAGCGCCGTTTGATGGCACCATCAACGCATTCGAATCGTTTAGCCGCCTATGCACAAACGGTCATCGAGGAGGGGCGGACCGCGATTGAGGCATGGCACCGCTTGCCGCCAAACAAGGATCTGGATACGACCGAGACGTTCACTCTCCTGACGGCGGAAATTATCAGCCGCATCATGTTCGGCTTCCGGTTGGGCGATGAACGTGTGCGCCAGTTGTTCGAAGCTTTCAAAGATTATCAAGCGTCCCACGGTCGTGCGCACATCCTGGAAATTTTCGGAGTCCCTACCTCGTTTCCGCGCTGGAGCATGCGGCGTGGAAAAAAGGCCATCCAGCGCTTTGATGAAGTTCTGCTGGAAATTCTGGAGTATGGGAAAAGGAGTTGTGGAGAAGTCCCTGAAAATCTCTTGGATATATTGCTCAACTACAGGGACGAGCAAGGTCAGCCGATGGCACCGAATCTGGTGCGTGACGAAATGGCTTCAATTTTCCTCGCCGGTCATGAAACCACCGCGATCACCCTTTCGTGGGCGTTCTATCTTTTAGAACGAAATCCAGAATGTGAAAAGCGCCTCCATGAAGAGCTGGAAGAAGTTATCAAGGGAGCAACTCCAACATTTGAAGATTTACCAAAACTCGTTTACGCACGGGCAGTCATCGATGAAACGCTGCGTTTATATCCACCTGTGCATGTGTTTTCGCGCCAAGCGATTGCGGAGGATGAAATCATGGGGAAAAAAGTGCCTGCACAATCTATGATGGTGATTTCTTCCTGGCTGTTACACAGACACGAGTTGTTGTGGGACAAACCCAACGCATTTCGTCCGGATCGATTCATGCCGGATGCGGCGAAAAAAATTCATCCCTTTGCATACATCCCGTTTGGCGCGGGAGCACGGGTTTGTCTGGGCAAGCATTTGGGTATCATGGAAGCCGTGTTGCTTTTGGCGATGACCGCGCAGAAGTTCAAGCTTCGCTTAAGAACTGGGCATCCGGTTGAACCGCTTGGTCGCATGACTTTGCGGGCATTGAACGGAATTCCTATGCGCTTTGAGCCGCGCTAGTCTGAAAGTCATTAGTGAAATGGGCAGCCACTGGTTGGAGACAACTCTTCGGCCAAGGGCATGGAGCTATCGTCAGCGGGAGTTGTTAGATCACGCTTCCGAATGTGAAGTTTGATTCCCTCCAGTGATCGAATCGTCAGTCGCGCGGTGGGCATTGGATCGGGCCCCAGACCTGGCTCAAAGCGGAAATTTCTCACTAAAGAAGCGAGGATCAACATCGCTTCCTGCATAGCAAATGCAGCGCCGATACAAATGCGCGGGCCTTGGCCGAATGGGATAAAAGAGCAGGACTGCATCTCCCCGCTTTTATCAAAGCGATCTGGGTCGAACTCGTCCGGTCTATCCCAAAGCTCGCGATGACGGTGTGTGAGCCAAGGAGAAATGGCGACCGGTGAACCTTCCGGCACCATGTGTTCTCCAAGCTTGTTTTCGCCGACGGATTTACGAAATGTTAGAAATCCGACCGGAGGATAAAGCCGCATGGTTTCACGAAAAACATTCCGAATGAGTTTGTGTTGGTGGATATTTTTGAAATTCGGCTCGTCATCCTTGAGGATATGCCGCGCCTCTTGATAAAGGCGTTCTTGGATGTCAGGGCACTTTGCGATGAGGAAAAGCGTCCATGAAAGCGCACTGGCGGAGGTTTCGTGGCCGGCGAGAAATAACATCGCCACTTGATCGACAAGCTCTTCAAAAGTGAAAGCCGATCCGTCCTTGGGATCTCGGATTTCCAACAGAGATTGCAGAATGTCTTGGTGGCTGGCGGCTTCTCCGCGCTGGTGGGCGTCGTAGCGTTTGCGAATGGTTTTCGTTAATAGTTCGCGGATTTCACGGCCTTTGCGTTTCCAGATGATGTATGTTCTTGGCGCGAACCAAAGCGGAACGTTGATAAATCCCAGTTGGATCATCAGTGATGCCTTTTCTTGAAATTCGCTGAATGCCTCAAAGATCATCACAGCCGTTTCACTTTCTATCGACTCGGAAAGAATCGTCCGCAGGATGATGTCTGCGGTGACGTGTGTCATCTCGATCTCAATATCGACTTCGCCACCATCTGGAATTTTATCCATGCGGCTGAGCAGCGAATTCGAGCCGTCTTGCATGAGCGGGAAAACGTCTTTGAGTTTTGCTTGTCCAAATGCCGGATCGAGCATGCGGCGTTGGCGCTCCCAGACTTCACCATTGGTGGTGAAAATACTGGAGCCCAGGAGAGGCTTGAGCGCACGATCGATCATCTCGTGCTTCGGGTAAGATGCGCTGTTGGTGACAAGCACGTCTTTGACTAGATCTGGAATTTTCACGAGGAACAGTTTAAGCCCAGGAATGCCGACGCGTGACATGTCGCCGCGATAACTGCCTTCGTAGAGGGTATCCAACCATGAGCGACGCCCTCGCTGAAAGAGATTCCATAGCGAGCGCTTGGAAGATTTCTCTAACGGTTTTGGGAAAGGAGGAATGTAAGGCATCGGTGTTACGGCAGATGATAGATCACGAGGAAATGGACTAGCGAACCGAGCATGACAAAGATATGCCATGTTTCGTGGAATTTCAGGTAGCGGTTCTTATTGGGAAATTTTTTGATGTAGCAAATAGCTCCGATCGAATAAAAACAGCTTCCGAGAGAAAACCAAAGGATAATTCTCCAATGCTCTTCCCATAACAAAGGCACCGTTAGCGCCGGCAAGCTGGCCAGAATGATGTAGGAAACGGAGATAACCCGGCGGTTTTTTTCACGAGACAAGCGTATTCCCGATATTAGAAGAATGAGGAAGCTAGCCGATAGAATTTGGTTCCAGTGGTTTGGGAACATGGCCACCGAAAGGGGCACATAGGTTCCGATCATCAGGGCGAGAATGCATGCGTGATCGATGTTGCGGAGGATGCGCAGGCGTTCTTGGGTGGTGATGGCAAGGTGATAAAGAGCGCTTGATCCATAGGCACAGATGAGAGTGATCAAATAGAAAATTTTGGCATAGAAGATCGCACCTTGTTGCAAGGAGTGCTGGATGAGAAAAACCGCACCAACCAGCGCTAGGAGAGTCGCGATCAAATGGCTCCATCCGTTAAAAGGTTCTCGGCCGCGCAGTAATTTGAAGTTCATGGTTAGCGGTTGCGCGCTTGGTTTTCACGGTTCGCGAAGCGCTTGGCGAGTGACATATCTTCTAAAACAATCGCAGCGAACTCAAACTCAGCAGCTTTATCTGGTGTCATGTAATACTGAAAATGATATTCAAAACTATCCCGCTTTAATTCTTTAAAACGTTGTTTAGTATACCCTTCCATGAAACGGGGAGATATAAACTTCGGCGAGTCGAGATTGGGATAATTTGGTGGTTTCTGGAGTGAGGCACGCATGGGGTCTTGAAGAGCGATGCAGGCCCCGTCTGAAGGCATGGTAAAGTCCACCCAGCTCACTCGCGGGCTTTCGGCTACTTCACGCAAAACTTGGTTAAATTTCCCTTTGTCATTTTGAAGAAAGGAAACGAGTTGCACGCATTGTCCCATTCCCATGTAGCTTATTCTCCCGCTGAAGCTGCCGCAATTGAGTAGTTCTTTTAAGAAATAAATCGCCATGATGGTGCCAACACTGTGACCAACGACTAACAATTCATCAGGCGGATCTTCGCTGAGTTTCTGAGCGAGATCGCCGGCAAATGTTGGCACACGGCGTTCCCACTCAGGCGCCCCTTCGCAACCCGTTTTTTTGGTGAAACAGAATATACGTAAGAGCCATCCGCCGTTGAGATATGGCGTGATTTTATGTCCGAGTAGGAGTGCGCAGAGCGTGCTTACAAAGAAGCAAATCACCGTTACTAAAATTGAAAGATCATATGTCTTTGTTATGTGCCATACGGCTATCGCCATGCCTGATATGAGCAGTGAATAAAGAAGCAGGAAAGATACGACAGGATAATAAAAGCCGACTTGAGAATACGAGGTGCTGATGGAACAACGTAATAAGTAGAACGAACTGAGGTATTTTTTGTAGGTTCGACATGAATCGAGAAACAAACGGAACCGACTTCGATGCCAATCTTTTCTTACGATATCATCCCATTCCGCGTAGAAAAATGAGATGCGCGATTTTTGTGTCGCAATGTTCCAACTATGCCAATGTTTGTTCAAACGCTTACGCAGGGAAATATCTATATTTAAAGCCTCGCGATTCCCGTATTTTTCAAACTGCTTGGACAGCATCTTGTGATAATATGATGCGCCACGTGGATCAAATCCCGGTAATAATACGACCGTGCGTTTGTAGATGAGCGGGGTATCGGAAATAGGCTCGATCATACAAGGGCTGTAAGCTATTGTGATTGTCTAGTTCGAGGTCAGATCGTCAATCATTTTCCCGGTAATGGCACGACCTCCGCCCGATGGCCGGGCAAGAGCCTGTAGCGAATTCCTGCCCACACCACGTTACGACCACAGATCGATGCGACTACCACTAGGAAATGAACCAAGTTCACTATTGGATCCATCCACCAACTCCATCGAATAACCCTTTCTAGGGTTCTTGCCTCTCCATTTGGAAATCGTTCGCGCAAGTAGGCGCCACGAATTCGCGTACGCTGAATATTTATTATGATTCCAAGACCTATCCAAATGAGCATCCATTCATTGCCTAACACGAGTAGGGCAAGACAAAAACCAAAACTCAACAAATAGATTAGAGGAGTTAATAAGCCCATATACCAGAGGGTTCGATACTCAGAAAGATGCATGTATTGGCGCCTTGCGAAGGCAAAAAAGGAACGCCATGTAAAATCGACCGGGGAAATAGCTGGGACAGATCTGACATAACGCATCCGTCTGCCGGACTCACGCGCTAGTCGAGTGATGCGGACATCATCGTTGAAGCTATTCTCAAAATTTCCCGGAATATCTAAGGAGTCGAATGCCTCGCGCGTCATCATCATAGATCCTCCCCACAGGCAAATCCGCCAACTGGGCCCCATCCATGGCTCGATCGATGTGCCGATGATAGAAACGATTCGATTTGGGAGGTTTAGATTGGCTGGAACAAACCAGCGGTATGCTGTCGTGAAATCGCATTGTCCACGTTGAAGAGGCTCCACTAATAGCGATAGCCAGTCCGCGCCTGCAGAAAAATCGCAATCCGCAAACGCGATGACGCGGTCTTCTGGCTCAAGTATACGAAAGGCCGCCAGGTGATTGTGGACTTTTTGCATGCTGTGCGTGGCTTTCCCTGCGACTATCAGCTTAACAGCAAGACGAGTTGGACTTTTCATTCGTTCAGCGAGAAACGCATGAGCTGGATCAGCTTCCGATTCGGTGACAAATATCACGTGAAAATTTTCATAATCTTGCCCGAGGATAAATTCTACGAATACACCAAACTGGGACGACACCCCTTTGGCGGGAATAATCAGCGCAACTCGAGGAGGAGTTCCCAGTGATTCATCCCGCCTTACTTGTTTTGAGCAATTAGCGTAGAGCTCTCGAGCTCGAGTCGTTTTCCATAACGCAAAGATCGACTGGACTACCCAAAATGTACAAATTACCTGAAGCAACCAAGAAAAATAACCGTATCCAGTAAAGCTGAAATGCAACAGGGTTGCGGGATAAACGAGCATATAGCTATCGTGAGATTAGCAACTGCTCTATGCAAGCCATACATTGCTCCTTGAGTTGGCTTTTGAATCTTGACGAGACAGGAGCAACTCTTAGCCTTGCTCGGGAGATGCGCTTATAGCTCCGAAGAACATTAAAATGACAGCCATTAACGTATAGCGGATATCCTTTATGCCCAGTCCATCTCCGCTCGGAGCTTCAAATTTTAAAACGAAAAACAACCTCATGGACGAGCCACGCATTGAAGACTCGAAATGCGCGATTCCCATTCAAAGCAGGAAAATTCTCATTGTTCAGGGCGACTGGGAAGTTGGAATGTCTCTACTCGCTCAAGACTTGAGAGACGCAGGGCATGAAGTGCATAAAGTTGTTTTTTGTGCGCCTGATTTTATTTATAAAATCCGTGGATTTCGAACACACGTCTTTCGCAGACCATTAGCGGATTTCGATACGTGGTTAAGCGAGCTGGTAAACAAAGAAAAATTCGATACCTTTTTTCTTTATAATCATTATCGACCCTTTAACGGGGTCGCATGGGACTTGGCGGAGAAGTTGGATCTGGGTTGCTATGTCTTTGAGCTAGGCTTGATTCGGCCGAACTGCGTTACTGTGTTCAGTCGAAATTCAATTCCTTTAGAGACTATAGGGCAGAATTGGGAAAAAATCCTTTCTGGAGAATTTTCGCCTAGCGCTGTCGCGATGCCACCCGAGCTCTGTAAAGTCAGCGTAACCGCCAAGCTTATTAAGCACGGCACAAGCTTCGCATTGAGCAGATATACCGCTTTTCTATTTCCCAACTTTGTTGATCAAAAACGAGAGCTGGGATTCTGGCACCATTTCAAACATGGATTGATCTTTCTCTGGCGTTACATGGAGCGCGTAAGTGACATTGAATACGATGCCATTTTCTCTGGCGAACTTTCTGGGAAATATTATTCGGTGCCTCTCCAAGTGCATAGCGATACACAAATCATCAAATGCTCGGATTTTGATTCGATTGAGGGATTCATCATGAAAGTGGTGGATTCCTTTGAGCGCCATGCGCCAGCTGATACCAAGCTGGTTTTCAAAGTGCATCCAATGGACCGCGGTTACAAAGATTACAGAGATCTGCTTGATGGGCTTGATCAACGGCTGGGTGGCGGGCGAATTTTGTATGTGGATCGCGTAAGTTTGGCTATTATGCTAAGTAACTCACGCGGCTTGGTAAACATCAACAGTTCGGTCGGTATTAACGGACTGAAACATCATCTTCCAGTCATCACTCTTGGAACCGCCGTCTATGATCTAAAAGATCTAACCTACCAAGGGAGCCTAGATTCGTTTTGGACGGAGGCAACGCCCCCTACCAAGCAAAGAGTCCGCCAGTTCATCAACCTCCTTATGCAAACAAACCAAAGCTACGGCGTATTATCTCAGCGTTGCTTTGATGTTCCGGGAAGCGGCAAAATCCAATGGGTAAAGCCCTTTCAAGAAGAGTTCTTCGGACCGTTTACCAATCCGTAGTTAAACCTTCCCGTTGCGCGAGCTCGAGGAGATCGTTACGCATCGGCCATTCGTCGCAACGCTCGCTGATGGCGTGGCGTTTGCTTGCACCTTTCAGCAACATGCAGCCGGTGTTGTCGCCGATCTGGCGGATCGCTTCGACCTCTTCCGCGCTCAGGCGCACATCGGGCATTTTGCCAAATTCGCGGATCTTGTCTTCGATAATACGCGCGTCCTCTCCGGCTTCTTGGATGAAGGTGGGAACGACGCACTCGACAGGCGATTGCGAAAGGTTCCAGATCGATGCAAATTCCAGCAAGGTAAGATTGTATTTCTCTGCGATCGGGCGCATGCGCTCGACTTTTTCCATCCCATGCTCCACCCAGCCTTGCGGGCGGTAGGTGCGATGATCGCCGGGTTTGAAAGTATGATTTCCACCGAGATCGCCATGAAAAACCCCACCGTAGTCGACGACGCGGGTGAGAACTTTGATGCCATGTTTCTGGCAGGCGGGAAGTAGCAGATTGGAAGGCCATGGCTCCAAAGGATTGAGAATCAGCATGGTCCAATCGATGAGATGTCCGAATTTGTCGAAGAAATCTAACAGGTCTAGAGTGAAGCCGTTGGCGGGGCCGGGAGCCATGCCGAGCTGGCGGGTCAGGCCGTTTTCCTTGGCGCGCGTCATGGCGTTCCAAACAGCTTCCGAGGTGTAGCCGTGAACGTCCGGATTGTGCAGCATGAGCAGATCGAAATGATCCGTGCCGCAGCGTTCGAGAGAGAGCTTGGTAGCGCGTTGAACAAATTCATCGTAACCTTCAGCTCCGCGGAGCTCGGGATCGGTGAAGCGTGGATAGCCCTGCGAGCCTTTGCGTTGGCCGTCATAAAAATCATGCCCGATCATTCCAACCAGCGAATAGGTGGAGCGATCGATCCCAGCCAACGCTTTGCCAAGCAATTCGTCCGCTTTGCCGTTTCCATAAACATCCGAAGTGACGAAGGTGCGGATCCCGGAATCGTATGCTGTCTTGATACAACCGAGAAAACGCTCTTCGGATAGAGTCTCGCCAAAGTGCATGAAGCGTCCGCCGCTCCAAGTTCCGTATGCTGTTTGTGTGAGTTGCATGATGATGTGTGGGTGATTTCCTGCCACAGCTTCGACTCGGAATGTGGGTTTTCGCAAGGAGGAATCAACGTGGAGCAAATGAAGCGAAAAAAAACGCAGAAGTTGCGGCTTCCCGGCATCATCCAATTTGAGTTTTGAAACTGGAGATTTGATATTTAAAATCTACATCGATTTCAGCAATGCCAGCTGGTTACGCGCGCGAACGAGGTTGTGGCCGGGGTATTTGGTTTTGAAATAAGTATCGCCCAGAAGATGATCGGTCAGGAAACGTGAGGCGAGTTCCAAGGTGATAACTTTTGGCGCAACGGGTAGCAGCTCTAGTTCCTCTGGCGTGAGGAAATCACCTGCGGTCGAGAGATAACCCTCGGTCAATGCTTTGCGGAGATTTTCATCGACGTAAACTTTACTCAAATCCTGCTCGTCCTCTGCGGCACTCGAGGCGGCGGAGCGGACCAGATCGCCAAAATCAAATAGCGCGAGGCCCGGCATCACGGTATCGAGATCGATGACGATGGGTGGGAGGTTTTGATTTGTGGGAAATAGGATGTTGGAAATTTTGGTATCATTGTGAGTGATGCGCTGAGGGAGCCCCGCATCGGTCAGTAAGGTCGTCAGATTTTTTTGTGAGATGATAAAGTCAACTTCGGCCTGAGCTCCGGCTAGGCGCTCAACAGGATTTTTTTCGACAGCTGCCAGCAATTTCGCGTAGTAAGTGGGCGTGTGGTGGAACTTGGGAATCGTCTCGTGAAGAGTTGAGGGATCGAGATCTGCCAACCGCGCTTGGAAATGACCGAACGCCGCAGCAGCGCGGTAAGCCAATTCGGGAGAGTTGATTTTTTCAAACGTCTCGGTGTTTTCGTGAAACGGATAGCAACGCCAAACGGTGTTGTCGGGAAGTTTCAACCAGCTTCTGCCATCCAGAAGGGGAATCAAACACAGCTGCTCGGTATGTGAATCCCGCGTGCCGATGTGGCCGGTGACATGGAAAATGTTTTCCATGACTTTTTCCGGTTCCGGGAAAACGGCGGAGTTGATAGATTGCAGGATGAACCGAGTTTCAGTTTTTCCGCTCCGGCAAGTGATCGCAAAAGTCGTGTTGATCAGTCCGGTGGCGATCTCCTCATGATAAACGACGGGTCCGGGCAGAATGAAGCGGGAAGCGATGTCTTGAAGGGTCATTTTCAAAATGAATAACGAAAGGGATGGCGCGCTTAGTTTTGCAGCTCGGTGAAAACTAAAGTGCCAGTTTGAGTTTGTAAGGTGGACATGATGACAACCGTCACGGATGAGCCGATTTTTTCCGCCGCATGATTGACTACAACCATCGTGCCGTCTGGAAGGTAACCTACGGCTTGATGATCTTCTTTGCCAGGTCTAACGACAACGATGCGCAGTTTTTCGCCAACCGAGATCGAAGGTCTCAATGCGAGATCGAGTTCATTTAAATTCAAAACGGCCACGCCCTGAAGCTTGGCGATTTTAGCTAGGCTTTCATCTAACGTAAGTAATCTGGCGCTGAGAAACTTGGCGGTTTCAATGAGGCTTGAGTGTGATGGTTTTGTGTCAGATGTGCTCCTCCAATCATGAATGGAAACCTGAATTTCCGGGCTTTTCTGCATGCGCTCAAGATGATCCAGTCCTCGCTGCGCGCGCTGGCGTTGGCCGCTCTCGCTTTCATTCGCCAAGGTTTGGATTTCCTCTAACACGTAGTTGGGAATGATCAAACGTCCGCCTACAAAACCGGACCCGATCAGCCCAAGAATCCGCCCGTCCATAATGGCTTCAGCATCTAACACGATCGGTTGGCCAGAGCTGGCATCCTCGCGAAATCGCACATATGGAATAATGAAAGCAAAGTCCTCTCGGTTTCCGCGCAGCGCCAGAACCGCACCCAAAAATCCCAAGCTGGAAAACAAGGTTACATCAATGGCGAGGCGTAAAGAGTCGACCAAGTTTTGGCCGTTTTCACTGGTTTCAATGCTATCCCGCATAGCGAGTTCTAGCAGCGCAGAAATTTCCACACGCGTCAGCAACCATGCGCAGAACAAGCCGACACCGAGTCCGAAGGTTGCGGTCGAAAATCCGCGCAGGGTGAAGCCCTCCATGAGTTTATCGATCCCAATAAAGATGAGCCCTACTGCCGAGCCTATGAGGAAACCATTTGTAATCGAAAGATGAAAACCGGTGTCTTGAGTGCTTAGGGCGATAGCTACGCCGCCTACTTGGCAAACAAGTATATAGACAAGACGGGCGATATTGACGGAGCGTTGGTTCATGCCAGTAAAGTCAATGGTTGTGAGAAGTCAGCCATCCATCAAGCTGAAACCTTGATTTTGGAGCATTTCGATAATCTAACCGACGGACTATTGATGCTCATCAGCAGTCAGCTTGATATCAGTGAGCGCGGCGATGAAATCACCGAGAATTTCCGCAGGAACCATAATCGTATCGCGATTTCCACCGACGTCCTCGGTAATTTTCACAACCATCCCACGAGAGTTTTGCTTTAGATCGAGAAAAAAGGTTTTCCGATCCGCCAAAATTTTTTCCGTATGCAACAAATCACTTTCCACTAGTTTGGTTTGGTTGTTATTCACACCAACCATTTAGAAGCTCGTTTGATTGTCAAACCATTTCCTGACTCCAGCCATGCGCGATCTACTCCCAAATCACCGCCCTGCCTTGGTGCTCGCGCCTATGCAGGACGTGACGGATTTGCCCTTCATGCGCGTGCTCGCACGCCGCAGCCTGCCGGATTGGTTCGTGACAGAATATTTTCGCGTGCATGTCCATTCTCGATTGAATGCGTATATTCTCAGATCCATTTCTGAAAATGCCACAGGTCGCCCTATTTTCGCGCAGATGATAGGTTGCGATATCGAGGAGCTCACCCGCACAGCGAGAGAACTCTCCAAATATCCTATCGCGGGTATCGATCTCAACCTCGGTTGCCCCGCGCCAGTGGTTTATCGGAAAAACGCCGGCGGGGGATTGTTGCGATCTCCTGATCAAGTCGATGCCATCCTAGGCGCCCTGCGCGATGCGATCCCGGGCCGCTTCACCGTCAAAACCCGCCTCGGTTTTCACAGCCCGGATGAATTTCCCGCTATTTTGGAAATTTTCCGTAAACATGCGATCGATGGTTTGACGATCCACGGTCGCACAGTCGCGGATCGCTACCAGACCCCCGTTCGTCCCAGCTTGGTAAAATTGGCAGTCGAGTCCCTTTCCTGCCCTGTGATCGCCAACGGCAACGTAGTAGATCGCACCACCGCCATCAATTATCTCCAACAAACCAATGCCGCCGGACTCATGCTCGGCCGCGGCGCAATCCGTAATCCATGGTTGTTTTCCCAAATCATCTCCGCCTTTGAAAACACCACCCCGTTCCAGCCCACCTACCGCGATTTACTCGCCTATATTCACGAACTTTCCGACGAGTTGGGCAAAGAAGCCCCATCTTTCGACGCTCTGGGCCACATCCAACGCATGAAAAAGACCCTGATCTACATCTGTGATGGCATTCATCCGGATTTCGAGCACGCGATCCGCCGCATGAAAACCCCCGAGGAGTTTCACCAAATCCTCCTTTCCCACCTCGATCACGATCTGCCACTGCCCGAGCTTCCCTCTCGTGATTCCCGCATGTTTTGTGGATTCGAAAATTTACTGTGATTTTTTTAAAAAATACTTCCTATCCTTCAGTTTTTAACATAATTACAACTCCGTAGTTGCTGGGTATATACCGCAGGAGCTTCGAACTGCTCTCTAAATTCCCATCTGAAACCCGTATATACTGTATGAAATTCCCACGAATTCTCTCTCTGCTTCCATTGTTCTGTTTCGCAATGTGCAGCTCTATCTCTCATGCGCAGCTTGTGGATGTTTCTCCTCCCGGCACGCCACCGGGGCCTTTAACTAATGTGAACCTTGGACTGGTTGCCCCACCTCCGGGCGGCACGTTCTATAATAACGCCCAAGTCACAGCTGATCCGACCACCATCACAGTTCCGAATTCATTCGCGCCTTTCGGTAGTAGGCCGATAACTGACAAAACCGGTGAAGACGGCTCGGTCTCGTTTCGCGATATCAACGGTGTGATCATCTGGGTCGACAATCAAAACCGTGCCGTTCTCATTCCAAATTCCTCATCCGCAAAAACCCTTTATGTATCTAACTCGGAATGCGTGGTTTGGCAGAACCGCTACGATGCAACATTCAATACTCTCGGTTCGGAATCGAAAGTCGTTATTCATCGTCGTAACCTTGTAGGTCAGGTCGTATCCACCGTCGTTCCTCCGATTATCGGCACCTTGTTAGACACAGCTCCCGTCACGCGCACCCCCTCAGGCTACACACTTTTCGCTGCGCGGCAGAACTTGGATACGGCGCATTATCAAGACTTTACCCAATACCGCATCACTTTGGATGGCCAACTGCAAACGATCGACGCATACACTTATGACCCAGTTGTGCTGGTTGGTGATACCCCAATGTATGACAACTTACTCGATTCTGTGACGACAGCGACCGCAGCTGATGGTTCCATGGTGGTTGTAACAGGAGACAGCACATTGCTTTGGGTGACATGGGAAGCCGGTCAAGAAGAGATCTATCACATCTTTACTCTTCCTCCCGCGGTGAACCCAATTTACGTCACAAACAATCGCTTACTCGTCTACACGGGAGATGAGATTGTCGACTACAGCAAATCAGGAAATGATATCCCGCTCGAAACCTTGCACCCGGTTCCTGTAGGAACCACAATTCTGCAGTTCGACACCTTTACGATTCCGGGCGATCAGATTCTGATCTACGGCGTAGATGGTCTGGACCTTCAGCTTTTTACGATTGACGGCGGGTTCATCGCTCTGGGTCTGCCACTTACCTTGCCAGCTTCCATTAATACTGTCGCTCCTCGTGTCCGAAACACAAAAGATGGATCTCTCCTCGTTCTTTCCTCCGGATCTCCCAGAATTCTGTGGATCAAAGGCACTGTGGATTTTGGCACTGGAGCGATCGACGGACTCGACTACGTCACTCAAATCCCTCTCAGCTCCGAAGGCGCTCCTTTGTTTGTGTCCAATGATGAGTGTGTCGTCTGGATGAACGCCTCATCTAACCTTACTCCTCAGGGTGATGTGGCTCCTGCCGTAATCTCACACTTTGAAGATTCGGGCGGTCCACTCGCACTTGTGAAAACGGACATCACTCCTCCCATTATCGGTAGCCACGTCGCATCTCCTCCAATCTTCACCCCAGATCCAAAATCCCAAGGCTGGTTCATTACCACCTTCCAGCGCTCTTCCAATTTCTCTGCGGACATCCGCACCTATCGCCTGCAAACCCTCGAAGCAACCGATAGCGATGGCGACGGCTTATTCGACTGGCAAGAAGATGCCCTTAGCACGGATCTTTACAATGCCGATACCGACGCCGACGGCCTCTCCGATGGTCGCGAAGTCTTCCCGTTCTACCTCGTCAATGGTGGATTTACCTATGAACAAGCACAAACCGATGCGCTCAACCGCGGAGGCACACTTGCCGTTCTCGAAACAGAAATCATTCGCGTCGGCGCAGAGCGCACCATCGGTAGTCTGGCGACAGGTAACTCCTACTGGCTTGGTGGCAAGAGCTTCTTGGAGCCGATTTTTGGATTCCCTAACAATCGCAGGTATCGTTGGATTTATAACGGCTTGGTTGCCGCCGCCAACACTGTGATCGCAAGTCCTCCTTGGGCTTCAGGCTTCCCAACAACCGCTAACAGCGCAGATTCAATCGCGGTCAACTCAAGTTATGAATGGACCGTGTTGGCTCCGACCAGACTCAACAATTATCTATTCCAATTTGTCGGATCAAACCCAAGGAAGCCGGATACAGATCTAGACGGCATCAATGATGATGACGAATACTACAATGGAAATAATCCTACCGTTCCAAATAGTTTCTCAGGAGTTCCTGACCTTCCAGCTCCTGCAGGTAATGTTCCTTTTGGCACTGCGGCAATTGCCACCAAATACTACGGTCTCGTCTATGACCCAGAACAAGGCCACGTTGCAAGCATGACCATGCAGGTCAGCACGACGCGTGCTTTCAGCTATAGCTACCAAGGGTTGCTCAGCACGATTAGAGCCAGTGGACGTGGCACGTTCACAAACAAAGGCAAGTTCAGCGGCGTGGGCCCAACCGGTCTCTCGGATGTCATTTCCGTAAAAATGCAATACGTGGAACAGTCAGCCGGCGTATGGATCATCCTCGGTGTCATGGAGCGCGCTTCCGGAGAATTCCTTGGCTTCGAACTTCGCAGGGCGAAATACAACGGCACCACCAAGAAATATCCGACGCCAACCAAATACACCATGGCGCTGCCTTTGGCTGATTCCGTTCTATCAGAGCCGCGTGGTGACGCAGCTATAACAGGCACAATCAGCGTCGCAGGGTTGACCGCATTCAACGTGTATTTGTCCAACAACGCACGCATCACCTACAGCGCTCCTATCCTCGATGGAGAACTCCTGGCGATGAATGCGCTTTCAGCTTCACTCAATAAACCCGTTTTGATTGGTCCGGTGAACATGGCCTCGGGTCGACCTTCCCTCCATTACGAAGGCACGTTGCGACTCTTCGCGCAAGCCGCAGTCATCGGCGGTCAATTCATTAGCGGAATCGATCAAATACGGTTGGTCAATGGCTCCAGATACAGCTCTCCTTCCAGCGGATTCTTCCCAATCAGTGGGTTCACAGCGACAAGTTTCAATACCCGTTACAATCTCATCGGTGGTGATTTTGGTGGAATCATTAAAATTGGAACTTGGGATCTCAGCCATCGGATCTCTATTCCGATGACGCCGACAGATAGCACAGCCGCGACATTCGCTGCGACCACGGGTTTGCTTACCTTCTCTCACACACGCACGGACGCAACCAAGAATTTGTTCAACGCGACGGCAAAAGGCTATGCGGTAGCCCTTCAGCGCCCCAAACAAATTCGTGGTTATTACTACCATGCAGTATCAACGGGTCAATTAACCGTCACGAAAAATGACGGCACCGTCCCAGCAATCACAACTATCTCACCTGTTACCAAAGCGGTTCCTGTAACGGGCCAAGTCTATTATGTCCAAGTTGTCACGCCTGGCGATTGGGAGGTGCGTTTGCCGGCCGGCCCAACAATTACAGTGATAACTACCGTTGTAACACCTGGTGATCCAGTTACAGGGACACCAGACACTACAACAGAAGTGGAAACTCAAATTCCTTGGGTCTCCGCAAAAATCGTATCTGGTGGAGTTCCTGACCCAGTTACTGGCCTGATTGGTCTAAAAGGCTCAGGCAACGGAGTGGTGGAAATTACCGTCCAAGAAAACACCACGCGTCTTTGGTTCTACTCGAATGTTGAAATCGCCGGTATGAATCACAGGATCACTCAGGATTACACAGTAAGACGCTAATTTTATCCCAAAAGCACATCATCCATTTCTCACGAGGAATGGATGATGTTTGCTTTCAAGGTCTAGCGTATCAAATATCCCACGATGAAGAAGCAACGAGTCAAACTGATTGTGATCGGGTTGTTGTTGTTGATTTCTATCTGGATCGCTTGGCCAGAGACAAAACAGACATCTGCTCAATCTCAACCAATAACAAGCAATCCATCCAAAAATACTCAGAAGGGGATAAGCTGGCACTCATTAGGTTTTGGTGAGACCCCCCCAAAAACTCGTCCTCAAAACCGTCCAGATTCTTCAGTTGACTCGGCATCGAAACGTATTGATCGGCTGATTACCAATCAAACACTCAGCAACCAAGAAGTCGCCGCACAATTACGTGTGATTGCACAGGACAAACGCATTCCTGAAAATGTGAGAGCGGAGGCGCTTGGACACGGCGTGCTATTGAATCTAGCCACATTTGCAGATATGGCTGCGGATACGCAACTGCCCAAAGATATGGCACAAGATCTTCTACACCATATCATTAACGAAAACCGTGATCCCGCTCTCCAAATACGGGCTTACATTGAATTTTTGAATCATTCAACTCAGGAGATAAGAGAACAAGCCAAGGATAAACTCTCATTTATATTGGAAGAAGATGACCACCAATACGATGAAGCCACCCTGCTCCAGATGGCAGATACCAAGCTCAAACAGATTCAGGCTGAAAAGCCACAAGGAGAATAATTCTAGAGATTATCGTCCCGTTAACGATTATTCGATTTACTTTTTTCGCCTAACAGAAAAAGCTACGTGCGACCAAGCGCGTTCACATGCCCCCCTGTGTATCCAAAACGTGTCGGAAGACTCCTTGTCTTTCGGCATTCAGCCTCATCGAGTTACTTGCAGTAATGGCGATAGTCATGATTTTGGCAGGGGTTGCCGTTTCGGGGACATCTAATTCATCTAATCATGCACGAAAAACATCACGCGAGATGGTTAAAACACATCTTCAACAAGCTCGTGCCCATGCGATTGCTACGTGCAATTCAACGGCTTTAATAATACCTGTTAGAGAAAGCGGAAAATCTGGACTTCGATCAATGTCATTGATCGAAGTTGAAAAAATCGATGGCCGCTATGTGCCGATTGAAAATGAAAGGAGCCAAGAAGAACTGCTTCAGCGTTGGACAAAACTGGCTCAAAATATGCACTTCGTTACAAATTCCATGATCGATTCGGATCAGCCCACAGTGGTGGATCATGAAAAAACATTAACCATTCATCAGAGCGGAGTGGAAATGCAGTGCCACATGATCGTCTTCGGTTCAAACGGACAAATCATCTATCCGTCTTCCGGTGCGGCGATTCATATCGCCATCGCTCAGGTGGCGCGCAAGGGAGGGGCATTTCGGATAAATGAGAGTTCAAATCAGATGCCCGTGTTTGATCTGCTTCTGGTAAATCGTCTAACAGCTAATGCTCGAAATATCACGCCATGATTACGAAGCCAGATATGAAGTTAATGCTTAAAAGCGGCATGACGCTGTCAGAGGTCGTAATTGCGATCGGCATCATTGCTTTTACTATTCCTTTGATCGTTGCGGCAACTGGTGGGGCGCATCATTCACGTCAAGCAGCAGACGCCGATACGCGCTCCGCATGGTTGGTGCGTGATGTGCAAAGAAAAATCATGAGTGAGTGGGCAGAAGCCATGAAGCCATCCGATTATGAAATCACATTTCCCTTTCCATCCGCTGATACGGCAGAGGTTGTGATGGAATTAAGATATAAACAGGATGGAGCGCTACTTGTCGAAGACGCGGATCAAGCTACTTATCTCGTGAAGGTCGAGGCAGAACCATACCTGCCTCGCTTGAATCAATCCAAGGCGTCTTCACTAGCACGGGTTTCGATCCAAATTCAATACCCCGCAAAAGCATCACCGAATAACCGCAAGAAATTGACTTATCAATTCATCAGTACACGCGATGGAATTTTATGAATGATCGAAATTCATTGCAAAAAACGAGGTCCAGAGGTTTCACCTTGATCGAGATGTTGGTAACGATGGCGATTTCATCTGCGCTACTCGTGATCTTGGGTGCAATCGTCACTCAAACCACAGATGGCTACGCGCTCACACAGCGTTCCGTAAATCACCTCTCTCAAGCGCGTGCATTTCTACAGCTTTTTGATTCCGAGCTTTCCCTACGTATACCCGAGACGGCAATCATACATCGTTCATTCACGCCAAGCGGACCTGAAAAATCCGATCAAATTGCATTTGTTAGAACTTTGCCAATGGATGAGCAGAATTCTGAAAAGCCAGGCGATATCGCGACCAGCTGTTATTATGTCGCATTCGTCGAGAGTTCAAATCAGCAGATCATTCCCAAACTATTCCGTAAAATCTTGCATCCCAATGAAACACAAGATCTCATGGAAAAGGGAAAAGAGGCAGAGTTTCCGGAAATAGACCCCGCCGCGGATGAGCCAGTCATCGACTTTGTGCTGAGCTTTCAAGCCATTCCGATGTATCATAATCCTCAAACAGGAAATGACGAGCCATGGGATGAATCTATCTCTCTACCGCCGTCGTATGTGGAAGTGATCATCCGCACCATCGATGAATCATTTTCGCGCCGTTTCACGAATCAAGCGGCATGGAATCGTCTCGCGATTTCACCCACGAATAGCGAACAGTCGATGATCCGTACGGTAACACATAGAATTTCAATCTGGCAATGAAAGTATACGGATCTCTCAAGCATGGCATTGCTCTTCCGATGACTCTGATGTGCATAGGCGCGCTCCTTTTGTTGCTAATTGGGTTGCTCACTATGCTCGGACTCGAACGCAAAACCGCACGATCCTATTCCGATGCCACTCGCGCTGAACTCGCTCTTGAAAGTGGTCTCGCAAATGCCATAGCGATCATCTCAGAAATTTCATGCCGCGATGATACATTGGTATTCCGCATCGATGATCCGAACCAGCCCCGAGTTGCGAGCAGTCAACGCCCGCTTGGTTATCGCGAACAATTTTTTACTTACGCCGCATTATTTGAAAACCATACATGGCAGGTGGTTCCTTTGTTTAGTAACGCTCCACGCAGCTCACTCGGCGATCGCCAAATCGCTGCACGTGAACTCGCCCCGCAACTTTCTGTATACTCTGGAGCCGCGCAAACACTGATTCCGATTACCGAACACGACCAAAATATTCCGCGTGCCCAATGGATCGAACTAGCCAAAGATCCCGAAAATTATACTGAACCCACCTTGCGATTTGCATTCTGGATTGAGGATTTAAGCGGAAGATTGGATGCTAAACATGTTGGAAAGGAACCACGTGATCGAGGTTCCAGTGCTGCAGAAATAGATCCGACCACCGTCTTCAAACCTTCATCAGCTCATGGAAACATGCCTCAAGTGATGGATGAAAAACGCGATTTGCTCCGCACATCTGCGTCTTTAAGAAATTTGTTAGATAAAGAGGCAGCAAGCCGAATTGAACCATATATCGCTTATCTGCATGAGGGTTCCAATACTCCAAAAATAATTCCTTATGGATATGGGTATGCCGATGCTGGGAAGCCAGCTCCGGATCTGAATGCATTTGTTAAAACAGGAGATGTCACCGAGCTTTCGAATTACATCGCCCGCAACCTCTCTCAATTTTCAACTAGGCGTGGCGGATTTTCCGGTTCGGAGGAGTATCTAAAAACTCTCGCCGCTTCGATCATCGATTACGCAGATGAAAACAGCAATCCAACAAGCGGCAACGGCTACCGCGGTATCGATTCCTATCCATTCGTTAATGAGCTATTCGACCGATACGAATGGATTGGAAGCAGTAATGGCTATGTGAATATCAAAGTCGAAACGTTCGTTGAGTTATGGAATCCTAGCCAAATTCCTATCAGTGGTGAAATTCGCTTCACGAATATGAATCGACACAAAATCAATATTCCTCCCGCTAGAGAACACTCATTTACTCCCGTCGAGTTCCCACCTTTCCAAATCACCATGCCGCCTAATGGCTTTCTGGTGATTCCCTTCGGCGAGCATGTTCACGCATTTCCCATGGGTGCATTCATGCCTTCCCAACTAAATTTCATCGAAACGGCTGATAGTAACTACTCCTTGAAATGGAACAATCATGTAATCGATTTTGCCCGTGGCGGATTGCAGCGAACATCAGGTCTATTACGAGCTGGCTCAGGCGAGCGCAAATGGAAGGGCAATGCCTCACCCGCACACGATACAAGCATCGGTCAGTACGGTGATCCTCGTTCATCTATTTATATCAACAGTCCAATTATTGCTAACAGTTACGATGCCAATAGTAATTGGGGTGGCCGCGCTTTAAAGCGAAGCATCGCTTCTACTAAGCCGACCTTGCCATACGCGGAAGTCCGTATCAATCAATGGCCGGATAGCGGCTCAAGCACCTTGCCGGGCGTTAAGCCTGTCGGTGATCAGAGGCGACCCGGAGCAACATCGATCATGAACCCGGATGGCACGCCGTATACCAGCGGCTTATATCCAGCCAATCAACCCAGCCATGCTCCGGCATTTATATCGAATTCCGGTCGATATGATTCTTTATGTGAACTTGGAAACATCCACGATCCGGCGCAATGGAGCGATATCAACGCACGCAGCTCCATTGCTAGCTCAAGAGCTGGTGGAGGATTTTCTCTCGCCATTGGCCGCCCTGAGTTTCCAGCCTTCGACATCGAGGGGCAACGCGCGGCCCAACTTATGGATCTATTTGTTCTCCATCCTGAATATCCTTTATCAAATCCCCACGCTCGCCGAATCAACATCAACACCGCGCCACGTGAAGTTCTGAGATGCTTGATCGCAGGCGCTTCATCAACTGCCGATCCGCTGGCGACGGATGTCAAAGCTAGATATTCTGAAAGTATAGGTGATCTGTTCGCGGACAGAGTCATCGCGCATCGTAATCAAAGTCCGATACGCGGATACTCGGATCTCAACTTCTTGCGTGAAAATCCGTTGGAAGTCCGTGATCCATCCAAGCCTGAGGATACACCTTTTTTCGGAAATCCTGCGTTTTATGAAGCAGTTCCAAGCGTCACCGATAATGACAACCCGAACGATCTCATCGAGTGGAATGATGCGGGACGAGAAGAACTCATGCGCAAGGTCATGGATCTTGTGACGTTCCATTCGAAAACGTTTCGCATCATCGTTGCTGGCGAGGTACTCACCCAATCAGGCAAACGCCTTGCTCGTGCCACACGTGAATTTCATATCACGGTCGAGCCCGAGCGTGATTCAAACGGGCAAGCGATCCCCGATGGCAAGGCGCGCATCACCAAACATTATGAAATCTCTCATTAAAATCTCAGCACTGCTCATATGGTGGATGATTTCCGTAAATGCTGCTGAAACGCAGTCCTACGGATTTCTTAATGTGGTGAATTTGATTCCCTCATCCATGACCTGCGAAATCAATCTGGCAGGTAAAAACGTGGTTCCAGATGGTTTGAAGAGCGGAGCTGAAACGGGTTGGTTCATGATTCCAAGCGGCTCACAACCGATCACTTTCAACCATTCCGAATATAAAAAACTCAGTTCTAATATTTCTATGATCGAAGGCGCTTCAAACCTGATCGTGATCTATCTTCAATCCAGCGATCGATTGGAATCAGATGGTAAGCCCATTCCACCCAATATCCGCTTCATCTCCATACCTGCATACGAATCTAAAGGGTTCGCTCTTAAAGCTGTTTCCATGTTGCCTGAAACGAATCGTTTCCAGTTCGCCCGTGAACCGATCGAACTCGAGTTTCAGAAAGTCACCGAAATACCCAATTGGACAGGTGGAGGATTTCAAATCCAACACAGCGGCAAACTCATCGGCGAAGTGCAACGCGGTCGCGAACGCGCTTCTTACCTGTTATGTATTTCTACAGATCATCAAGGAAAATACCTAACAACTATCGTCAATGCCGATCCGCAAACGCTCCCGCCCTGGATGCAAAAATAGATTCAAGCGGTAGATCAAGCTTGAGCTTCTTTAAATTTGGCGGTTATTTTATTGTATGAAGCAGAACAAGGATAAGTCCGCTAGCGCTGGGAATGCGCAACCGCTGAGCAATGGTTTTGCGGCCTTGGATGGACTTATGAATCTGCCAGCCGGGCCTGAAGCCTCAGCCATCCCTGTGAAAACCTCCCTGCGTGGTGAAAAAAATACCAAGCGAGGTCGCGTGGATATAGTGCGCCAGACCGCGCATCGAGGTGGAAAGGGCGTCACTGTCGTCAAAAATTTTATCGGAATCTCACTTGCTGAAAAACAAGAACTCGCAAAAAAAATTCAAAGAGCCTGCGGTGTAGGTGGCACGGTAAAAGACGGATGTATCGAAATCCAAGGCGACAAGCGGGAAGAGGTAAAACGTATTCTAACAGAAGCCGGATTCAATCCAGTCTTTTCCGGCGGGTAGATGGCACACCATTTTCAAAGGAGAGTTCAACAAATCCACATTCATGACTGATCAGGAAATCCAAGAATATATCGATACAGCGATACGCGCCAAATTTCAGAACTACACATCGCAGTCAGGTGAAATGATGACGAGTGAGGGAGGGGATGGGCGGTTTTTCGGAAAAGTGGTCGCGACCCAGTATATTGGACTCCGCGGAAGACAGGAAATCTACCTTGTGATCGGCGAGACGGTAAAGCAGACACAGATTATCAAATTTGGTGATACGGAGTGCATCAAGCCAGGCATCACTGAGCTCGATCTCATGCTTTATAAAGAACTGAGAATTGAGCCTGATGTCGAAAAAATGACAACCTAGTCAGACAACCCCCAGAAGCGCTTGCTGTTATCGGCCACTTGCTCAAGCGTTCCTGCTTCTATTTCTTCTTCAAATGCCGCTGCTATTGTTCCTAAGTTCGCTGGATGATTGTATTCGCCATCTAGCGGAAAATTCATCAATTCCTGCGGTGGTGCCATTTCCGGGGCATCGGTTTCTAACAAAATCCGTTCTATCGGTAAGCGTTTGAAAACTTCTAGCGATTTTCGTTTTCGAGTTTGAAGAAAATATCCTGAAAACGAAAACCAAGCCCCATGCTTGATTAAACGCTCCGCAATTTCGATGGAACCTCCGAAGGAATGCATGAGAAATTTTTCCGGCCATGCATCGGTCTCATCGATTAATTCGAAAAGCTCATCCCAAGCTTTCAGGCAATGCACCGTCATCACTCGATCTAGTTCCACTGCAATCGCGACCTGCTTGCTAAATACCTCTCGCTGCACATCCATCCCTGGCGAGTCCACCCAGCCATCGATACCGATCTCACCCACGCTTGCCCGCGCGTCTTCGCTCAATAATTTCCTCAGCCTTTCTTCCCAGCCCACCTCGACAGTATCCGCAAACCACGGATGCACCCCGTAAGCAGGCCGAACAAATTCAGGAAACTCGCGCGCTATTTCACGCACGACCTCCCAATCACTCTCCCTAGTTGCATTCACCACGCACCCGGAAATCTCCACAGATCTCATCTCAGCGATAAGTTCATGAACGGGCTTCCCTAGCCTCGGGCTTTGCAAATGATTGTGAGAGTCGAACAACACGGCGTGACTTTAGTCGCGTTTCATTAGCTTTAGCATCTCGGTAGCGAATGCATCGCCGAGGCGGATGAAGAAGCGACCGCTGCCGTCGTAGTGGTAGCCTGCGTTACTGCCGTAAGTGCGCCACTCGAAATCCACTTTTTCGTATTCGGCTGGGCTGACTTTACCTTGGAGCGCATCTCGTTTCATTCGCCAGATTGCGACTTCCGGAGTGGTCAGCGGCCAGCTTTCGACAGCTGCCACGGTGCCGGCCAGTTCCGGAGAACGAGCCGCTTCGCGATGGCCGTTGGCGACGTTGTTCGCTAGGGCTTCTTCGCGGAAAGCCGGCGTTCCCAGCACGCCGATCACGAAAGGCATTTTAGGTTGCTTGACCTCTTTTCGAAGGTCCTGAATAAAATGCACCATGTTGCTGGCATAGTTGCCGTAGAACTCAGGATCGAACTGGTCGTTGAATCCCTGAAACCACACGCCCCCAGCCACTTCAAAGCCAGCCGCTGCATCATATTCCGGGTGATAGGTTTTAGGGTCAGCCAAAACTTTGCGGACAAATGTTATCATTTCGTTCCAATAAAAACTGGCGGCAGCTTGGGAAGGCATATCGCCCGGATGTGGAACCAGCTTGGCTTGGAGCTCTTTGCTTTGTGCGTTGAGCGCGGTAAGTTTTTCCTGCTCTGCGGCTTGTTGCTCCTTGGGCAATTTCGCGATTGCTGCCTGCAAATTTCGTTTGTTGCTTTCGAGATCTTTGATGTCTTTTGCCATCTGAACCATTTCCTTTTCCACTCCACCACCTGCTAGAAATTTATCCCATACTTCTTTTTTTGCCTTCCACTTTTCGAGCTGAGCTTTTTCGTTCGCGGTTGGCTGATAGGGGCCTGCGGAAGGCGGGCGGAAATCGTAGTGGAGCGATTTGCCACCCCAAGCGGTTTTGATAATCAGAATCGGTTGATCGAGGTTTTTTTCTAACATGATTCCGAATGCATACTCGGGTCCGAAGGCAGTGGGTCGTGCGCCGTATCCTGTGCTCAGCGGACCTGTGGCAACGCCGGCTTCAGCAGCCCGATTCACTCCGCCATACGCTGCGATGTAAGTGCGCTTACCAACGGGAGTTCCCATTTTTTGCTCCCATGTTGTCGCGAGTTCCACCGCGCTTTTCATGGGTTTGGTGAGAGTCATCGTATCAAGGACGATTTGATCTGTTACCTTGGGAGTGAAAATGGCGGACAACTCCTTGTCGCGGGCCAGGCGGGCGGGATCGGTCTGGCGTTTCTTGAACTCCTCGTATCGCTCGGTGCGCACTTTATCGATTTCCACCTTCAAAGTCTTCGCGAGCAATTCCCCGAACTCCTTTTTTGGAAGCTGCGCATTGGCTGGATCTTTCATCAGGGTTTCGCGGATGGTGGGCTCCGATTTGAGTCTTACATCGCGATCCAGCCATGAGGTCAACATCGCCCATTCTTCCGCCGTCGGCACATAAGCTGGCTTGGGCAGGTATACCAAAGTGGAAACTTCCGCGTGTCCCTGCATGTTCGATTGCCCGCCAAGGATGTAGACCAGCAATTTCTTTCCGCCTTTTTCCGCCGCACTCAGGTTTCCGCCAGCGCCCACAAGCAAGGCAAGCATGGCGGTTGCCGATAATAATTTTTTAGTCATAGGATGAATGTTCATAAGCTGGGATTTTGAGGCAGGATGGATGAGACCCTAATGGGTCGACATATTCTGCCAAGGAGCATTTCGGTGATACCTGAAACGCCCTAGATTCTCCGGCTCTTTCATGGAACTGGCTATGGCTAAGATAGCCCACCATTTGGGTTCCAAATCGCTCTAAGTCGCTATACCTTCGTATCCAGATAACGTTTCCATGCATCCAAAGTCTCCTGAAATCATCCTTTTTCCAAAGCCGGTTCCCTTTGCCGACGGTTTGGAAATTCAGGATCATACTGTGACTAAAATTCTAGCGGGCGAGGCCTCTGATCAGATTCTTTTATTGGAACATGAGCCAGTTTACACCATCGGCCGGCTCCGCGATCAATCATCTCTGCGTGCTCCCGAGTCGCTTCCCTATCCCATTTTTGAAACCAACCGTGGAGGGCAAGCGACTTATCACGGCCCGGGGCAGTTGATTGGTTATCCATTGTTAGATCTAAACCTTCGCGGTCGCGATCTACATCTTCACCTGCGTTTGATCGAAGATGCACTCATCGCCGCGTGCGCCGATCTCGGAGTGGTGGCTGGCCGGCGCGATGGTCTAACAGGTGTGTGGGTAGAAAACCGCAAACTTGCTTCCATCGGCGTAGGCGTGCGGAAATGGATTTCCATGCACGGCTTCGCGATCAACGTCACCCGCGAATCCCTGCCGCCCTTTCTCGCTATCACGCCATGCGGGTTGGATGGCGTTTCGATGACTTGCCTCGCCGCCGAGACGGATCAGGAAATCACGATGGGAAATTCCATAGCTGCGATCTCCACGCGGCTGATCGAGTGCTTCACTTCGCAGCCAATTCCTTGATCCGCAGATTGCGCAGCAACCGATGGTCATCATTGACAGCCAAACGAGTTCGGCATAACAAAATCCATGCAATTCATCCGTCCTCGAAAAGCAGGAGGTTGCTCATCTCTGGTCGCGGGGTTCATCCTCGTTGTCGCAGGGGCATGTGTGATCTTATTTCTGGGCTCCGATGTCACTCTCACCTGCAAACGCTCGACGGATACCTGCCTACTCGAAAAAACCAACGTATTTGGTCGGAAAGAGGTGGTGGCAAGCCTTCCGTTGAGTCGGGTGAAATCCGCTGATGTCGAGAGCCATCAAGCCATAAGTAAGGCCCAAAAAAGGAATCCCACCTACCAGATCGTTCTGAAAACCGACGACGGCAACATTCCTTTTTCCAATGCCTGGGCTAGGGAAATTCGTGCCCACAGGCAAAACGCCACCAAAATCAACAACTACCTCTCATCGTCCAAGGAAAGCCTTGTGGTTGTCCAATTCGCTAAAACCGTCAAATACGTCGGCTATCTGTTCCTGGCGGTCGGCTGCTTTGCTCTCCTCCGTGGATTCTTGGGAGTCTTGAATATTTTCAGGCTCTTTATCCCAGGCTGAGGCTAGGGCCATGAAGCTTAATTCCGGAGCTGAAATCAAATGAAGACTTCTCTTACTTCGCAGCCAACTCCTTGATCCGCAGATTGAGCAGCAGCCGTAGCTCCATTGACAGCCAAACGAGTTCGGCATAACAAAATCCATGCAATTCATTCGTCCTCAAAAAGCTGGAGGTTGCTCATCGCTGGTCGCGGGGTTCATCCTCGTAGTCGTAGGGGCATGTTCAATCTTATTTCTGGGCTCCGATGTCACGCTGACCTGCAAACGCTCGACGGATACCTGCGTACTCGAAAAAACCAGCGTATTCGGCCGGAAAGAGGTGGTGGCAAGCCTTCCGTTGAGTCGAGTGAAATCCGCAGAAGTCGTGAGCTATGGAGTGAATAACGGCAACAGATGGCCAACCAAGGCCACCCGCCAGATCGTTCTGAAAACCGACGAGAGTAGCATTCCTTTTTCTAATGCCTCGACTAACTGGACTAGGGAAATTAGTGTCCAGAAGCAAAACGCCACCAAAATCAACAGCTACCTCTCATCGTCTAAGGAAAGCCTCGTAGTTGTCCAAGCCGCTTTAACCGCCAAATTCGTCGGCTATCTGTTCCTAGCGGTCGGCTGCTTTGCTCTCCTCCGTGGATTCTTGGGAGTATTGAATATTTTCAGGCTTTTTATCCCGGGCTGACGGGGTGGCCATCCAGCTTAATTACGGAGTAGCAATCAAATGAAGACTTCCCTTACTTCGCGGTCAATTCTTTGATCCGCAGATTTTTCCAGCGCACGTTGGTTGCAGCACCGGAGTGCACTTGCATTCCGAGGAATCCTTCGGGAGTGAATTCTTTGCCGTCATCCACGAAATCGACGCGCTTTTCTCCATTGAGGAAAATCTGGATGTGGTTGCCTTCGCAGAGGATGCGCACTTCATTCCAATCTTCCCATTTGAAAACGGTCTTACCTTGTTCGGTGAAAGCTGCGCATTGTTCTTTGTTTGCTTTGTTAGGAAACAACCAACCACGGCGCGCTTCGTCGTAAAGCCCTGCGGTCCATGCGCGGTCTTTGCCGTTGTCGTGCTCACACTGATAGCCATTCACGCGACCATCGCCATCTTTTTGCAGACCACGGAACATCATGCCGGAGTTGCCTTTTAAAGTGTCGAACTTCATCTCGAAGCGGAAATCGAAGTCTTTGTAAGTTTTCTCTGAGATCAAAAAGGTGTTGGCTTTGACATTTTCACCTGTGCCGATGATTTCGCCGTTCTCAAACTTGAACTTGCCGTCGCCTCCGACCGTTTTCCAGCCAGTGAGGTCTTTTCCATTGGTGAGCGAAACAAATCCTTCTTCCGGCGCAGCGGCTAACAGACAAGGAATGAAGGCGAATAAGGTGAGGAGGAGTTTCTTCATAGGTTTGAGTTACATGTTGAGTTACGAAACGGAAAGCAGCTTTCTTGCTCGTGTTAAAATAAGTTACCGCTTGGTTGGTTGATGTTCTATTTAGCTCCAACTGGTTTGAGCGTGAATTCCTTGACGGCGACACCGGATTGCGGGGCTTGATCGCGCCAGAAGTGCAGGGTGTTCTTACCTTGTTTGAGCGTCAGTGTGACCGGCTCGCTCTGGTTCCATTTGCCCAAGGTGAATGGTAACTTGATGGTGGTTGGCGTGCTGGCGTCATTGACGGCGAGTTGGAGGGTTTGATTGTAATTCGAGGTGCACGCCTTGGCGGTCAGGATGTAATCGCCGGCCTTGGGGGCATCGATGGAGAATTCCATGTTTGAATAGGTACCGAGGCTCGGCCCGGCCGGATCGACTTTGGGGCTTTTCGCGTAGTAGTCCTCCTGATGTTCGTCGCGGACGAATTCGGCGATGTTGCCATACATGTCGTAGAGTCCCCAAGGGTTAGGTTTTTTCTGACCGACTGGATGAGATTTGCCTTCGGCGTTGTCTTTGAACCAAGCGTATTCGCCGAGCTTCGATGCGTCGTCGCCGAAAAACCAACGGGTGGTGGTTCCGGCGCGGGCGGCGTATTCCCACTCGGCCTCGGTGGGCAGGCGCACTTCTCTGCCAATTTTGGCTGAGAGATTATCGCAGACCAAGAGCGCGCGCGATGGTTTCACGGCGTCCACCGGATGGTCCGGGCCTTTGGCGGAGCTACCCTGTTCCTTGCCCATGACCGCCGCATACTGCGCTTGGGTCATTTCATATTTTCCCAGGTAAAAACCGCGGGTTAGGGTGATCTCGTGCTTGGGAGTGTCGGCGAGGATGTCGCCTTCTTTCTGCGGTCGTTCACCGCCCATGGTGAACTTGCCGGGTGGGATGTAGACAAAATCCATGGTCACGCCGTCGGCCAATTCGATCTTGAATTCCTTGTCCGCTTGTTTGCCGTCTGGAGTGACGGCCAAACGCAGACCGCGCATGGGGAAGGAGTTTTTCGGACGTCGGCCTTTCCAATGACGCGTCGCGGACTCGCATAGTGAAGCCTCATGCTTCCATGTGCCGCCCCGCACCAAGATGGGTTGTTGTCGGTTGAAGGTCGGCAGGAAAAGTTGCATGCCTCCGCCAAAACTTTTCATGGCGATGACATCATTCGATTTTTCCTCGTCGTCCTCTTTGACATCCTTCGACTGCGCGTAGGCCGCCGCTGGGATGGTGATGCTGCCGTCCGCGCCAAGAGTGATCTTGCTGTCCTCGGGACTGACGGTCGCGGCGATGACTCCCTCCGCAACGTTGGGACCGTTGGCTTCTCCAAACTCCGCGCCGAGCGCGTCGAGTGTGACGGCTTTGGAGTCTTCGATGATCCGTCCTTGGGTCGCCAGTGCGACGGCATTCCAGAACGTTGGGGCGGTGCGATTGTTATGCTCGCCCAGTGTGCGAGCTTCTTTCATCACATCGCCGATCCAGTAGGCACGTTTCACTTTGAGGAATTCGCCTCCGCGTGCGCGGGCTTGAGTGGTCGCCAAGAAATTGAGGTCGGTGCCATAGCGAGTGCTGGTACTACCACTTCCCCAGCCCGGGCCTAACACGACGACCCAGCCCTGAGGAGTCCAGCGGGCGGAAGCGCCGTGGCCGCTGCTCGGACGCGCGGTGGCCGGAACCCCGAAGGCACGGCAGATGTAACGCGCGAAAAATGCACGGCGACCGCAGATCCCGCCATTCATCAGGATGTTCTGCATTGCCGCCAATTCCGGTCGGTCTTTTGATACGTTGATCGATCCGTATTGGACATCGGTATTGACCAGGTTTGCGTAACGCCAACCCTCGTTCTCCGTCGTGACGTGATCGGGCCGGTAGTTGCGCGTCATCTCGCGCCCCCAGGCCAGCACATCATCTAGCTCCGGTGCGCATACGACAAAACGCAGCTCCCAGACGCTGAGGAGCTCAAAGTTTTTATCCAGTTCCCCAGCTTCGTATGCCTTTTCGAAATGCAAGTAACGCTTCATTGGATCGATTGCCTTGGAGGTGTCCGGCTTCGGAGCGTCGGCATCTTCGGTTGAGTCGGCTGGTTGAGTCGGCCCACTAAATTCAAGACTAACAGCTAAAGCCAGGCGTTGGAGGACTCCTTTTTTCGCCTTCGGGTTGGTTTGTTGGATCGTGCTGTAGATCTCCATCACCTTGCCGTATTGCGGCGGGCCGTTTTGTTTCCCGCCGTGCACCGGTAGCGCGCCGTCGGCAAGGGCGATTTCTAACATCAGCTTCTCGTCCGCAAGCAGGGCATCAATGAGTTTTTTTTGCTCCGCACCCTTTGCCGCGAAATCCGAAAGACCCGCAGGCGTGGCTTCGTTGAGGATAAAGAACTTTGCCAATTTGGCATCGAGCTCATTTTTGGAAAGCAATGCATCCAACGCCGAAATTTTTCTAACTGCCTCCACCCTGGCTTTCGCGTCCTTGGCCTCGACGATGCTTTTGCACGACGCGTCATCGATGGTCGGTAGCTTCGTGGTGATTTCCGAACGCAGTTGCTCCAACATCTCCGCGTAGGACTCCTTGGCTTGGGCCGAGGACAAACAAAATAGGGAGGCTGCCATCGATAATGTGAGAGCGAACGGCCGGAATAGGGTTTTCATAAGCCTGATCTACAGGCAGAACGACTTGCCGAAAAGCAGCTTTATTGCTTGCCATGAAATATCTAATCGCTTGGATAGGTATTGTTCAAATGATCACTAAACTGTATTCAGCAGCCCTACGGGGCGTAGATGCCTTCGAAGTTGAAGTAGAAGTCAACGCCCGCAACGCGGAAAATCCCGGCGTCATCATCGTCGGTTTGCCCGATGCCGCCGTGCGCGAGAGCTCCCAACGCGTCACTTCCGCGATCATGGCCTCCGCGCTCAAACTCGACCTCGGGATCAAGACCGTGAACCTCGCCCCGGCCGATCTCAAAAAGGAAGGCCCGTCGTTTGATCTGCCCATCGCCCTCGCCATGATAGGCGCCAGTGGCACCGACCCCATCGAAACCCATCATTTCTGCGTGGTCGGTGAACTCGGCCTCGATGGCAACGTCCGTCCCGTCAAAGGCGTTTTATCCATCGCCCTCAAAGCCCGCGCCTGCGGCAGGAAATTTCTCATCGTCCCAGAAGCCAACGCCGCCGAAGCCGCAGTCATCGAAGGCATCAGCATCATCCCGGTCCGCAATCTCCGCCAAGCATGGGAATTCATCAGCGGAGAAAAACGCATCGCGCCATTTGTATTAGATCGACGCGCTTTTTTCGAAAGCCACCGCACCTACCACGTCGATTTCAACGAGGTCAAAGGCCAACACCACGTCAAACGCGCCTTGGAAGTCGCTGCCGCCGGCGGCCATAATTTGCTTATGGTCGGTCCTCCGGGAACCGGGAAATCCATGTTAGCGAAACGCATCCCAACCATCATGCCAGAAATGACCGAGGACGATGCGATTGAAACCACCAAGATCCATTCCATCGCCGGCACCCTCGATACCAAAAAAGGATTTCTAACAACCCGTCCGTTCCGCGCTCCGCACCACACGATTTCCGATGCCGGCTTGTTAGGCGGCGGAACCAACCCCGGCCCCGGCGAAGTTTCTCTAGCTCACCACGGCGTCTTGTTTCTCGATGAGCTCCCCGAGTTCCGCAGATCGACCTTGGAGGTCATGCGGCAGCCTTTGGAGGACGGCACGGTCACAATAAGCCGCGCCGCTGGATCTCTAACATTTCCTGCAAACTTCATGTTGGTCGCTGCGATGAACCCATGCCCTTGTGGTTACTGGGGAAATTCTGGGGAAATTGGTGCGCGCATGTGCCGTTGTTCTGTTAGACAAATTGAAAACTATCGCAAACGCATCTCCGGACCGTTGTTAGATCGCATCGACATTCACGTCGAAGTTCCTTTGGTCAATTTCCGCGATCTTACTTCAGACACCATCACGGGCGAGTCATCGGCGGTGATTAGGGAAAGGGTCGCCGCTGCACGCAACATCCAAGTCGCTCGTCTCAAGAGCGCCAAACTCTCGACCAACGCTGCGATGGGTGCGAAGCAGGTGCGCGAGTGCTGCAAGCTCGACGCCGAGAGCAAAGGCTACCTCGAACACGCCATGGAGCAGATGAATTTTTCCGCGCGTGCGCATGATCGCATTTTGAAAGTTGCTAGAACCTTAGCAGACCTCGCAGGTAAACCTGACATCACAAGTAACGAGGTTTTAGAAGCTATCCAATTCCGCTCTTTGGATCGGCAGTTGTTTGAGTGATGTTAGTTGCTTGGGACTGGAACGATGATGTCACCCGCTATCAATTTTACCATGGGAGACATGTTAGGCGGGGTTTTTCCGAACATGTGCAATATTCCTGAAGCATTGCAGGACGAAAAGTTTTCCAAACTTTGTCTTGCGCGTTCGTTATACCATTTAAATAGTTATCTTGTCGGAAGGCATGGAATCTGCTAGAATCGAGCATGCCCAGACCAAGAACGAAAATAGATCCACTAGGAGTTGGCCCCGAACTTCTCGCCCGCTTCAAAAGCGAAGCCCCCGGTTGGCAA
>JANPEG010000039.1:0-2254 GCA_031431855.1 Akkermansiaceae bacterium | reverse complement strand
AAAAGCCCAAGCCTGCTGCAGAGCCCGCAGCACCAGTTACTGCAGAAAGCGTCGCAGAAGACACAGCTCCAGAACCAGCCGAAGATCAGACAGATCCGTCCAATCAGACTGATCTAACAGAAACCCAAGAGCCAGCTGCACCCGAAGAGCCACATCTTCCTTGAAACTTGAAATTTGAATTTTGAATTTTTCCCAATAGCCATGTCCCGCCAACAAACTCTCGCCAGCCCCGCCACTCTCGAAGGAACCTCACTCCACACAGGAGAAAAAGTTACCCTCACAATCAAACCCGCTCCAGAAAATCACGGCTTCAAATTCCGCCGCGTCGATCTCTCCGACCAACCTTTCATCAACGCCGATGTCGATAAGGTCCAAACCGTCGAGCGCGCCACCACCCTCGCAGAAGGCTCGGTAAAAGTTCATACCGTCGAGCATGTCATTTCCGCTCTAACAGGAATGGGCATCGATAACGCTCTTATCGAAATGGACGCCAACGAACCCCCGATCGGCGATGGTTCATCTCGCCCCTTCGTTGAACTCATTAAAAAAGCTGGCATCCTACCCCAGTCCGCTGAACGCAAAGTTTGGGAAATCCGCGAGCCCATCCACCAGGAAATGGGCGACGGCACGATCATCACCATCGTTCCCAGCAAAACCTTCAAAGTCTCCGTCACCAACGTCGGCCCAGAAGGTCGTTTCACTCAATACTTCTCAACCGAAGTCACCCCTGAAACCTACGAAAAGGAAATCGCTCCCGCTCGCACCTTCGTTTACTACGAGGACGTCAAACCTCTGTTAGAAAAAGGCTTGATCAAAGGTGGGTCACTTGAAAGCGCCGTCGTCATCCGTGGCAACGAAGTGATGTCCAAAGAGCCCGTGCGTTTCTCCAACGAATTCGCCCGCCACAAAGCCCTCGATCTTATCGGCGATCTCATGCTCTCCGGCAAGCGCATCCTTGGTCACGTCATCGCCGTAAAACCCGGCCACGGCCCGAACACCAAAATGGCAGCTACCTTGAAAAAGGAATACGAACGCATGCGCGCCATGGTTCCTGCTCCCATCTCCATTCCCGATGGCGAGAGCGTTCTCGATGTCAACGAAGTCATGCGCATACTGCCGCACCGCTACCCTTTCCTCATGGTAGATCGCGTCATCGACTTCGCAGAAAATTCCTGCACCGGTTTGAAAAACGTCTCTATCAACGAGCCCTATTTCCAAGGCCACTTCCCCGGACACCCCATCATGCCCGGCGTCCTCCAACTCGAAGGCATGGCGCAAGTCTCTTCCATCCTCATGCTACGCAAACCCGAGAACCTCGGAAAAATTGGTTATTTCCTCTCTGCGGATAACGTCAAATGGCGCAAACCCGTCATGCCTGGCGATACCCTCATCACCGAGTCCACGATCACCAAAGTTCGCGGCAATATCGGCCAAACCTCCTGCCGCTGCCTCGTCAACGGCGAAGTCGTCTCCGAAGCCGACCTCAAGTTCGCGCTCTTTGATCGATAATACTGGAGAGCCGCGCCTCCGGCCGGCTACAGCATCTTCCAGCAAATCAACTTGCAAACTCCCTCCCAGCAGTTCCATTCTCCCTTCCCCTCAATCGCGCGCTTAGCTCAGTGGTAGAGCATTACCTTCACACGGTAGGGGTCGCAGGTTCGAACCCTGCAGCGCGCACCAGTTTTCCCCTTATTCCATAAGTGTCTCGGTCAGAGGTTCCGACAAAGTTCCGATGGGCTGCGCCATCGAAACCTAAAATTGTCGAGTTACGGGGATGGGTGGGTTTGATCCCGCTTTTTTGGTAAAAAGGAGCAGGATGTTGCGTGCAGCAGCGACCCTTTCCCTGATCACCGCCGATGACTCGCCGGTGATCACATCCGAAGTAAGGTCTCGGAAATTGACCAAAGGAACTTCGACGTGGATGTCGATACGATCTAACAATGAACCTATGATGCGTTTGCGATAGTTTTCAATTTATCTAACAGAACAACGGCACATGCGCGCACCAATTTCCCCAGTAACCACAAAAGTGCGGATTCCATTTTAACGGATACTAGCATGAAACCGATGTTAACATCACCATCCCCGCGCTTCCCCGTCAACTTACCGCTCCTTCGCCAAGCCGGTCGTTCCGCCGGCCACAAATTCAACCGGCGTCAACGTCTGGCGCAGATCCTTTTTGCCACAGCTTACATTTTTCGCCCAGCGGAGAATCCGCCGCAGAATCGGTCGGCTGTCCCAACGGAGGTGGGAA
>JANPEG010000038.1:0-21160 GCA_031431855.1 Akkermansiaceae bacterium | reverse complement strand
GTGGCGTTTTTGTGCGATGCGCAGGAGGTTCGGCCAGGTTTCGCCTTCGATGAGGATGATTTGGGCGGGCTGGAAGCGATTGAGGTAAGAGCGGATCATCCAAGGAAAATCCAGTGGGGCGTAGGTCACGCGGAGATCGGGGATGGCGGCGTCGGTGGCAGTTTGGTGGCCGGTGGCGGTGCCGGTGGCGAGCACGAAGCGGGTTTCGGGATGCTCGATTTTCCATTCGCGCAGGAGTTTGAGTGCGGTGATCGTTTCGCCGACGCTGATCGCGTGGAGGTGGATAGCGCGGGATGGTTCAAAGTCGGCTGGCTCGAAATACAAGCCGATACGTTCATTGAGTGCGGTTCCAAAACCACCGCGACGCAGCATTTTCACGACCCATCCGGGGAATGCGATGAGGAAAAGGAGAGGCAGGATCGCGCGGTAAATGAGGAGGGTGAAGAAAGGTTTCATGCGTCGGGATGAGCGAAGATCAGGATGGCGCTGCTGCCATATTCGCGGCGATCTAACAGTTTGAAATGAGGTGAGGCCGGTGTGGGCTGATTGGAGGAAATTTCCGCGATAAGGTGGCCTTTGGGGCTGAGTCGCTCGGGAAGGTTAGGGAGAGCGAGCAACTTCGCGACGAGATCCGTATCGCCGTAGCCTTTCCAATACGGCGGATCGGCGAGGATGAGATCGTAGGTGGTGGGATCGCGTTGCAGGAAAGAAAAGACGTCCGCTTTCACGGTGCGACCGCCATCGAGCTTGGCCTTTTTTAGGTTTTCATCAGTGACGGCGATGGCTTGGCGGTGTTCGTCGACAAACACGCAAGAGGCCGCACCACGGCTGAGGGCTTCAAGTCCGAGCGCGCCGGAACCGCAGAAGAGATCCAAGACGCGGGCATCGAAGACATGTTCGCCGAGAATAGAAAAAATTGCCTGCCGGACAAAATCCGTGGTCGGGCGCGCGACGGCCGATGGGACTTTGATGGCGATGCGGCCGGCTTTTCCTGCGATGATTCTCACTGGCGTAAATCTCAATTTTCAAAGCTCAAAGTTCAAGGAAGAACGAGAGGGGGGATTTTTTACTACAAATGTGAATTTTTTTACCGCGAATGAACGCGAATGGACGCTAATGAAGATGAAGGTTATCCACGAAAAGGGAAGAGATGTGGGAATTTTTTCTCTTCTACATGTTTTCAATGCTTAACCCTCTTCATTAGCGTCCATTCGCGTTCATTCGCGGTTGATTCTCCCTGCTTTCCGAGAATTTTTCTAAAAGGTTTTCAAGTTGGGGAATCAGTGTAATGTGGCGGCGATGTCGATTGAACCCATCAAAGACGGATTGAGATCTATTGTGAGGATTGATTTCTATGGAAACGTCCACAAGCGGATGCGAGGCAGCGATGTGGAGAATCGTTACGCCACGGAGGTGAAAGTTTTGAAAGTTCTCGAGGAACGCGGTTGTCCATATGTGCCGAGAGTTTTGGAAGAGCATCCCGAGGAGTTTTATTTTGTGTCGACCAATTGCGGCCGACCCGCCCCACAGATAACCAAGGAAAAGGCCGACTCTTTGTATGCGGCGTTGGAGAAGGATTACGGAGTGCGGCATCTGGATGCCGAGCCGAGAAATATTACGTATTCGGACAAGCTTGGGCGGTTCTGTATTATTGATTTCGAGCTTGCCGATATTTTACCAGAACCACATCCAAAAGAACCCTCATAGTCCGTGTTAGAAAAATCCATTATTCGTTGGGCGGGAACGACCGTCAGTGGCACGCGTAAAGAACTTAATGAAGATTCATGGATTGTTTTTTCCTCGGATCTGGATGGGGCGAAAGTGCTCGGAGATGCAGGGGAAAGCTCGGTGATTAATCATGACATGGTCTTTGCTATATCGGATGGGATGGGCGGAGGAAACGCTGGCGATCTAGCATCGTCGCTAATCATCGAGAAGATGGCATTGATGATTCCAGAAACATTTAAAGCTGCAGCGGCTGGATTTTATCCGGATTCGATAACGCATTTGGATGAGGCACTTAAAGAGATTCACAAAGATATCAATGAAGCTGGTTTGCAGGCAGAAGATACAAAAGGCATGGCGGCGACCCTTGCGCTCGCGTGGTTCACTCCGGATAATATGTATTTAGCGAACGTGGGTGATACACGGATTTATTTATGTCGCGACGGTAAGACCGAGCAGATAACCCGAGATCACACCGTTGCGTGGTCGTCTTGGAAACGCGGTGAGATTTCTGAAATCGAATTCCGGCAACATCCGCGCCGCTCCGTGCTTTATGAAGTTGTGGGAGCCGGACATCCGTCGATGTGTCCTTATTTTGCGGCAATTCCTTACACCAAGGGAGATCGATTTCTTGTTTGTTCTGATGGATTGATCGATGGTGTCTGGGAACGTCACATTACTGAAGCTTTGCGTGATTGCAAAACTCCAGAGGAAACTTCGGAGCTTTTACTGAAACGTGCCATCGAAAACTCCGGAGTCGATGATACGACACTGGTTGTGATTAATGTGGGGTGAGAGAAGTGCCGAGTGATCCGCCGTTGCATGAAACTATGGCGGACAAGGCAGTTAGCAGTGATCAGAGGCGCTGCGGGACGCAGCTTACTCGGCCTGCGGCGAGACGCCGTAGCTACTTACGAAGCATTCAACAAACTTGGCAAATATGAGCTGCGGATGATTTTTCTGCCACCGGTTTGGAGGTAGCTATCGGCATCTACGCTGACGACTTTGAGACCCATGTAATAGGTTTCGTTCAGGGTGACGACGGAGGCTGCGCCGAAGGCTTCAGCGAGGTGATCGCGGAGGAGTTGGGTCTCGATGTGGCCGAGGTAGAGGAAGGCAGGAGAGATCTCTGCGTTGGAGTTTTCCCGTATCAAACGAGCTACGGCGAGCGTGTCCCAGTTTCTAACAGGATTTGCTGCGTGCGTGTGTGTCTCGAATTTCGGAAGGCTTGGTTTGTCTAGAATCATTTTCATCGTGCAATTGGGGGTTAAGGCTTGATGGGTTTTTATCGAAATTACTTAAGCTTGCTTGAGCAGTTTCGGCTGACAATTACGTCACATGACTCGGATTCTTTCGGAATCTTATCATTTATTTGAAAATTGTTTGATGACTGCGGTTGACTCTTGCGGCGTGGGATCGGAATAATCCGCCGCAGTCACACTCTCAATCACTCATCTATATGGAAAACGTCATCATCATCGGAACCGGCTGTGCCGGATACACAGCAGCTATTTACACCGCCCGCGCAAATCTGACCCCGTTGATGATTTCCGGCACCCAGCCGGGAGGTCAGTTGACGACCACGACAGAGGTGGAGAACTTCCCCGGATTTCCCGAGGGAATCATGGGGCCGGAGATGATGATGAACATGCAGAAGCAGTCGGAGAAATTCGGCACACGCATTCAGTATGCGACGGTGGAGTCGATTTCGAAAAATGCGGATGGCACGTTCAGCGTGAATTTGAGTGGCGAAACTTTACAATCGAAGACCGTGATCATCGCGACCGGTGCCGCTCCAAGACATCTCGGTTTACCGAATGAAAAAGATCTCATCGGCCGTGGTCTGACATCATGCGCGACTTGTGATGGTGCGTTCTACCGCGACGTGCCAGTGGGGGTCATCGGTGGTGGAGACAGTGCCTGCGAAGAAGCGGGTTTCCTGACCCGTTTCGCGAGCAAGGTGTATCTTATTCACCGTCGTGAAGAATTACGTGCTTCTAAAATAATGGCGGATCGTGCGTTGGCAAATCCGAAGATTCAGCCGGTATGGAACAGCGGCGTGAGCGAATACCTCACAAATGAAAAAGGTGAGATGCGCGCGATCAAATTAAAAAATCTCGTGGATGGTTCGGAGAGCGAACTGGAAGTTGACTGCGTTTTCGTAGCGATCGGTCATGTGCCTAACAGTAGTTTCGTGAGCGGTTTGGTAGATCTCGATGAAAACGGTTACATCCTTCAGGTGCCGGGTCGGACTGCGACGAAGACACCAGGACTTTTCGCCGCAGGCGATGTAGCGGATCATTATTACCGCCAAGCGATTACAGCTGCGGGTCAAGGTTGTGCTGCTGCGCTAGAGGCGGAGCGGTATCTGACGGATCACGAATGAGAATAGTGAATTCTGAAGAGTGAATAGTGAAAAAAGAGTTCTCTGCTTTCACTACTCACTCTTCACTCTTCACTATTCCCAGCTTTCAACACTTTGAAGACTTCTGGGGGGACGTAGCGTTTGACGGTTTCTTCCCAGCCATCTGGGCCGGTTAGGGATTTGATCATGCTGGAGGAAAGTTCGGCGACGTCGCGGGGTGGCATGAGGAAAGCGGTGGTGATTTCCGGTGCCATGTCCGCATTGATGTGGCGCATGACGCGTTCGTATTCGTAGTCGTTCGGGGATCGGATGCCGCGCAGGATGTAGGTGGCATTTTTCTTTTTCGCGTAATCGACGAGGTAACGGTTGTCGAAGTAATCGATTTCAAGTCGGTCGCTGTTGGGGACGGAAGCGCGAAGCATTTCGAGTCGTTCCTCGACGGTGTAGGAATAGGATTTTGCGGAATTGCTGCCGATGGCGACAATCAGGCGATCAAACATTTCCAGTCCTTTTTGGATCATCCAGAGGTGGCCATTGGTTGGTGGATCGAAGGAACCGGCGTAGACTGCGATGCGCATGGTGGGAGTGTAGCGTTAAAATGATGGGAGGGGAGAAGAATTTAACCACGAAGAGCACGAAGGAAGAATTTTTGATCAGAAAATGGGGCTATTGGCTCTGCAATGGCTGATTTATTTAATGAGCGCGTCTGGAGACGCGCGGTCCCGGTGGAAAATGTTAGAGGCCTTTGAAGCCGGCGAATGCCTTGTAGGTGCCGGTGGGGACGGCGACGGGGCGCCACTCGCGGTTGAGTCGGCGGTATTTGGTGATGAACTGACTTGGGTCTGCCCAGTGATCCATGGTAGAAGGCACGCCGTTTCGGTCCATGCCGATGTTAATGTTGTGGCGCATTTCAAAATGAAGGTGCGCTGGATACATACCGAAGTTGGTGCCTATGGTGCCGATCTGTTGGCCGCGTTTGACGGATTGACCCACTTTCGCGCTCATCTTATCGAGGTGACCGTAGAGTGAATCGATGAATTTAACAGAGCCGCTTGATGGATCGCGATAAGCGTGGCGGATGAGCACAACATTTCCCCAGCCCGTTTTGACATTATGAGCGAAGGTGACGATTCCGTCGGCGCAGGAATAGACGGGATCGCCTAGATCTGAATTACCACCAGCCCGGCCGTTCCAGTCCTCGCCAAAGTGTGAAGGCGATCTAAGGCGTAGGCCGCGGGATTTGTAATAGTTTTTTGCATCGGGCTTGCCGACAGGGAAGTCAAAGCCATCGGCGATATTGACTTTGGGTGCGGCCAGCGCGGTGGTGGGAGCTAATCCAGCCAACAACAGCATGAGGGAAAAACCAACCAAGGCTGGCCGAAGGATACGGCCATGCAAATTCTGGATATTTCTGAGGAGGTTTCTCATCTGCGACTAGTTGAGCCTGTGATGGCAAGCTGGGGCAAGAGAAAAGAAAAACGGCGCACCTTTGTGGGGTGCGCCGTTTTGGGATTTAGATGAGGTAATTAATTTACTTACTAGCCTGCTCTTCGACGGTCAATGGGCGATAACCGCCGATAGCTTTAAAGTAGATAAGGAGTAGCAAATAGATGACGGCCATCCCAACAGGGATCAAGGAATCAACCTTCAATACCTTCCTGTTACCTTGCATATCTGATTTCGCTATGAGTTCTTGTTCCGGCGTAAGGGTATTTGCCTTTTCGACAACCTTTGCTTCTTTGTCACCCCGTTCAACTGCCACTTTGGCCGCGTATGCTTCTTTTGCGGGATTAAGAACTTTTGGATCGATGGGTTGAACTGGCTCAAATGCGAGGAAAGTACTGGCGTTTCCTTGACCTTTCACCTGTTCGTAGACGGCGGCGTCCGCCTCTTTTAGCTCACCAGCCGAGAACCGATCCCGGGCGTAGCCGAGACCTGGACCACCAAGGAGACCGACCGAGAGCATTCCAATACCACCCATAAGACTCATCGCCACAGCTCCAGTGCGTGGGAAACGGTCGCCGATAACGGCAAGCATGGTGGGCCAGAAGAAGGTTTTACCTAGCGCGTAAACAAACAGGGCACCGAAGGCGATACCGAAGCTGTCAACAGCACTCACAAGGTTGAGGCCGGCCACAGCGAGTAAGGAGCAGATAAATAGGAGGCCGATCGGTTTTACCCCAGCTTTGGTCTCGATGAAGTGGGCACAGAACCGGAGTGCGAACATGACCAGTGAGGTGAAGACGAACAGGATTTTACCTTGTTCTGGATTTAGGATGGTTCCGGTGATATTCTGAATCCAGCCATCCGTTCCGAGTTCGACGCTGCCCACAAGCGCGTGAGCGATAAAGAGTACGAAGATAAGCCAGTGGCCGATAGCAAATTTCGTGATGGTTGCGACCCAAGCAAGAAGAGCAAAAGATACCACCGCTGATAGAATGTTTGAAGTCATTTCGTCGAGGCCGATGAGCCCGCCAAAGAAGTCTCTGCGAAGGAAGAAGAAGAGTAGAACTGAGACAATCAATGTTCCGAGGATGCCGACATCCTTGAACATTTCGCCGAGCTTGAGGCCTTTCTCTGAAGCTTCGGATTTTGGGTATTTTTGTCCCAAGAACATAATACCGTATGCGAGAGTTGGCACGAGGTATAGAGCAAGCTGCCATTTCCAGTCCCAAGCGTTCTCACCGGAGCCGAGCGTCCAGCCAATAAGGCCGCCGATAATCATACCTGCAGGCCAACTCGCATGGAGGATGTTCAGATAGTGAGTGCGGTTTTTCGGGTATAGCGTGGCGACCAGAGGGTTGGCGACTGCTTCGAGAGTTCCGTTTGCAAGTCCGAACAGGAAGGTTCCCCAATAGAGGAATAAATATGCGGTCTCACTAGACATGCCCGGTTTCGCAGCAAAGGTGACGAATGCTGAAAGGACATGGAGTAGGAATGCAGCGATAACCAGTTTTCCGTAACCAATTTTATCGACGATCACGCCGCCGATAATGATTCCGAAACAGAAACTAATAAATCCCGCTCCGAGACTGATCGCACCCAGCTGAGCGCCGTTGAGGTTGAAGGCTTCTTCCCATACGGGGAAGAGTCCTCCGCGGACTCCGAAGCCCACGCCTGCTGCGAGGATGGCGGTGAATCCAGCCCATAGGAGCCGGCTAGCGTTTGGTGCGTTTGCGTCGTTGTTACTCATATTGATTTAATTAGGGGTGAAGAGGGGATTATCGGGTCGGGAGCGGGTTGGCAAGAACTTCGATGGGTCAATTTGGAGAAAGTTGGGTTGAAATTCTGAAATCCGAGTTTAGTGGTGTACTCTTTTGGTTAAAAATCAGAAGGAAATCAGTCCTGATATGGCGGAATTGGGTGTGGTAGATGAGATGAAGACGGCGAACCCCGACTTTGTCGGGGCAAGCAGAAGATCGCCGCTACTTTTCACAAAGCGCCGAATCTTCTATGGCGCTTATTGTATTCTTCGACGGCGGCGAAGAGGTCGCCTTGGCGGAAGTCAGGCCACATTTTTTTGACGATGACGATTTCCGAATAGGAGATCTGCCAGAGGAGGAAATTGGAGACACGCATTTCGCCCGAGGTGCGGATGAGGAGGTCGGGGTCGGGGATGTCTTTGGTGTAAAGATGTTGGGCGATGAGTTCGCCATCGATTTCATCAGGTGAAATTTCCCCTGCGACGGCGGCATTGGCGATCGCGCGAACGGCGGCGGTGATTTCTTCGCGGGCACCGTAAGAGAGCGCGAGCACCAAGGTCATGGTTTGATGGTTTTTGGTTCGTTCTTGGATGCGATCCAGGCGTTTACGCGTGGCGGCGGGAAGCCGATCCAGATCGCCGATGGCTTGGAGGCGGATCTTTTGTTTATCGAGCTCAGCGGCTTTATCATCGAGGAACCGATCTAACAATTTCATCAGGGCATCGACTTCGGCTTTGGGTCGATTCCAATTTTCTGAGGAAAACGCGTAGAGTGTGAGATATTTGACGCCGAGCTCGATGCAGGCTTCGGTGACTTCGCGGATGGATTCGGCGCCGGCGCGATGGCCTTCGGCGCGAGGAAGGCCGCGTTCTTTCGCCCAGCGGCCATTGCCGTCCATGATGATGGCGATGTGGGAGACGTGATGATGGTTAGATGAGGTCATTGTTCGTTTTCTGGTTTGAACATTCCACCGTAGCCAGGCTTGTAGAGGAAGAGAGAGGAGTGTTGGGCGATGATTTCGAAGTGTTTGTCGATGGAGTATAAACGGACATCGTCTTGAATGGCGATGGAGGCGATGAGGACGTCGAGCCACGGCAGATTGAGGCCCTTGCCGCGTAGCGACCAAGCTAGAGAAATCGCGCGATTCCAATCTTCCTCTTTGAAGGTGCGATAGGGAATCACCGAAAAGTATCGACCGAGGCGGGTGCGTTCTTCTTTGCGGGCACCACCGATGACTTCGAGTCGGACTGGGGCGCACCACGAGGCCTCATAGTTATCTAACAGTCCCTCGAGTGCGAGTCTCACCCGCATGTCGCCATTGGGACGAAAACTTTCAATCCAGACTGAGGAATCAACGAGGACCATTACTTTTCGTCTGGGTAAAGAGGAGGAATGGGATCGGTGAAGTCAGAAGATGCCGTATCTTCTGGGCCGTAATAATCAAACGCTCCCTCTCGGATGAGGCGTCCGAATTCTTTGGCTTTTTTTCTACGGACAAACTCAGTGACCGCTTTTGCGACCGCTGGACTTTTATTTTTGTCTCCAGTGATCTCCAAAAGGTCTGCTAAAATTGCTTCATCGATGTCTACCGTGATTCTCATGGAAGAAAATTAGCATCAAATTTCATCATTTCAAGAGTAAAAATGATGAAAAATGAGGATTTATGCTTTCAAAGTCTGCTTGCGATCAGGTCCGACGCCGACGAATGCGATGGGTGCATCGCAGAGTTGGGAGAGGCGGGTGAGGTAAGCTTGGGCGTTTGGCGGGAGTTGATCGTAGCCGGTGCACTTGGTGGTTTCTTGTTTCCAGCCGGGGAGAGTTTCGTAAATGGGTTTTGCGCGATCCCAGAACGAGCGATCCGCCGGTGGGAGATCATGGCGATGGCCGTCGATGTCATAGGCGACGCAGATTTTCAGATGTTCGTATTCGTCGAGCCCATCGACGTTGGTGACGGCTAGGCCAGTGACGCCGTTGACCATGCAAGCGAAGCGGAGCAGGACGGTATCGAGCCAGCCGCAGCCGCGGGGGCGTCCGGTGGTGGCGCCGAACTCGCGGCCGAGATCGTGGAGATATTTGGAAAGTCCTTCGTCGCAAGTCGGGAAAGGACCGGAGCCGACGCGGGTGGTGTAGGCTTTGCAAACACCAATGACTGCTTCGATCGCGGTGGGCGGCAAGCCGGTGCCGGTGGTGGCTCCGCCGGCAGTGGTGTTAGATGAGGTGACGAAGGGATAGGTTCCGAAATCGATGTCGAGCAGGGTTCCCTGTGCACCTTCGAAAAGCAGGTTTTTCTTCGCCTTCCATGCTTTGTGCAGGACTGCAATCGTGTTGGTCACGTGCGGGCGGAGTCGCTCAAACGCGGCGTAGGTATCTACGATGACGGCGGCGGCATGGAAAGTAGGGAGATCGTATTTCTCGAGGATTTCGTTCACTTCTGAAACGCGGCGGGTGATTTGTGCTTCGGCAAAAGGACGGTCTAACAGATCCGCCATACGCAGGCCGCAGCGGTTAACTTTATCTGCATAAGCCGGGCCGATGCCGCGTTTGGTGGTGCCGATTTTTTGATCACCGAGTGAAATTTCTCGGGCGGCATCGAGTTCTTTATGGAAAGGCAACACGACGTGAGCGCGATCTGAGATCAGGAGTTTTTCTGGGTCGATGGTTACACCTTGGCCTTCAATGCGTTCGATTTCGATGCAGAGGCCGATGGGGTCGACGACGACGCCGTTGCCGATGACGTTGATTTTGTTGTCCCAGAGAATTCCGGAAGGAAGGAGGTGAAGGACGTATTTGGTGCCTTTGGCGATGACGGTGTGGCCGGCGTTGTTGCCGCCTTGGCCGCGGATAACGACATCGGCGGATTCGGTGAGGTAGTCAACGATCTTGCCTTTGCCTTCGTCGCCCCATTGGAGGCCGGTGATTACAGTGTTCATTAAATTTTAAATTCTAAACTTTAAACCTCAAATAAGAGGTGAGGGTGAGTGGGTTTGCTAAATGACGATTAGCGGAAAACTTCTAACGTCTACTCGCTTCAATTAGTTCTGCGAAGTCGGTGAAGAAGTGGGCGGCGTCGTTGGGGCCGGGGGCGGCTTCTGGGTGGTATTGGACGGAGAAGATCGGTAGGGTTTTGTGGCGCATGCCTTCGACAGTGTTGTCGTTGAGGTTGATGTGGGTGACCTCGATGTCGTCTGGTAGCGAATCGGGATCGACCGCGAAACCGTGGTTCTGCGAAGTGATGGAAATTTTTCCGGTGCGGAGATCTTTGACCGGTTGGTTTCCGCCGCGGTGGCCGAATTTGAGTTTAAAGGTTTTTCCGCCGTAGGCGTGGGCGAGGAGTTGGTTGCCGAGGCAGATCCCGAAAGTGGGGAGCTTGGTGATGAGCTGTTTGAGTTCTGCGTGGATGTAGTTTAGCGCGGCTGGATCTCCGGGGCCGTTTGTTAGAAACAAGCCATCGGGTTTTTTTGCGAGGATTTCCTCGGCGGAAGTGGTGGCGGGCACGACCTCAACCTCGAAGCCCGCTTGGCGAAGCATGCGGAGCTGGTTGTATTTCAAACCGAAGTCGATGGCGACAACGCGGTATTTGACTGGGGGAAGTTCTTGGTAAGTTTCGGTTTCGCCGATGGATGCGTTAGGCAGGGTCCATTTGCGGGATTCTTCGGACCAGATGTAAGACTCCTTGGTGGTGACTTCTTTGACGAAATCGGAACCTTCCATGGGAGCGGAATTTTTCGCGGCAGCGATGGCATCGGCTTCGGAAAGTTCGGTGGTGACGCAGGCGCGCATGGCGCCGAGAGAGCGGAGATGAATCGTGAGAGCGCGTGTATCGATGCCTTCGATGCCAAGGATGTCGTGGCGCTCGAGGTAAGAAGAAAGGCTTTCTTGAGAACGCCAGTTAGATGGGATTTCGCAAAGCTCGCCGATGACAAACGCGCGGATGTGAGGACCGGCGGATTCGTTGTCTTCAGCGTTCACTCCGTAGTTGCCTATCATTGGATAAGTCATCGCGACGATTTGGCCGCGGTAAGAAGGATCAGTGATCACTTCTTGATAACCTGTCATGGAGGTATTGAAGCAAATTTCTCCGGTGGTGGTTCCGCTGGCTCCGAAAGAAATTCCAGAAAAGCAGCGTCCGTCTTCGAGGGCAAGTATAGCGGTCGTGGGCACGGGGCGGGAGGTTATGCACCTCTTGCTCGGGAGGGAACACAAAATTTCAGGGAAATCTGCGGAATTTGGATTCTCGGTGATTCTATGGATGAAAGGGGTTGCAAAGCCCTTCTGCATATTGGAAATAGCGAGATGCAGCGCACCTTTGCAGAGTTATATCAGGCAGAGGCATATCCGCCGATGAGTCATCCGAGTGCTGATCCGATACTGAATGCGGAGGTTGCGAGGTTTTTAGGGCTGGGTGGAAGCAAGGTTGAAGGTGCGCGGATTTTGGAAATTGGCTGCGGGACGGGTCATCATTTACTTTCTGTGGCGAATCGGTTGCGGAGTGCGGAGTGTTTGGGGGTGGATGTTTCTAAAAAGTATATTTCCACGGCGAAGAACTTAGCGCGGCAGACAGGACTGAAGAATGTGAGTTTTTGTGAGAGTTCGATTTTGGAATTCGATCCCGAGGGGGAGTTTGATTTCATCATCGCGCACGGAGTTTTTTCCTGGGTGCCGAACGAGGTGAAAGTCGGGATGATGGATTTTATCGGTAAACGACTCTCGAAAGATGGGATCGCGACAGTGAGTTTCAATGTTGCGGCGGGATGGAAGGAGCGGATGCTGGCGGTGGAAAAAGTGCGGGCGATTCAAGCGGCGGGCGGGGTGGATGAACTGACGGCGCTAGCGGTTTTCAAAGATGTGGCAGATGCGCGGGAGGCAGAGATCGCGGATGATATGCTAGCAAAAGGCGCGGAGGTTTTAACTTTTGATGATTTTGCTCCGGTAATGGATCCTTGGTCTCTCGGTGCGGTGGTGAAACTTGCGGAATTGAGCGGATTGCGCTGGTTGGGCGATTCCGTGACGGGTGAGAGGGGCGATGACGCCACGGATGCGAAGTTATTAACGACTTTTCGTTCTGAGATATTTTGTCGCAAGGATGCTTTACTGGGTGAATCAGTAACTATTCCCAAAAAGCCTGAAAGTGAATTCACCGTGCCGAATTTTCCCAAGCTAGATGCTTGGCGTTTGGTTTGTGCGCAGGAATGTTTGCCTCTGGTAGATTTAAAACTCAAATCATGCGTGTTTCCATTTTCCCAACTCAAAGTGCTGGCGGCGATAGATGGCAGTCGTTCGGTGATGGCTTTGGCTAGCTATGCGAAAGAGGTGTCACCCGAGTTGGATTTTGTGCCGTGGTTGAAGTATGTGGCGGAGAGAGGATTTTTCGTCTAACGTTTAATGATTGCAAGAATTCCAAATCATCGTGAAATAAACTGATATGTATCCACCCACTCCAGCAGCCTATCGTAATAAACTGATTCTCATTACAGCGGTGATCACGCTGGTTGTCACGTCGGTCGCATGGATTGGAATTGGTGCGGCTGGGTATTGGATGATGTATCGTGAACCACCGAGTTTTCAGATTGAGGTGGATTATCCAGAGATGGTGGAGCTGGGTGAGGAGTTTGAAGTGAAAGTCTCGGTGGAGAACACAGGATCTGATGATGTTGGTTTAGCTAACGTGGATATTTACGATGAATTGATGGATGGTTTTGAAATAATCGATGTAACTCCAAAACCTAGTTCGACAGAAAGGTTATGGGGTTATCATTCCTATAACATAAACAAAAACCTCGCTCCGGGTAAGAAGCACGAAGTCACCTTTAAACTTAAAGCAAAAGAGCTGGGATTTTGGTCAGGCGATATCGATGCCTGTAATACCATGCAAAACATGGTGACGCATTACACAGAGATCGAAGTGATTGATCCTCCAGCGGTGGAGGAAGTTAAACCCCAAGAAACGAAGTAAAGTTCGCTTTTCTAGCTCAGCGTATCAAAACGACTAACTACACATCGCCTTCTCGTGCAGCGCTTTCATATCCGCAGGTGGGATAGGAGTCGGATCTGGATATTCAAAGATCTCTCCCTCGAAGTTGCGGAGGGTGACTTTATTTGAACTACTATCGACGACGTAGTTCGGGTTGATAGGGATTTTTCCCCCGCCGCCAGGGCCATCGATAACGAATTGTGGGACTGCATAGCCGGTGGTGTGGCCGCGGAGGCTTTCGATGATGTTCACGCCTTCGGCTACGGATGTGCGGAGGTGAGAAGAACCGGTGATGAGATCGCACTGATAGAGATAGTAAGGGCGGACGCGGGTCATCAAAAGTTTATGTACTAGGGCTTTTTGGATTTCCGGGGAATCATTCACGCCACGAAGAAGAACCGACTGGTTACCGAGCGGGATGCCGGCTTCTGCGAGGCGGATGAGACCGTCGCGGACTTCGGTGGTGAGTTCTTTCGGATGATTGGAATGGATAGAGATGAAAAGCGGATGATGCTTTTTCAACATGTCGCAAAGTTCCGGTGTGATGCGTTGGGGAAGGAAAATCGGGATGCGAGAGCCGATACGAAGAAACTGGATGTGCGGGATCGCGCGGAGGCGGGTGAGGATTTTATCGAGTTTCGTATCGGAAAACAAAAGCGGATCTCCGCCGGAAAGTAGCACATCGCGCACTTCCGTATGTTTTTCCAAATACTGGAAGGCGGCTTCCCATTGAGTTTCGAGGTGTTGCTCGCCGACACCGGAGACGACGCGCGAGCGGGTGCAGTAACGGCAGTAAGATGCGCAGCGATCGGTGACGAGAAACAACACGCGATCGGGATAGCGATGCACGAGGCCGGGGACGGGCATGTGGGAATCTTCGCCACAGGGATCGGCGAGTTCTTCGGGGGCGGTCCATGCTTCTTCGATACGCGGAATGACTTGTCGGCGGATCGGGCAGTCGGGATCGTTTTTATCGATTAAATTGAAAAAGTGTGGGGTGATCGACATCGCGAGTTTGTGACCCGCTAGCAGTACTCCAGCGCGCTCTTCATCGGTGAGTTTGATGAGAGCTTCGAGCTCCGCTAGCGAATCGATGCGGTTGCGGAGTTGCCATTTGGGATCGTTCCAATCCTTCGCCTCGCAATCTGGCCAGTATCCAGGAGCGTGGGAAGTGAAGGTGGTATCGGGTTCGCTTGGGGAAATCATGCGCGTAGGTTAGATGCAATTGGCCGGGTAGGATACGGAAAGGGTCAAGAGGGGATTTTCGGATAATTTCATCGAGATAGCCTGCGCACCAGTTCTATCAGCCGTCCGGTCGAGGCAGCTAGGGTGGGAGCGAAAGGGATTTTTTCGTCGGTCTCATCGGGTAAAAGCATGGGGCGGGTGGCGATGCGTATCGCGGGGAGGTTCATTTCGAACAGGGTGGATGAGAGATCGAAGTCGTCTCCGAGGCAGACAATTTCTGCTCCGAGGATTTTCCCCAAGTCTTCGAAATCAACGGCGGGTAATGCGGTGGTGTCGCGTGAGGAGAGGATGAGTGATTCCGCATCGCCCATCGCCTCGATGCAGAGGATCGCGCTGGGTTTTCGTTCTGCTTGGATGAGTTGGGAAACGATAGTGGCCGTCTCAAGGATGGGTCCGTCATCTTCATTGGCGTGGGGGATGAAGAGGAAATGAATGGGTTGGGCTGGCGAGAGATCAGCCAAAGCCTGCGCGGAAGCGAGCGTGGCGACGAGACCGGTGGCGTTTTTTTCTGCGCCACTTGAACTGTTAGGTGAATCGTAGGAAGTGATAATCCAGATTGGCCCAGCGGATTTTTTGAGAGAGGGGATGGTGACTTCCAGGATGGGAAAATCCGAAGGCCCATTAATTTGTCTGACTTCATAGCCAGTATTCGAGGGACCGAGTGTGCCTTCGATCATCGATGCGATGGCGGATAGTTTCTCGGGTTTTGAAGTATTCCGTTCACCGATCACGGAAATGATTTTTTTCAAATCGTCTGCAATGGATTCCGCTGAAACGCTTTTTGCGAAACGCATTTCAGCCTCGATTTTTGAGGCCTCTTCGCTTTTGAAATATTGCACCAAGGCGAAAGCTCCGGACGCGATGAGCCACAGCGGTAGAAGGACAAGCAACCACGGCAAGAGTCGGAATTTTCTATTTTCCTCCATGATCTGTTAGGATTCGTTCGGCTTATCTGTTTTTCCCGAGATGGTTTCTTCGGTCTCGGAAGTTGCTTCTTCGGTTTCGGAAAAATCCTCGATCCCTTTTCGTAAACGCTGGGAAATCAAAGGTCTGAAAAAACCATAAATCAGGTATGCGCTAAAAAGAACGACCGGCATGATGTATCGGAAATGAATGGTCAGGCTGACCAAAATCACCGCCCCGACGATAGCGGTGAAGCTGCCGCGGGTTTTCCAATCGACCGATTTGAAAGACGGATAGCGGACATCGCTGATCATCAACCAGGATAAGCCGAGCATGACGCCAGCGAGCACGTATTTCCAGACGCCGACCTCGTGGTCGTTTTTATAAAGGTCGATGATGAGGAATGTTAGAGAGGCGATGAAGCCTGCGGCCATGGGAATGGGAATGCCTCGAAAATCGTTTTTATCGCCAGGTTTTTTCGGCAATGAGGCGAGGCAGTTGAAGCGGGCAAGTCGCATTGCGCCGCAGATGAGGTAAATAAGAGCGATGGACCAACCGATATTTCCGAGAGGGAAAAGCACTGCGCGGGAAAGCAGCATTGCGGGAGCCATGCCGAAGGAGATGATATCGGCTAGTGAATCGAACTCTTGGCCGAAAGGGGATTCTTGGCCGCCGAGTCTGGCGAGGCGGCCGTCGAGCAGATCAAACAAACACGAACCGAAAATGAGTAGGATGGCATATTGGTAGTAGTGGCGGGAGATTTCGTAGTATTCTTTGGCCCCGATGTCTACCCCACCAGATACCTTTTGAACTTCGATTTGTCCTTTGAAAATCATCAGGACGGCGAAGAAACCGCACGCAAGATTGCAGGCAGTCATGAGGTTTGGGAGGAAGAAAATCTTCGGCTCGTCTGGGTCGCGTGGGCGGGACATGGGGTAAGCATGTACTGCAATCCGTTCGCGCTCAACCTTGAAGAATGAGTATATTGGTAGGGAAATCGCTGACTTGCGTTGAAATGGATTTCTGCTCATAGCTTTTAAAGATGGCGATTCAATTCAGGGATTATTACGAGGTGCTTGGAATCGCGCGCGATGCCTCTGCAGCGGATGTGAAAAAGGCGTTTCGGAAATTGGCGAGGGTGCACCATCCGGATGTCGCGAAAGACAAGTCGACAGCTGAGGAGAAATTCAAGGAAATCAATGAGGCGTATGAGGTTTTGAGCGATCCTGAGAAGCGGAAAAAATATGATACGCTGGGTAAGGATTGGGATCGGCATGGTGGTGCGCCGCCGCAAGGTGCTTGGTCAGGTGGCGGGGCGCAGCAGATGCCGGAGGGGTTTGAATTTGGCGGCACAGGTTTCAGCGATTTCTTTGAGCAATATTTCTCCGGTGGAGGAGCAAGGCGTGCGGCGGGTTATGGCGGCGGTGGGTTTTCTGCTGCGGGCGGTGGCAAGATGCGCGGTCAGGATATTGAGGGTGATCTGATGGTCACGCTTCAGGAAGCGTTCACGGGATCGATGCGGACCATTTCTCTCCGCAAAGCAGATCCTCGCACGGGTCGTGTGACGACCGATGAAGTGCAAGTTAGGATACCCGCAGGGATAGGTGAAGGCCAGCGGTTGCGCGTTCCGAGCCATGGTGGAAATGGCTCGGGGGGAGGGGAGGACGGTGATCTTTTCTTGCGAGTTCGCATGGCCGCAGATCCGGATTACCGCGTGAAAGGTCATGATCTTTTCCGTGAACTCTCGCTCGCTCCATGGGAAGCCGTCCTGGGCACCACGATTTCGCTAAACGTTCCTGGAGGCAAAACCGTGCAACTCAAAATCCCTGCCGGAACCAACTCGGAAGATCAGCTTCGACTCAAAGGCTACGGCTTGCCGAAAAAAGACGCGCCCGGTGATTTGTATGTGGAAATTTCCATCGTAACGCCACGTGACGTCAGCGCAGAGGAGCGCAGCACATGGGAAAAAATCCGCGATAATTCATCTTTTAACCCGAGGGAGCATTGATATGAAAATGATAGAACCTGATCCTCATTGTCTCCATTCTCTGGAAGTCGTTATTCGCATGACAGGCAGTTCTCGGCGGAAAATTATTTTTTACTGCAGCAAAGGAGTGATCCAACCTGTCCGGCGAGAGGAGAACGAATTGCAATTCAATGAGGAATCCATACTGCGCTTGCGTCATATCGAGACCCTACGTCAACAACACCGCATGAACTGGGCGGCAATCTATACGATAGTCGGTCTAATCGATGAAATAGAAGCCTTACGCGATGAGCTTAGATTTCGCAGATGATTTTTTTATACAGACTGCCAATTTAATGCTAGATAGGATTTCATAAAGGCTGCTGTAGAGCAGTAACTCAACTCACATCAAACCCATGACTCATTCATCTCTTGGCCCGCGCCGACTCACTAGATCACTCACCCTCGGCCTCGCGGCTTTCAGTTTGGTAAACTCATTGGAGCTGACTCACGCCCAATCTTTCTACAAGGAAACCCCGCTTTTTTCCACTGCGCCTAGCGATGTAGCGACCGTCAATTCGCTCTCTAACTTCGGTCCCGTGGGCATTGCCATAGAGCTGCATCAACCCGCTTTCACGATGAAGGTCGGCGATATGGATCCAAAAAATCCTGCCATGGATGTGGAGCCTGGCTCTCCTGCCGCAGCCACCGGTGCTTTCAAAGCAGGTCAGATCATCGAATCGATCAACGGCGAGAAACTCAAAGACATCGACCCACGCATTCAGCTCGGTCAGATGATTGAAAAAGCGGAAGCTACAGATGGAGTTCTCAAATTCATGCTAAAAGACGATGACAAGGCTGCGGCTAAAGAAGTCATCGTCAAAATTCCGGTGCTCGGTGCTTACAGTAAAACCTGGCCGCTGGATTGTCCGAAGTCGGATAAAATTGTTAGAAATATGGCCGACTATCTCGCTAAGCCTGGTTCTAACAAAGGTTTCGCCGATTTCGGTATGTTGTTCCTGCTCTCCACGGGTGAGGAAAAGGATCTCGCTCCCGTGAAAGAATGGGTGCACGGAATGAAAGATAAAAATGGCAACGGCTACGCATGGCACATCGGTTACGGCGGTCTTGCGCTTTGTGAATACTATCTCCGCACCGGCGATCCGGTAGCGCTTCCCATCATTCAAAAATGGGTCGATGCCGCGGCAAAAGGCGAATACCTCGATGCATGGGCGGGCCGCAGTGGTGTGGTTAAACTCGGCTACGGCAACGGTCACCTCAATGCCGGCGGTACATCCGTTGTCACATTCCTTTTACTCGCGAAACAATGCGGAGTTGAGGTCAATGAAAGCTTGCTGAACCGCACACTTGTCCACTTTTTCCGCTACGCAGGTCGCGGCATCAACCCATATGGTGATGATAGACCGGAAACTTCCTTCGTCGATAACGGCAAACACGGCAACCTCGCTTTCGCCATGGCGGCTGCGGCATCACTCACACCAGAGGGTGAAAAATCGATCTATGCGAAAGCACGCGATAACTGTGCGAAGACCAGTTTCTACACTACTACTTTCATGCTTCACGGTCACACGGGCGGCGGCATCGGTGAAATCTGGCGCAGTGCTTCGATGGGCTTGAAGCAAGAAAAGGAGCCGAAGCAATACCGTGAGTTCATGGATAACCGCAAATGGCATTATGAAATGTCACGTCGCTTTGATGGATCGTTTACTATTCTCGGCGGTGCTGGATACGAAAATGTCGAGTGGGGCAATTGCTACGCCATCACCTACACCATCCCGCGCAAAACCCTTCGCATCACTGGTGCACCACCATCCAAGTTTTCCAAACCTTATCAGCTTCCCGCTCGCCCATGGGGGACCGAGGCAGATGATATTTTTCTCTCCATGGATCCTGTTCCTGGTGAGCAAGGTAAAAAACTCGATCTAGCAGGTGAAACGCTGGCAAAAGATTCCTCTAGGCCTCTCATCATTCGTTTGAATCAAAAACCTCTCACCGATGATGAGATCCGCCAATACGTTTCACATCCGGAATATCTGATTCGCAACATGGTATCTCTAGTCGCCGCCGGTCTTACCGCTGACTATATGTTTCCCAAGCCTGCGTTTGAGGTTCGTCCGAAATTGTTAGAAGAATTTGCGAAACACAGCGACCCACGCGTCCGCAATGTCGGTTTCCGTGCTGCGACCAAAGCTTTCGATCCTACGACGGATTGGTCGAAACTCCTCTTCGACCTTGCGATCGAACGCCTCAAAGACGACAAGGAATCCTGGTTCGTGAAAGACGCTTGTTTTTCTCTCATTCAAAAAGGCACGCCTGACATGATCGTCCCGCACGTGGATGTGATCGTTCCCTACCTCAAGCATTCCGAGCAATGGCTACAGAACGGCGCGCTCATGACATTGGCTCAGATTGCGACCGATCCCCGTTGTTACGAAAAAGTCCTGCCGCCCATGGGCGAGTTATTCCAAACCACTCCTCGCCAAAGCACGACAGGCGGCCCGCTCGGTCTATTGAGGGAAAAACTTGCTGCTGCCGACGAGAAAGTCCGCGTGGTCGCTCTCAAAGCCATGGGTAGCGCATACGAGAAATACAGCGCTCCGGTCCGTTGGGAAGGTGGTCAGGATCTAACAGGTCACCGCACCGAAACATTGGGTCGTATTGCCGAAGCTCTCTCGGGTGTTCCCGGTGGATTCGATGTGCTCTATGAGGTTTCGAAAAAACAATTTCCTAATTCGCCACTGCCGCACGACGAGGTATTCCTCTCTGCGGATCCGGATCAATTCGGCCCCGATCTGAAAAAAGTGATTCTCCCTCTCATCAGAGAGAAACTTATCTATCAATATATCGGGCAAAACCGCCGCAAGATTTTCAGTGAACTCGATAAGCCCAATCAAAATGGCACGGTCACGAATTCCATCGACGGCCTCGTGTCGCTCTACAACAAGGTCGGAATCAAAGAATACGATTGGAAACCGTTCGGTCCCGATCTTAAAAATGTGGAATGGAATTATCACACCTTCGATCCTGCGGAAGAACTCGCCTACGATAAAACCCCGTGGCGATATCGTCCGGTCACACTTCCGAAAGGCATGGAAAACTGGGTCGCTCCAGAATTCGATGCAGCGAAAGCCGGTTGGAAAAAAGGCCTGCCACCGTTCGGTCAATACAAAGGCGAGTTGACGGATAATTCCAAAGCGGATCGCAATCATTGGGGTGAAGCACCACGCACTATGTGGGATAAAGAAGTCCTTCTTTTGAATGGTAAATTTGAATTTCCAGCCATGAAACCCGGCCACATCTACCGCCTCCGCGCAAGCCGTGGTCAAGGCGTTGGTGCGGGTGATGGATTCAAAATTTACGTGAACGGAAAAGCTCTTGTGGAATCCAAAGAAGGGTTGGGTCGCCGCGCAGGCGATACCATTCAGGGTGGTTGGATCACTCAGGAATTCGTTCCGGAATTCGCAAAAGGTCCCGTCACGATTTCCGCCATCACCTTCATGCGTTATGGCGACCGCGCCATCGTCCAAATGCCTCCTGCCGCACAAGGTATTTTCAGCATGTGGTTGGAAGAAAGAAAACTCCCGGCGCTTGATGCTGAAGTTCTGCGCAGAGCCGCATCGTTCATTCCTATGCTTTCTTCCGAATGGCAGAATTTACAGGACCCTTCCAAAGATGCAGAAGATCCAAACGAAGGAAAATTCCTCTACGATGGCAAGTTCGTCGCAAATCCAAAAGCCTCCGGATCATGGAGCGTCATCTCA
>JANPEG010000037.1:0-53072 GCA_031431855.1 Akkermansiaceae bacterium | reverse complement strand
AGCCTGCCGCCCGGATTCAGCGCGTAGTGGAACACCGGGATGAGCCGTTTCTGCAAGTCCGAACCCAGGTAAATCAGCAGGTTCCGGCAACTGATCAGGTCGAGCTTGGAAAACGGCGGGTTCTTGATCACGTCCTGCTCGGAAAAAATCAACAGGTCGCGGATGCTCTTGTGGATGCGGTATGATCCGCCATCCGCCTCCGCCGTGAAAAAGCGCGCCAGCCGCTCCAGCGTGATGTCGGCGGCGATGCTCGCCGGATAGACTCCGGCGCGCGCCGTGGCGATCGCCCGGTCGTCGATGTCGGTGGCGAAGACTTGGAGGGTGTAGCTTTGCTTGAGCTGCTCCATCCGCTCCAGCAACAGGATGGCGAGCGAGTAAGCCTCCTCGCCCGTCGAGCAGCCCGCCGACCAGACGCGGATCACCCCGCCCGCTGGCTTGTCGTCAAACAGCTTCGGGATGATTTCCTCCTCCAGCACCTGGATGGCCTCCGGATCGCGGAAAAAATTCGTCACGCCGATGAGCAGGTCGCGAAACAGCGCCTCCACCTCCGGCCGGTTCTGCTGCAAATAGCGGACGTATTGGTCCACCGCCATGATTTGATGGACCGCCATCCGGCGCTCGATCCGGCGGTGGATGGTGCTCGGCTTGTAGAGGGAAAAATCGTGCCCGGTCTGGGCGCGCAGTAAGACGAAGATTTTTTTCAGGGCGTTCTCCGTCTTGGGTGGCGAAGTGTCCGGGAGCCGCAGCAGCTTGCCGAACGCATGGGTGGCGTAGGCAATGAGCTGGGCGGCCATTTCCGCCGGCGGCAGCTCGTAATCCACCAGCCCGGTGGCGATCGCACTGTGCGGCATCCCGTCAAACTCCGTGGAGCCGGGAGTCTGCGCCATCACCATACCGGCCTCGCCCTTGATCGCCCGCACCCCGAAGGTGCCGTCACTGCCGGTGCCGGAAAGCACGATGCCGATCGCCCGCTCGTGCTGGTCCTGCGCCAGAGAGCGGAAAAAGAAGTCGATCGGCATCCGCAGCCCGCGCGGCTCGGACGGCGCCAGCAATTGCAGCGAGCCATTCAAAAACGCCATGTCGTGCCCCGGCGGGATGATGTAAGTGCAGTTCGGCCGCACCACCATCCCGTCCTCCACCTCGAACACCTCCATCCGCGTGTAGCGGCGGATCAAGTCGGTCAGGATGCTCTCGTGGTCCGGTGCCAGGTGCTGCACCAGCACGAACGCCATCCCCGGATCCTTGTCCGCCGGCATCCCCGCAAAAAACGCCTCAAACGCCGCCAACCCACCCGCCGAAGCGCCGATGCCGACGACGGGAAATCCCTCATGCGGCGTCTCTGTCGGCACTGCGGTCGGCGCGTCCTCCGGTTTCTGGCTGCTTTCCTTTTTGTGAGTCATGGAGTGTTTTCCCTGTAAATTCCGAGACTCCTGAGAGCTATCAGTCTTCCTGTTTTCACCAAGATCTAAATCGCCGTCACTGGGCAAAAAAAGTGCCGCTGCGAAGAAGCCAGTCCTCCGCCGTTCCGCTTTTAAGCCGTCTGCTCTTTCGCAGGCAAGCTCACGCCTTCCCCGGCACCGGCAGAACTTTCTCGGGCGCTTTGACATCACCCTTTTCAAAGTTGATCGCGGCGGGCGTACAGAGCCGGTTGTAGTGCGCCGACGCAGCGTTGGCCGCCAGGTCGCTCAAGCAGACGATCTCGCCGGTGTAAGCGGAAATCCGGCCCATGATGAAATCGACAATCGCTTTAACATCTCCGTTGCCCTCGACTATCAGGAGCAAGCCCGTTTTCTCTCCACCTTTCAAAACGGACGAACCCTCCACACGTGTAGAGAAATTCGCTTTGGAGTCAGACGGGTTCGAAGCAGTCAGTTGCCCGGCGACGTTAGATGTGCGCCCACCGGCGCGATTGAAAGGAGAAGGAAATGAAATTGAAAAGCTTATGGCCGGTGGGTGCGTCAAGACTTCGATTAGTAGTTTGCATCGGTGGGCGGCAGTACTCCGTGCGGCGGTATGAATGGCTCGGATTCTACGGCTCTAGCTTTGGGGCGCTCCCAAGACAACTTGGTGAGACCAAATGGCCAGAAAGGCTTCATCTTAGATGTCTCAACAGCTCCTCCGCGTCCACCAAATTCTAATCCAGTCGAATCGTCAGATCGGAATAGTAAAATTCTTCCATCAACCTTCCGAAATATCATTTTGGGCCATTGACCTGGATACTTCTCGAACTTGGCCGTAATGGCGCCATTTTCGTCCATTGAGTATGTGCCTGCATACTCTACTGGGGCTAACCCGTACTCGGTCATTGATACTCTTCCGTCATCTGAAATCGAAATCTTGCTATCGGAATCCATCCCCCCAAGGTCACCTGCTCGAGAAACGAACGTGGCGTTCCAGCCATCTTCGCCCTGAACACTCGAATACAAGTCCTTAAGCCGAATAATCTCCTTCGCCTCAGTCTTGATCGCCACTTGATGGTCCTTGCAGCCACTCAGCATGCTTACTGCAATTATAACGATATGTGCGGGTTTCATTCTGAATCGAACGTCTAGGCCATCCACGGCGAGAATGGAAGCCTGAATTCAAAGAAGAATGCTACCCGCCGTTGGATGTGCCGTCTTGTTCGGCTTGTGCCTTTAGAGGAGGGGATCGCAGGACTAAAAGCAGGCTAATCAGCGAAGAAAACACAGCCAAAATCCCGACGGTTGTAGCGACCCTTCCAAATGCATCAAATACCTTCAATGACGCATCACTCGTTCTCTCATGGGACACGATCAAGTTGGTCAGTTCTCTGTGCATGTCCGCTTCGTAAACAGTGCCGACTCTCGAGCCAAGTCGTTCATGAAATTGCGATTTAACTCTACGAGAATTTGGGATGGGGTCCATTCCCAAGGCTACGGCTCCAGTAGCGATTATCATTGCGGATAGAAGAATGCTCAAAAAGCTTAACACGATCAACAACTGCCTCGTAGTGGTCATCATAGTCTTAAATCTTCTTGCCGAACGTTTGATGTGCTCCTACGGGAGCAAGTGAGTTGAAAATGGAATGAGATTGAGGTGCTTATGGCCCGTTAGGAGGCACGGCTTGTTCGCCCCGTTTGATTTCCGCGGTTTCGTTCTCGGCTAAGAACTGGTTCAAGTAGCCAAAGAATGCATTCAAGGCATCGTAGTCCGAACCGTGACGATCTCTAATCATTGAGACCCAATCCGCGGCCATCCCAGGTGGAAACGAATGCTTTGATTGCAGGTATCTAGTGAACCCTGATCCAGGGAAGGCACCTTCGTGACCGTCGATGATCGAGCAAAATGCCGTTGCTTCATCTTGGGCGTAGCAATACCCGTTGATGAGTCCGTGCACGCTGCTCAAGAGTGTGTCCTCATCTCGAAAAAACATTCCCGGCCGCTTCCACACACGTCCTAATAATACTCGTAGATCGTTCGGAATCATTTATGCAAATTTCATTTCGGGATGAACGCCATAGAACACTAACCGTCTGCCGGGAGCAGCGCGTTGACAGTGGGTTGGCTGTGGTTTGAAGGTCTAGTCACGGTTAAAATTCGCTGCGGAGCGGGTCAGGCGTTTGTTGTGCTGGACTTTGTCCGGCATTTGGTTTTCCAGTTGCGCTCGATCCGGATTCGGGAGCGACGAGAAAGCCCACGATAACCGTGATCCCGAGGAGAAGGCAAAGAACGCTCGCACATCCTCCTGACTTTCCCTGAACCGGCTCAGAAGCACGCACCTGTGATACACCGTCAGTCGGCCGCGTTGGTGCTTCGATTCTCTTCCCGAATCGCTTGGCCAGAATCTCGGCGAGTTCCATGGGCACGACCCTTGCAATATTCGACAAACCTCCAGCAACGACTGGAAGCAATGCATGACGACCTTGAGGAAACTCGTGAGTCTCTATCGAGTCTCGGAGGTCGTGCTGCCAGATCGCAGGTTCTGCATCTTTCCACTTGTCCCAGTACACAGATACAGCTTGAAGTCCCCCATATCCCTCAGGTGCCCTGGTGAGGATGGCAACGCAACCATCGGAATCGTAGATTACCTCTTGGTTCTCTTCTAGGCGACGCCCCTTGATCGCCTGCAAGGGCTTCTTAAAACGCTTGGCAAGCGTGCTGGCAGCTTTTGCACAGATCATCAATCTTTGTTCTTCACGCAGGGCACTGATTACCGAAAGCAAGGCCACAGGTTCGCCAGGCGGATCGGATTCTTCTAGGACGATTGCCTTGTCTTGATCAGCATCCCAGACAAGAGGAAAGTCTTCATTATCTTCATCTACATCGAAGAACCAGAAGTAGACTTCCCCGCCTAGGTATCCTTCAGATTCCTCATCAAAATATTCACGCTGATCGTCGTCATAGGGTGCAAACGATATGACAATTTCATCATCTTGGTAGATCACTTCGTGACCATGTGGCAAGTCGATAATTTTACTTTCTCCGGGCATAGTTTTCTTGGCGAACGTCAAAAGTGAGCCGCGACCATACATGGCGCGGGCTGTGCGTAAGCACAGACCGTGACATGTATGGTCGTTGGCTCTACTGCCTTGTTCGGCGTCTTGGTTTTAGCTCTGGCTGAATGGGTTGGGGACTTCATACGCAATCATCTTGTCTTGGTTTGGATTGAATCGAGTAGGCTTCGCCCCGTCACGTCCTGAATAATTGAATTTTGATCTTTCACCGGTGTAGCAAATCCGAGGGTTTCTTTATTGTTTCGTATTACTGGAGACTTTCGCTTCCGAAAATGACTCTGACTTTGTTTGGGTTTGCCGAACGTAAAGCACATCCACCGCTAGGAGCGAGGGCGGAAGTGTCTCATGGGGTAAAGGTTGTAATTACGGTAAATCATGTAAACAGAACGGCTCCTAGCGGTTGGATGATGCGGCTTGTTCTACCTTTCTTGTGTAGTGGAACGAGTATCGGGTAAAGAAGTAGATAGCAGCGGCAATCGAAAGGAAACTCACAATCAGTACCATTGCGGAGAATGTCTGAAGAAGCTGCTCAGGAATTACGAATCCTAGCATGCCAGCAAGAATCAAAGGGAATCCAATCATCGCGAATATCATTCCGCCGACCTCATTGAGGTGCAACCATGATTCATCCGATTTGAAAGTGTTCTTCGTCCGCATACCATAAAACTTGTTCATGGGAATCATTCCATGGACAATCGGAAGACATGCTACAAAGACGAGTATTCCCGAGAAGAGGAATGTGATGCTTAGTGTATTCATATTTTTATTTTTTTGGTAGAACAGTTATTCTACGACTGGTCGCGACGCAAAGCGACTAGTCGTATTTGATGGGGTGGAAAATTGCGTCATGAGGGATTAGTACATATGGGTTTGAGGTTCATCAAGATTGAACTTTGAAGAACTTTGAGTGGTTTAGCCGGAAGGAGGTGACGCGAGAAGGTTTAGCGACGGAGGCTCGAGGCAGTAAGTCCGTGACTTGAATGTGATCTCGCAGAGCGCACTTGGATGATTGGATATGGCAGTTGAGTTAGAGTGTCGGACTAGAGAGAGGCCGACCTGCCGATCGCGGTTTACGTTTCATCAAGTGGGCTGCGGACACCGCGACCGGGGCGGTTGAGGACGTGGGTGTAGATTTCTGTGGTACTGACGTGGGAGTGACCGAGGAGCTCCTGAATGGTTCTGAGGTCGTAGTTACTTTCTAACAAGTGAGTTGCAAAAGCGTGACGGAGAGTGTGGCAAGTGGCGTTTTTAGTGATCCCTGCGGCAGTGACGGCCGCTCTGAAAGGGCGCTGGATGGTGAAATCGCCTTCGTGGTGACGGCGAACGAGACGTGAACGAGGATCGGTGGACAGTCCATTGGCAGGAAAGACCCAGAACCAAGCCCAGCTTTTGCCTGCGGAGGGATATTTACGCTCGAGGGCGTAGGGAAGATGGACACCGGGAAGATCTTGTTCGCGATCGACATCGAAGAAGCTACGGGCTTTGGCATATTGCTGGCGCAAAGGGTCGATGAGGTTCTCTGGAAGAATGGTGACGCGATCTTTTCCGCCTTTTCCGTGGCGGACGAGAATGGAGCGGGAGGAGAAATCGATGTCTTTGATTCTTAGGGAAAGCATTTCGGCGAGGCGCATGCCGGTTCCGTAAAGGAGGCGAGCCATGAGAAGTGGCTGGTCATGGAGATGAGAAAAGACGGAGCGGACTTCATCACGTGTTAGAACGACGGGTAACCGTCGTTGGATTTTAGCTTTGGGAATTTCTCCGAGATCACCGACGGGAATATGAAGGACATTGACATAGAGAAAAACGAGCGCGCAAAGGGCGGATTTTTGGGTTGATGGAGAGCAATGTCGATCGTCAGCAAGCCATGAGAGGTAAGGGACGATGGCCTGCGGGCCGAGCTCGGCAGGATGTTTTTTATGATGGAAATGAATGAATCGGCGGATGATGGCGGTGTAGGATTCCTCAGTGCGGTAGGAATACCCACGCTGGCGGATGGCGGTGCGAACACGATCGAGCAGCTTCGGAGGTGTGGGGGATGACATGGAACACACTTGAACTGTTCTTGTGAACAGTTCAAGTGAAAAAGTTAATATCCTTAACATGATGAGATATCACGAGATCAAACCACGTGTGGTGAGAGCTATTCCTTCCGGGATCACATGACGGTTAGGATGATCTTGCTTTGTTGGTTTTGGAATTGGGTCGGCTGAGGCCAGACGACCCTACCTTTTTAGGGGGAGGTGGCGACCGATGATCGCTCCTTGGGTGAAATGGAAAAGGCATTGCATCGAGAGGCGGTAAGTATAACGGTTTGGTGAACATGACAGAAACCGTTCCAGCTGTAGAGATCTGCCATTTGGTGAAAGACTTCAAAACGTCTTTCAAGCGTTTGCCGTTGCGGGCGGTGGATGATGTGTCGATCCGTATCATGCCTGGTGAGGTTTATGGATTGATTGGGCCGAACGGTTCGGGAAAATCCACGACGATGAAGGCGCTTCTGGGTTTGGTGGCTCCGACAGCGGGGCATTGTTCAATTTTCGGAAAAGATTCGTTGCAGGTGGATTCGCGGGATGAGGTCGGATTCCTGCCAGAGAATCCGTATTTTTACAAACACCTCAGTGGTGAGGAGACGTTGAAGTTTTACGGTAAGCTTTGCGGAATAGGCGGCACGAAGTTGAAGGGCCGGGTGGAGGAGTTGTTGGAGTTGGTGGATTTGACGGATGCGCGGCATCGGCGGATCGGCGGGTATTCGAAAGGGATGTTGCAGCGGATCGGGTTGGCGCAGGCATTGATTCAAGAACCGCGCTTGGTGATTTTGGACGAGCCGACTGCTGGGGTGGATCCGTTGGGTTCGCGGCAGATTCGGGATTTGATTTTCAAATTAAAAGAGCAGGGCATCACCGTGTTCTTGTGTTCGCACTTGTTAGAGCAAGTTCAGGAGGTGTGCGATCACGTGGGGATTATTTTCCGTGGAAAAATGGTCAAGGAGGGGAGATTGGAGGATTTAATTGCGATCGAAGATCAGACGGAGCTGGTGTTGAAAGATGCGAGTCCGGAACTGATAGCGGAGATCGAGGCGTTGATCAAAAGGAGTGGAGGGGTGGAGTTGGTTCGCAAAGGCAAGCCAAGGACGACGTTGGAGCGGTTGTTCCTTCGTGAAACTGGTAAACGAGAGGAAACTCATTAATTTTTTTAAAGCGATGAATCTGATTTCTAACATTCAACAAATCCCTGCGCATCTGGCTCGTTCTGCTGTGATCGCGCAGCATACCTTCACTCAATTGGTGAGGATGAAGGTGTTCTATTTCCTCGCGTTTTTCGCGGTAATTTTAATAGCGAGTAATTTTTTCAATTTGCCGCAGCACGAGGGACCGGAGTCGGTCGGGACTCATGTCTTATTCATGATTAAAAATGTATCGATTGGCGCGATGACTTTGTTCTCGGTGGTGATATCGATCGTGGCAACGGCTTTGCTTTTACCTAAAGACGTAGAGGATAGAACTCTTTATACCATATTGGCTAAGCCAGTTCCGCGCGTCGATTACCTTGCTGGAAAGTTGTTAGGTGTATTGATGTTGATTTTCATATCCCTGATCATCATGGATGTTTTAATGGTTGGAGCTCTGCAACTGCGGACTAATATGGTGTTGGAGGAGCAGATAGCACTTGCGTTAAATCGTGGTTGGCCTGCTGAGGATGTGGCGAATTTAAAAATAGAGATACTTGCGCAAGGGTCAACCTATTCACTGCAAGGTGCGGTGATTGCGGTCTTTCTTAAGGCAACGGTGATCGCTTCGATGACGCTATTGCTCTCAACCTTTTCAACTAGTACGTTGTTCACCACAATCGTGAGCTTTCTGATATTTTTTATGGGAAATTTTCAAGCGGATGCTCGGGAGATTGCTAGTGAGATGTATTTTGGTCACGATATAGGGGCGAGTAATGGCTGGTTGGCTCAGTCGATCTCTCTAATGGTCGCTTTGGTGTTGCCGGATTTTCAGCTTTTCAATGTGATTGATGAAGTCATCCAAGGACGGGTAATGCCTTTATGGATCATGGGTAAATTGGCATTGGTCGGTTTGTCCTACTTTGTTTTTTATTTATTCGCGTCGTGGTTCATTTTTGCAGAAAAGGAGTTTTGAACGAATGACTCAGGTAAAAAGATACTGGGTTTTAGGAGTGGCTATTTTAGTCGCTGGTGCAGTGCGTTTGCCTTTTGAGCGCCAGCTCACGATCGATTTACATCAGGAAAAATTGTTATCTCCAAAACTTGAAATTGGGACGGGTGAAAAACTGGGTCAGACATTTTATGCGGTATCTCTAGGTGGTCTACGCTCCTTGATTGCTACTTTCATGAATCTCCGTGCATTCGGCTATTTTGAAAAACAACAATGGGCGGATGTCGTGGATAGTTATGATCTGATTGTCGATCTCGCACCGCGTACGAAATATTATTGGGACACGGGTGCCTGGCACATGTCGAGTAACGCGTCATCGTATTATCTTTATGAGTCGGAACTGCCGCCGCTGCGCCGCAAGCTTTTGTGGAAAAGTTACATTTTAGCTGGGCGTGATTTTTTGGAGAGAGGCATAAAAAACAATCCCGAGCATCCATTGTTGTATGAACGTTTGGGGCAGTTATTAGCAGATCCTTATCGAATCAAGGCGTTTGGTGATCCGGCGGCGGCATATGAGGCATCATACAAGTCCTATAAGTCTGCGGTTGATACGGGAATGGCTCGGAAATTCACTAAGCGGGCGGCGCTATATTCGCTGGTTAGGGTTCCGGGGCGAGAGGAGGAATCACTAAAGCTTTTGTTAGAGATTAAAAGTGAGTTAAAAGTTCTGCCTCCCACCGCATTGGCCATGCACTATGTTTTGGAATACCATCGAGATCCCGAGCAGCCAGTTATTGAGTTGGTGGATAAGGTTTTTCCATCGCGTAAATTGGCCTACGATATCTTGGGTAGGATTTGGTTAAGGAGCACTGAAAGGTTACCCATGCATGGTGTTGCCCGAGCTATCCGGCTGCTTGAGCTTGAGCTTGGAGTGGCTGAAGAAAAAAGCCTGCTCAAGCGCCCGCTGCCTCCCATGATGGATCCGGATGATTATTTTCGGAAGTGAAGATGCCGACATTTCTGCGACCCTCTGCCGGGGTCGAATTACGGTCATCCAGGGCCGGATGACCCTACCTTTTTAGAAAACCCTCAAAATCCTTAACTTTTGCTGATTTTCACGGTATGAAAACAATCTTGCCCTTTTTGGGCAGGGAGGGGATGCTGTGGGTGTCGTCAATCAATGGCCAATAAAGAAAACAAGAAACGCGGGCAAATTGAGGAGCCTAAGCAGTGGTCCAGCGAAGTTGCTGGGGTCTGTTGGTTGGCGGGTGGCTTGGTGTTGCTGTTATCTCAGCTTTCTTACAGTCCTGCAGATTTGCCTGATCTTGGATTTCTGAAAAATTTCACCGATAACACTGATAAGTCTGGGGAGAACTGGCTGGGGCCGGTGGGCGGAGTATTGGGTTTTGCGCAGATCCTTTTGATTGGTGCGGCGGGCTGGTTGCTTTCGTTAGGTTTTATTTGGTTCGGGGTGACGAAGCTAGCGTTTCGCTGGTTGATTTGGCCTAGGATTTCATTGGGTCTCATTACGATTCTGATTTCCGGGGCTATTTGGTTGCACGCGGCAGATTATTTTTTCGTTGAATGGGCGGAAAGATGCCAAGTGCCCAGTCCAGGAGGGGTTATAGGTTTTGGGATCGGCGGGCATTTGCTGGTGCCAATCATTGGTAAGCCTGGGACACTAGGTCTGGCCAGTATTGGGTATTTGGTTGGTTTGATTTGGTTGACCGGTCAGACACCCTTGGCTTTTGCGAAAGCCTGTTTGATGGTTTTCAAGCGCAAGTTCGATGCATGGCGGATGAGCCGGACTGAGGTGGGTCGTGCTGAAGCTCGCGAGAAGGAATTGTTGCATGAGCGTGAGAAACAACGTGAGCAACGTCGCGTAGAGCGTGAGATCACGAAGCTAAAAGAGGCTGAAACGGACACTCCAGGACAGAAAGAACTGCCGATCCGTGAAACTCCGTTGCCGCAGATTATCGATGCCTCGCAGCGTCGCGCGGTGGAGCAGATGGAGTTCGGAGGAAAGCCGTTTGAGCGGAAGAAGCCGGGACATCAATCGCTTTCCGTGACGGGATTTGAGGATTACGAGTTGCCGGGATTTGATTTGTTGGATGCGGTTGAGGAAGAGGCGGAGGCAGCGGATCATGATGAGTTAATTTCGATCCAAACCACGATTGTTGATACGTTGAAAGCATTCGGAATCGATGTCACACCCGGCGATATCACCCGTGGTCCGACGATCACCCGTTATGAGATTTACCCATCGACGGGTCTCCGGGTATCGCGCATTTCACAGCTTGAAGCTGACCTTGCGCGAGCGACACGTGCAGAGCGGATTAATATTTTGGCGCCTATCCCCGGTAAAGATACCGTGGGTATAGAGATCGCGAATTCTAACAAAGTGGCGGTTCCGCTGCATGAGTTGTTGCACGATCCGGATTTCCGTTCAGCGAAGAAGAAGATCCCGCTCGCGCTTGGGAAAGATGTATACGGCAAGACAGTGATCGGCGATCTCGCGGCGATGCCGCATTTGCTGGTGGCGGGTGCGACGGGTTCCGGGAAATCGGTTTGTATCAACTCAATCATCGCTTCTATTCTGTTCAAGTTTGGGCCCGATGAGCTGCGTTTCATCATGGTCGATCCGAAAGTGGTGGAGATGCAGATGTATAACAAGCTGCCGCACATGGTGGTGCCTGTGGTGACTGATCCGAAGAAGACTGTTGCTGCGCTTAAATGGGTGGTGAACGAGATGGAGAAGCGCTACCGGATTTTCGCCAAAGAAGGGGTAAGGAATTTCGATAGTTATAACAATCGTCAGCGTCCTGAAAAAGCGACGGTTGCGGAAGTGGAAGAACCCGAAGAGGAAGAACCGGAGGTGGATCTCGATGCGATTGATGAAATCGCATCGGCTCTGGAAGATGGCGATCTCGGGCCGGAGGCGGATTTTGAGGAATTGGAGCTTGAGGACGATGAGATTCCGGATCGTTTCCCTTACATCGTGGTGTTGATCGATGAGCTTGCGGATTTGATGCAGACGGCGCCAGCGGATGTGGAAATGTGTATTGCACGTATCGCGCAGAAAGCACGTGCTGCGGGGATTCATTTGATCATTGCGACCCAGACGCCGCGTGCGGATGTAGTGACGGGAATTATCAAAGCGAACATCCCAAGTCGGATCGCGTTCCAGGTCTCATCGGCTTTGGATTCTCGGGTTATTCTGGATACGAAAGGCGCGGACAAATTGGTAGGCAAAGGCGACATGCTGTATTTGCCGCCGGGTTCTGCGAAGTTGGAGCGCGCGCAAGGTGCGTTTGTTTCTGATGCGGAAGTTGAGCGGATTGTCGATCACTGCGCGAAGCAGGCGAAGCCGCGTTATGAAAAGGACATCCGCGAAACCATCGACAACGCTGGGATGGATGAAGATGAAGATGTTTCCGATGCGGACGAAGAATTGGTCATCAAATGCATCGAGGTTTGCAGGCAGGAGCAAAAAGCCAGCACCTCACTGCTACAGCGGCGCTTGCGTTTGGGCTACACCCGTGCCGCGCGGATGATGGATATTTTAGAGCAACGCGGCATCATCGGCCCTGGCGATGGTGCAAAAGCTCGTGAGGTTTTTGTGAAATAAAAATTCAAGGTTCAAAATCCAAATCTCAAAGAAGAATTGTGACTTTTATGCTCTATTGCATTTTGAAACTTGGAATTTGAAATTTAAAAATGAATGACGATGTCGCATATTTCCTGGAGTTTCAGGAAACCGAGAAGGACGCCTCTCCGTTGACCATACGGAATTACTCGGCGGCGCTGAAAGACTACATCGAGTGGCGTGGTGGTGATTTTGTTTGTTGGCGAAAAGAGCAGGGGAATCATTTCCGCGATTACCTTTTTTTTCTGATGAAGGAAAATATGAAGCGCTCGACCATACGTTTGCGTTTCGCTGCGTTGCGTTCGTTTTACAAATACCTCGTGCTGCGACGTGGTTTGGAGAAAAGCCCTGTTGCGGAAATTCAGATGCCGAAGCTTGAGCGTAATCTGCCAGTGGTGCTGAGTTTGAAACAGATGGAGGCATTGTTAGAAACTCCGCTGAAAATGGAAACGGATGGCAAAAGTCCCTCATGGCTTAAGCATCGCGATGTGGCGATTCTTGAGTTGTTTTATTCATCCGGCCTGCGTATTTCCGAGTTACTCAGTCTGGATGTGGCGGATGTCGATTTCGTGGATGACATCGTCAAGGTGACTGGAAAAGGTCGTAAACAGCGCATAGTTCCCATTGGTGGAGTGGCGATCCGTGCGATCCAGAAATACCGACAAGAGGCGGTGGTGACTAATGGGCCATTGTTTCGCAGCGTGCGAGGAACTAGGATCACTCAGCAGGCGGTGGATCAGATGTTGAAGAAGTATTTGAAAATCAGCGGGATTCACTTTGGAGTTAGTCCGCACAAGCTCAGGCATAGTTTTGCGACGCACATGCTTGATGCCGGTGCTGATTTGCGGAGTGTGCAGGAACTGTTAGGACATGCTTCTTTATCGACCACGCAAATTTACACGCACGTAACCCGAGAAAGAATGAAACAGGCTTATGACGAAGCGCATCCGAGAGCATGAAACGATTTACCGAGGTATCCTTATGTTCGCGAAGATTTTAGCATTTTTCGGGTTGTCGAGTTGCGCGTCATTTTTTCCGCGCTCTGATCAAGATGCTAAGAAAAATGATGATTTACGAGTGTTGTTCATTGGCAATAGCTACAGTTTCGGCGTTCCGAATAGTTTTCGAGGAATCGCGCGTAAAAATGGCAAGAACGTTAAAGTTGTGAGTTCTACGTATGGCGGCTGGACGCTTGCTATGCATAAGGAGCATGAGTTGACCTTGAAGAAGTTACGCTCGAAAAAGTGGGATGTCGTGGTGATTCAGGACTTTAGTTTGAATGGCGCTTATCCAGAGAGTCGACGGCAGAAAGAGATGTATCCGTCAGTTGAGTTTTTCGTAAATGAAGCGCGAGCGATTGGTGCGCGTCCTATGCTATATCAAACGTGGGGAAGACGTGACGGTCAGCCAGGTTTGAAAGGTGATGATTTTTACCAAATGAATGCGCGTATCAGAGAGGGTTATGCGCTGGCTGCAAAGAACGCGGGTGGAGTAGAAATTGTTCCGGTGGGCGATGCCTGGGAAACGGAATTTCGTAAAGGTAACGGAAAGAAACTCTTCATCGAAGACGGCAGTCATCCAAGTGATTACGGCGATCGGGTGAGCGCTTTGGTTTTTTATGAAACGATCTTTGGCTATGATGCGGAATTTACGAAGTGAGATAGGTCTTACTGTCTCACAACGAAAACGCATGATCCAAGATCACCGATTGCAAGCTGCAATAAAAGCGACTCCTTAGTAGCGCGTCGTGACGGATGGGTTTGCGGTTTTTTGGATCGGATTCCGGGTTTTGGCCGAAGTGATAGATTTCCTCTAACTCAAGTCGCGCTTGGTTGAGGGCGCTATACCACTTGCTCGCATCAGTTGGTGAAATCCAAATTGGGGTTTCATTGTCTTTGGGGAAAGCGAAGGCGGTTTCGATGGCCGCGTAGACGTGGTGAAGATCATCGGAAAACGATTCGCGCAAATCCGGAACGACGATGTCCTGCCAGTCTTCGGAAATTTTCTCTTGAGAAATCAGATTGCCGAGACGTGCAGCGAGATCGTGATTCGAAGCGTTTGCATCAAGCATGATAGAGCGCAGAAGATGCCAGTCGATTGCGTTTTCGGGGTCGATTCTGAGGCCGCCCGCGATGGTGGGAGCGATTTTCATTCAGAGATTTCGATGGAAGTTTTGAGTTGGTGGAGCTGGAGTTGTTGTGCGTAAAATTCGGCTTTTTCGAGTTCGCCAGACCAGACGACTGAGAGACCTTGCTCATGGATTTCCAGCATGTGCTTGGTGGCGACTTGCTCGCTGTAGCCGAAAATTTTCATCAGGACAAACGTGACGTAGCCCATGAGATTAACAGGATCATCATGCACAATCACGTTCCAAGGTGCTTGGGTCTGGGTGAGTTCTTTGGTTTGATGAATCGTGACGGTATCAGCCATGGCTTAGTCGGAAGAACTCGAGATCATAGGTGCGTCGATCCACTTGTCATGTTCTTTAATAAGATCAATCAGGCGGCTGACGGCCTCGTCTTCGGGAATATTGAATTTCACGGCGGTTTTGCCGACGTAGAGATTGATTTTTCCGGGAGCTCCACCGACGTAGCCGAAATCGGCATCCGCCATTTCGCCCGGGCCGTTGACGATGCAACCCATGACTGCGATGCGGACGCCTTTGAGGTGACCCGTCGCCGCGCGGATTTTCTGGGTGGTGGATTGGAGATTGAACAGGGTGCGTCCGCAGGAAGGGCAGGCGACGTAATCGGTTTTGAAAATCCGTGTGCCGGCGGCTTGTAGGATGTTGTATGCGATGCGGAGAGACTGACCAGGTGCGGTTTCACCGCGGATCAAGATCGCGTCACCTATGCCATCACACAGAAGTGATCCGATGTTTTTTGCGGCGTTGAGTAAGGCTGATATGAAATCCGATTCGCCGCTCGGGGCGTGAAAGGTGTCTTTAAGTAAGATTGGGTGACGTGGATCGGCCTGAAACGCGAGCATGCGGAACGCATGGATGGGGTTCATTTCCACCTGATCGGAAATGGTGATCAAGGTGGGTTCAGTGCGGTCGTTGAGTGCGGAAATGGCAGATGCATCGCGGGGATCGATTTCTATGACGCCGGATTTTTCATAAATGATCTCCGGCTTATAATCGCCCATGCCAGCTATTTTATGAGCGAGCGCGTTCCAGTTGGCTTGTGTGGTGAAAACTCTAACCGTTTTTTCGCCGCCGAGTTCATGGCCTTGGATGGTGAGTGGCAAGCTGTGGCGGCGCTCGTAGGAGAAGGGGTCGTAGGAGGGGGTGTTGGTGTGTGACTGCCGCGTCTCGCGGCAGTCACACGTTAAGACCAACGCTCTCGCCACAGGAATCTCGTGAATGGCGTCTTCGGTGAGTGAGACGCGGATGGTGTCGCCGATGCCATCTGCTAGCAGTGAGCCGATGCCGATGGCGGATTTGATGCGGCCGTCTTCGCCGTCCCCGGCTTCGGTGACACCGAGGTGGATGGGGTAATTCCAATCGGGACCTTCGGCATCGAGTCTGGCGACGAGCAAGCGATATGCCTCGATCATCACTTTCGGGTTAGAGGCTTTCATAGAGAAAACGAAATTGTGGTAATCGTGATCGCGGGCAATGCGTGCGAATTCGAGTGCACTTTCGCACATGCCAAGCGGGGTATCGCCGTAGCGATTCATGATACGATCCGAGAGTGAGCCGTGGTTGGTGCCGATCCGCATCGCGCGACCGAGGTCTTTGCAGAGATGAACGAGTGGGATGAATTGTTCGCGGATCCGTTCGAGTTCGGCTTCGTATTGACTGTCGGAATATTCGCGGATTTCGAATTTCTTTTTATCGACGTAGTTGCCAGGATTGACGCGGATTTTCTCCACCCATTTCGCTGCCTCCATGGCGGCGTCTGGTTTGAAATGGATATCGGCCACGAGAGGAACCGTGCAACCCGCGGCACGAACTTCGCGGGCGATATTTTCGAGGTTGGCTGCGTAGATTTTGGTTTGGGCGGTGATGCGGACGATTTCACAACCCGCATCGGCAAGTGCTAAAACCTCGGCGACGCAGGCAGGGGTGTCGCGAGTGTCGGAAGTGATCATCGATTGCACTCGGATCGGGTGATCGCCGCCAATGCCCACATTTCCGGCCATGACTTCGCGGGTTTTTCTTCGCGAGAAATTCAATAGATCGGGGCAGTAGTGGAGTGCGGCGTGGTCGCTCATGAATGGCGAACTTAGACTGGAAATTATCCATGAGCAATGCCGAGATGTGGTTGATGAATAAATGATTCGCTATTAAAGGCCTATCTGACAGTTTGCCACTGCCTGAATACAAACACACCAGAACTGAAATTCAGACAGCTGGTTGATGATATGGGTGAGATAGGCTGGTGTGTATTACCGGATTTCCTTGGAAGTTACGTTGCTCATGAGCTTTCTAGAGAGAGTTTGGAATCATGGCAGGAAGGTGAGTTCCGGCGCGCGGGTGTGGGGCGTGGAGAGAATTTGGTGATCCGAGAGGATGTGCGGACAGATCATGTGATGTGGTTGAATCACGAAAACATCACTCCTGCGCAGCAAGGGTATTACGATTTGTTAGAGAAAATACGTATTGAACTGAACCGGAGCTTCTTTCTGGGATTATTTGATTTTGAAGGACATTTTGCGGTTTATCCGGAGGGTGGATTTTATAAGCCACATTTGGATAGGCATAGGGAATCACGTGATCGCTTGGTGACGGTGATACTTTATCTTAATCCCAACTGGCAGCCGGGCGATGGTGGAGAACTGAAAATCTGGAATACGCCTGGTGAAAAAGAAGGTGATCATGTCCTCGTCGAGCCGAGGATGGGAACTTTGGTGTGCTTTCACTCAGGCGATTACTGGCACGAGGTGCTGCCTGCGAATAAGACGAGAGCGAGTATTACGGGTTGGTTCAGGGGGAGGTAGGGTCAACCCCGACTTTGTCGGGGTTGACCGAATGATGGCCGTAGCAGAGGTGTGAATGGTGTGGAGTGAGAAGTGCCGAGTGATCAGAGATCAGAGGTGTGGCGTTTTAGTTACGGTCGCGGGCGGCGCCGCGACCGTAACTTTTATCCAATAACTCATCCAACATCCCAAGCGTCACGCCGATGGAAATGCTTAATGATTCAGGTGAAATGATATCTGCGTTGTCGCCGGGGGTGTGCCACCATTTTGAGTTGGAGAAGTCACCGATGATGTCGAGGGTAGGGATATTGATGAGGTTGAGGGGAACGTGGTCGTCCATAATGGTGCCGGCTGCGGTGCCAAAGTGAGAGCTGACGTTTTGTTTTTCCGCGACGGAGAACATGAGTTCGGCGAGATGCTTCGGTGAGTCCGATGGAATTCGGATGCTGAGATTTTTGTGTCCGATCATGTCGAGAAGGATGCCGAACTTAGGTTTGTCATCGCGGGTTCTCCAAGTGTTTGCGTAATGACGACTGCCGTAGAGGCCATCGAGGACGGTCATGTTGTTTGCGAATGCTTCTTCGCCATCGAAGAAAACGATTTCCAGTTTGGCTGCTTGATCGGGATTTTCGGCAGCGAGTTGTTTGGCTATCACTACCAATGCAGCGCAGGCAGAGGCTGCGTCATCTGCGCCGAGGAAAACTTTGTCTTTGTAGAGTTTCGAATCCACATGGGCGCAGAGAAGGCCATCGATCTTGCGTTGCCATGGGTCTTGATCCTTACCTCGGAATCTTGCACGGAGGTTTGCGAATTTGACTTTGCCGACGGCAGTATCGCGTTCGAATTCTTGGAGTTCGGTGACCCAACCAGCGGCTTTGAGTTCTTTGCTTAGGCGGGATCGGACTTGATCGAGCGCTTCGCTGCCGGGAGGACGCGGGCCGTAGGAGAGGATTTCGTTGGTGAGCGTGTGGGCGTCGTTACCGAGTTGGTTGGCGTTATCGGGTTTTCCCAGATACCAGAAGATGACCACTGATACGGTCAATAGCGCGGCGAGGAGGAAACGATTCGATTTCACGAGGCAGAGCGTGAAGGGTTAGTGGCTGGTATGCTAGTGAAGAATTTTGAACCACGAATTTCACGAATGGGCACGAATAAGACCGGGGTTGTGGGGAAGAGCTTGTTCTTGATTAATTCATTTGATTCCTAGAAGAATGACTAAGTTCGTTATGAATTTTTATGAAATCAAATGTTGGTCATACGGGCACACAAAGTTTCCTTGGGTTGCGGGCTGGGGTCCTTTGGATCAAATGCCATTTTTTGAAATGTTCTCACCCAAGAGCCAGGAATTAAAAAGAAGATCTTGGGAAGTGAGTTCACTCGAGCCTGGTTTATACATCGATCCCGGTGGAACGGTATGGTCAGATGTGTTGGGATGCTGTGGAAGTCCACTTTCTTACTTTGTGAGTGAAAGAATTCTGAATGACCTCACCGCTGAGGGAATTGAATTTTTGCGTGCCACGGAAATGCCCATCGCAGAAAATGGTTCCAAAGCTCTCAAAAATGTTCCAGCTCCAAAATACTACGTATTGGAAGCGGATCCAGGAATTAACTACATTTCGGAACCGAAGAACGTTAGAAATGCTGGAATGGGTATGCCAAAACTTGGCGATCGTGTGAGAAGGCCATCCAAGCAAATTTATTTATCCTCTACATGGAATGGTAAGGATTTATTTGGTTGCTGTTCTGTTTATAATTCAACAACCAGTCTCTTTTGTACCGATAAAGTCAAAAATATCGCAGAGCGCAATGGCTGGACGAATATTGAATTTAAGGCAGTTGAAGTAATTGTAGAGTAGGATCCACCTTCGTAAAATTCGTGTTTTGATTCTTTATCCGCGTTCATCCGCGTTCATCCGTGGTTCCTCTTTCTCCTAAGCCGTCACCGCGCCGCGGTCGTCGCTTAGGCCGGATTTTTCGAGGAAGTAATCGTAGCCGCCGGTGTAGCGGGTGACGATGGCGCCGCCTTCGGGATCTTTTTCGTTACGCGTCACGTGAAGGGTGGTTTCTGCGAGGTTGCGGATGAAGTGCACGTCGTGAGAGATAAAAACGAGGGTGCCTTCGTAGGCTTTGAGCGCGTTGACCAGAGAATCGATCGAAAGAATATCAAGGTGAGTGGTCGGCTCATCCATGAGGAGGAGGTTCGGCGGATCGACGAGAAACTTGACGAGGTTGAGACGGGATTTCTCACCACCGGAGAGCACTCCGCATTTTTTCTCCACATCCGCGCGGCGGAAAAGGAAGGTGCCAAGGATGGCGCGGGCGTCTTCTTCACGCAGGGTCGGGCAGGAGCCCATGACTTCGTCGAGGACGGAGTTGAACTCGTTGAGTGACTCGCCGCGGTGCTGGGAGTAGTAGCCGATTTTTGTTAGATAACCGACTTCCTTTTTTCCTAAATCGATTTCGAGTTCACTGGCAAGGAGTTTGAGCAGGGTGGTTTTACCTGCGCCGTTCGGGCCGACGAGGACGATTTTATCGCCGCGCTCGATTGTGAGATCGAGGTCTTTGTAAATGCGCTTTCCGGGATAGGACTGGCCGATCTTTTGGAACTCGATGACTTTTTGGTTGGAGCGCGGAGGTTGCGGGAAAGCGAATTTGAAAGGCTTGCGCGGGGCGCGGGGTTTTTCGATGCGTTCGATTTTATCGACAAATTTGATGCGCGACTGGACTTGTGCGGCCTTGGAGCCGACCTGACGGAAGCGCTCGATGAACTCCATGTGTCCTTCGATTTCTTTGTTTTGGTTGCGGTAAGCTTGGACTTGGAGGTCGTAACGTTTTTCACGTTGATCGAGGAAAGCGGTGTAATTTCCGGTGTAGGAAATGAGCTGCATCGCATCGGGATCGATCTCGATGACCGTTTCGATCATGGTGTCCATGAAATCGCGATCGTGGGAGATCATGAGGATGGCTCCGGAATAGTTGAGCAAGTAGCGCTGAAGCCAGAGGAGTGAGATGAGGTCGAGGTGGTTGGTCGGTTCGTCCATCATGAGCAAGTCTGGCTCCATGACGAGGAGTTGCGCGAGATGCGCGCGCATCACCCAACCCCCGGAGTATTCATGGGCGGGCTTGTTAAAATCCTCTTGTTTGAAACCGAGGCCAGCGAGAATTTTTTTAGCTTTGGGTTCGAGTTGGTAGCCGTTGAGTGCGGTGAACTGGTCTTGGGCTTTGGCGAATTCCGGTGAGGAGAGGTCGCCGGATTTTTCTCCCACACGGATTGTGCGCAGTAGGCCGATCATTTCCGGGGTGATACCCATCGCGATTTCCAAAATGGTTTCATCGGTAGGTGCACCGGCCTCTTGGGGGAGATAGCCGACGATGGCGTATTCGTCGCGATCGATCGTGCCTTCGTCTGGTTGGTCCTCATCAAGGATCATCCGGAACAAAGTGGACTTTCCAGCACCGTTCGGGCCGACGAGAGCGACTCGCTCTCCCCAGTTGATGGACATTTCGGCTTCGCGTAAGAGCGTTCTTCCGCCGAGGGTCTTGGTCAGTCTTTTGATCGTTAGCACGGAGATGGGGTAATCCGAACCGGCTGGGAGATCAAGTACAAGGAGAGGGAGATTGGGGGATTGGGGGATTCGGAGATTGGGAATCAGAAAACGTTATCGCAGCGCTTACTTTGACTTCGGATTTGAAGAAGTGTCGGGCACAACTGTGTCCTTTTGCTTATTTTTTTCTAATGATTCCAGATACACGCGTTTTACTATCTCATCATCCCCCAGCTTTTTTCCAACATTTCCTAATCCCGTAACCCATACAAAATTTGAGACATCGACTGGTTCAAAGAACACGCAAGAATGATAGGAGCGCTCCTTGCTCATCTGTTTTAGGATTTCATCAAAAGAATTTTGGGGAATCTCGGTGTATTGGATTCCAGTGCCAATTCCCACTCCGATCATGACTTCTAAGAGGCGTCCCTTTTCTCCATCTTCACGAAGATACATAACTATTTTACCAGACCACGGAGAGATTCCACCAGCGGCGACTACCTTTGCTTTAAAAGGTTGCTCGGGGGTGATTTTGCCATCTGTCCAGAGCACACTGGCTACGTCCTTTGGTTTTTGTTCATCGGCATACCCATTTACTTGAAGCAAGCAACTGATGATCATGACTGTTATTTTTTTCATGTGGCCATACTAGCGGATGGAACTTCGTGCGATTGTCAAAACATTGTAAATTCTGGTTGCGGCGGATTATGGATGAGAAGGAGGTCGGGCTTGATCGTTTTTAAAGGTGTTGCGTTGCACCGCTTTAGGATGTTCTTTGCGGTTCGACTTATGAAGGGATCGACGGTATTTTTGGTGATGCTTGGGCTGGTGATTGCCGGTGTGGGAGGGCTGTTTACTTGGTTGATGGGGATGAGTTACATGCGGGCGGTGGATCAACGCGAATGGCCGCAGGTGGAGGGGGTGGTGCTTTCCTCTGAAATTGAGAAATATAAGCACGATGATTTTTCGCCGATGGAATACCGGATGAACATTCTCTACGGTTATGAATGGAAGGGGGAGATAAGAACGGGCGAGCGCTATGGTTTCCGGGGAAATCCGAAATACAACAAGCGGAATAAAATTGCAGGCTTAGTGGAGACGTATCCAGTTGGGAAAAAGATCATGGTTTATGTGAATCCGACGGATGCAAATTTCACCATGCTCAAGCCTGACTCGAAAGCAGCGGGATACTCGATCTGGTTTCCAATGTTGTTTGTGATTGGGGGGCTGGGGATTGCTCTACGAGCAATTCGCGCAGAGCTGAGAGCAAAGAGCGGAGAACCAAGAACCAAGAACACTACGCAACCACACCTTTGATCACTTTTGTGCCGGGTTTGGTGATGTTGCTTAGGCGTTGTCCGACGCCTTGGAAGGGGAAGGTGAGTTTTTCGTGATCGAAGCCCAGAAGGTGAAGCATGGTGGCGTGTAGTTCGTGGACGGAAACTTTGTTTTTGATCGCCTCGTAGCCGATGGGATCGGTTTCGCCGTAGGAGGTTCCTGCTTTCACACCGCCGCCAGCCATCCAGATGGTGAAGCCGCCAGGGTTGTGGTCACGGCCAACGAAGGACATTTCACCACCACCACGGTTTTCCCGCATGGGTGTGCGTCCAAATTCTCCGCCCCAGACGACGAGTGTGTCTTCTAACATTCCGCGGCGTTTGAGATCTTTAAGAAGGGCGGTGATGGGTTTGTCGATACGACTACAGAGATCGGTAAAGCCAGTTTTAAGATCCGTGTCTTTTCCGGTTCCGTGGGAGTCCCATCCCCAGTCGAAAAGTTGGATGTATCGGACGCCGCGTTCAGCGAGTCGGCGTGCGAGCAGGCAATTGTTTGCAAATGATTCCTTGCCAGGCTCGGTGCCATACAAGGTGTGAGTCTCTTCGTTTTCTTGTTTGAGATCGAAGGCATCTGTGGCGTGCATTTGCATGCGGTAAGCCATTTCGTATTGGGCGATGCGGGTGACCGTTTCGGGATCTCCGGTTTCTTTGGCGATTTTTTGGTTGATACGATCTAGGGCGTTGATCGAGCGGCGGCGCATATCGCGAGTGACGCCATCCGGATTCTGGAGATAAAGAACGGGTTCGCCTTGGGAGCGGCATTGTACGCCTTGATAAACGGAAGGGAGGTATCCGGAGCCCCAAACGGATTTTCCGGCATCGGGGTTTTTTCCACCGGATGTTAGAACGATGAATCCAGGTAAGTTTTGGTTCTCCGAACCGAGGCCGTATGTGGCCCATGCGCCGATGGAAGGAGCGCCGAGGTTTTGGGTGCCGGTGTGGACGAGGAGTTGTGCGGGACCGTGGTTGAATTGATCGGTGTGCATCGATTTGATGAAGCACAGATCATCGGCCATGGTGGAGAGTTGAGGGAGGCGGTCGGAAATCCATGCGCCGCTCTGACCATGCTGTTTGAATGGGAATTGTGGTCCGAGCATTTTTGGGACGCCCTGGATGAAGGCGAACTGTTTGCCTTCGAGGAATTCTTTCGGGCAGTCTTTGCCGTTGAGTTTTTCGAGTTCGGGTTTGTAATCAAAAAGTTCAAGATGAGAAGGCGCGCCGGCCATGTGGAGGTAGATCACGCGCTTGGCTTTGCCGGGAAGCATAGGCATGGCGGGAGCGAGCGGATTGGATGAATCTTTGACCAAGGTCTGCGAGGCGCCGAAAAGGTTTTGTCCCATGCTGGCCATCCACATCGCACCGAGGCCGGTCGAGCATTTCGCGAGGAAATGGCGGCGGGTTTGGTGGGAGAGTTCCGCGTGGCGGAGTTCGTTTTCTAGACGGTTCATTTGGTAAGGGCGGCGTCGAGGTTAAGAATCGTATTCGCGATGAGTGTCATCGCGGGATCCGATCCCATAGTTGCTTTTGGATCAAAAGTTTCCTTTTTCAAATCCTGATAGAGTGATGTGAGCTCGGAGAGAATTTCTTTATCGGGCTGCCGTTGAGTGACGGTGAGGTAAGCGAAGCCGATTTGTTCATCGAGAGTCGTAGCATGTTTGCGTGCATTTTCAGCGAGTGCGGTAGCAGCCTCGATATGTGCGGGATCGTTCATCGTGACGAGAGCTTGCAGTGGGGTATTCGAAACGATGCGGCGGGCGGAGCAGACATCTCGGCTTGGCGCATCGAAGGTGAGGAAGCCGGGGAATCCGCTGGTGCGTTTGGTGTAGGTATAGATCCCTCTGCGATATTTATCCTCGCCTTTGGAGGTATTCCAATTAGCTCCACTGTAAACCGAGCTCCATACACCCGCAGGCTGTGGAGGGAAGACTGATCCACCATACATTTTCTTAGAGAGTAATCCGGAAACAGAGAGCGCTTGATCGCGAACCATTTCGGCTGTTAGGCGGTTGCGTGGGCCGCGGGCGATGAGTTGGTTTTTCGGATCTTTCGTAATGAGTTCTCTGTTGGTGTGGGAAGTTTGGAGGTAGGCTGAGGAAAGCACCATTTCACGGAGGGCTTGTTTGATTGACCATTTCTGTTCGCCTTGGAAGCGAAGCGCGAGGTGATCGAGTAATGCGAGATTGGATGGCATTGTTCCGGATGTGCCGAAGTCCTCCACTGTTTCGACGATACCGATTCCGAAAACTTCGCCCCAGAGTCGGTTGACCATGACGCGGGAGGTGAGTGGGTTCTCTGCGCTCGCCATCCAGCGAGCCATGTCCAGACGAGTGATTTCCTCTTTTTTCGGGAAATTTCCGCGAAGGAGATCGGGGACATCAGCTTTGACGAGTTGTTCTTTGGTCAAGCGATTGCCGCGAGAGAACACGCGAGTCTCACGTTTGCCTGCGGCTGGGCGATCGCTCATGACTGGAACTTCCGTTCCTTTTATGGATGCCATGAGATCGAGATTGGAAAATACTTTCTGCCAAGTCTCGGCGCGTTTCGGATCGGCTCTTAGTGCGGTGTAGCGAGCGTCTTCGGCGACTTCGATTTTGAATCTCCGCACATAAGCCGGTTGGCTCTCGTTGGCACTGGCGCCTTGATTAAGAGAGATTTCGATAGTTTCGCCAGGTTGCAAGGCAATCTGATTCTCAGGAAGAATCACAAACCAGCGCGGACGGGTGATGCGTGGAAATTCACCAAGACCGGATCTAGCGCCATCGCGCCCGGATTCATCCATGAAGCGGTTGAATTTTTCACCGATGCCTTTTTGTGCGAAGGCACTCATCGGATCGGTTGATCCTGATAGATAATCCGCGATGACTTCACCCATAGGAATCGGTGTTCGGCTCCCATCAGCTGAAATTTTATTGATGTTGAACAAAGTCACGAACGCACCGATTTCAGGCCAGCTTTTCGGATCGTCGTTTTGAGGAAAGACAGAGAATTTGAGCGCGTCGATTTTTGGGGAATGCCCTGAGAGTTTATGGGTGGTTCCGGAGCGAAGATTTCCCTCGCTGTGAATCATGCCGTCTTTGTCGATGCGCATCGTGCCGTGTTGGGGGGCGAAGGTAATATTTTCTAGGATCTGCCATTTAGCGTTGGTGATTTTGTGACCTTCCGCATCGAGGTCTTCGCGCAGCTGGCGAGTTTCACGATTGAGTTTCACCCATTCATCGCTAGCGACTTTGATTTTTGGGAATTCGTTTTTGAGATCGGAGTCTTCGGATTGGTTAAAGAAATCCATGAACTCGTAATATTCATCGTGAGTGATAGGATCGTAAGGATGGGAGTGGCATTGCACGCAGCCGAAGGTGGTGGCTTGCCATGTGGTCCAGACCGTGGAGACACGATCGATGACTGCGGCGACGCGGTATTCTTCGTCGTCGGTTCCGCCTTCGGTGTTGGTTTGGGTGTTGCGGTGGAAAGCAGTTGCGAGGATTTGATCTGAGGTGGCGTTGGGTAAAAGATCGCCTGCCAATTGTTCGATGGTGAATTGATCGTAGGGCATGTCCGAATTGAGCGAGCGGATTACCCAATCGCGCCAAGGCCAGATATCGCGATGAGGATCTTTTTCAAATCCGAAAGTATCTGCGTAGCGAGCGAGGTCGAGCCAGACGGTGGCCCAGCGTTCGCCGTAAGCGGGGGAGGCGAGTAATTGCTCCACGATTTTTTCGCGAGCCGCTTTACCATCGGAGCTCCATGTGGCTTCGAGTTGTTTGAGGTCGTCGATGCTTGGCGGAAGTCCGGTCAGATCGAAGCTTACGCGGCGTAACCACTCGGCAGGGCTGGCTTGGGGAGAGGTTGCGAGGTTGTTTTTCTCAAGATTCGCTAAAATGAAGCGATCGAGCGGTTGGGTCGGCCATGCTTCGTTTTTGAGAGCCGGGATGTTTTTTTCCACTGGAGGCATGAAAGCCCAATGTTCTTCCCATTTAGCGCCTTCGGAAATCCATGTTTCGAGGAGGGCAATTTCTTTTTCTTTCAGAGCCGAGCCGTGCTTGGGTTTAGGCATCATTTCTTCGGGATCTTTGCTGCGGACGCGGCGCATGATTTCCGATTCAGCAGGTTTTCCAGGAACGATGGCGATTTCGCCCGATTCACCCTCGATGAGCGCGCGGTTGCGATAAATGAAAGAAATTCCGCCTGCTTCTTTCACCCCACCGTGGCAGGCGGTGCAGTTTTTGAGGAAAATGGGGCGGATGTCGCGATTAAAGCTGATCTCGTCGGCCATCAGATCGAGGCCGAGTGAGTTCAAGCCCAAGAGCAGGCAGGATATCTTGAAGGTGCTTGTCAAAACGGTGGCAGAGTAACGTGAGTTTGGAGAATTTTCTTACAATTTAAGAGTGTGAAAATCTTCATTGAAGGTTGGCGTTGTGGGTTAGAGTGTGCATGTTCCCCGCACAGCCAACTGTATGAAGATTCTGTCCCACAAAGATGCCTCCTATCCCTCGTTCGTCAAGCGACTGCATCGCCGAGCGATTCCCGAGGATTCTGTCCGGGATTTAGTTTCCGATATTATTGCGAAAGTCGGCATGGAAGGGGACGACGCCTTGGTGGAGCTGACGCATCGTTTCGATGGTGCAAAGCTGGCGAAGAAGCAGTTGTTTGTAAGCGAGAAAGAATTCGCGCAAGCGGAGGCTTCAGTAACCGCTGCGACGCGTGAAGCGGTTCGTCGGAGTTTGAAAAACATTCATGCGTTTGCCCAGAAAAGCATGCGCAAGGATTGGTCAACGAAGAACGCGGAAGGCGCGGTGATCGGCGAACGATTCACGCCGTTTGATCGCGTTGGCGTTTATGTTCCTGGCGGAAAAGCACCATTGGTTTCTACGGCTTTGATGACGGCAGGATTTGCTCAAGCGGCAGGTGTTCCAGAAATTTTCGCAGCAACACCGTGCGGTCCTGATGGCACAGTGAATCCCGCGTTGTTGTTTGCATTGAAACAAGCAGGCGTTACGCAAGCGATCAAGGTCGGCGGTGCGCAAGCGATTGCAGCGATGGCGCTTGGAACGAAGACGATTGCTCCGGTGGATCGGATTTTCGGACCGGGAAATCGTTTTGTAGTTGAAGCGAAACGCCAACTCGTCGGCGCTGTATCCATCGATCTTCTTCCTGGACCAAGTGAGATTTTAATTTTAGCAGATACCTCGGCAAAAGCTGCCTACATCGCGGCTGACATGCTCGCACAAGCTGAGCACGGCGGCGATAGCGCGGTGGGTTTCCTGACGACTTCATCTGCGTTGTTAGAAAAAGTCCGCGTGGAGATTGAGAAACAAACGGCAAAGCTGAGTCGCTCGAAAATCATCAAAGAAGTTTTGAAAACTAGCACGTTTTTGTTACATGTGAAATCGATAGATCAAGGTGTGGCGATTGTGAATGCGTTTGCTCCTGAGCACCTTTCCTTGATCGTGAAAGATGAAGACGCAGTGCTGGCGCAAATCCGTACGGCGGGTGCCATTTATCTTGGTGCTGATTCTCCGGTTGCGGTTGGCGATTTTCTTGCCGGGCCCAGCCACACATTGCCAACGGGTGGGGCGGGACGGTCGTTTTCTGGCCTGCGTGCCGATCAGTTTCAACGCCGCACCAGCATTGTGAAAATGGATAAACGGGCGGTTGAGAAATCGTTGTCGGTTATTGAAGAATTCGCGCGGCTTGAGGGATTGGATGCGCACGGGAAATCGACTTTGATTCGGCTAAAGCGTTGATTGTCTTTTGATATCCCCGTTTGACGGGAGGTGGATTAGGCGCTTTTCTTGTGGGCATGAAAAAAATCATTTCCTTGGTTGTGAGTGTTTGTGGGTTGATGCCTTTGAGTGCGGCGGTGGTTGAGCGGGGTGTGAAATACAAACTCGGTGAGGTGGAGTTGGAGGGATTTCATGCTTATGACGATAAGGTCGAAGGCAAGCGACCCGGGGTTTTGATCATTCATCAATGGACGGGGCTTACAGATTACGAAAAGATGCGGGCGCGGATGCTTGCGGAGTTGGGTTTCAATGTCTTTGCGGCGGATGTGTATGGAATCGGAATCCGTCCGCAGCCACCGGAGGCGGGAACCGTTGCTGGAAAATACAAAGGAGATCGTGAACTTTTCCGGGCGCGGATGATTGCGGGCTTGGAGGTTCTGAAATCCGATGAGCGCACCGATCCAAGTAAGCTGGTGGCGATTGGATATTGTTTCGGCGGGACCGGTGTGCTCGAGCTTGCCCGCGCAGGCGTGGCATTGAATGGCGTCGTTTCTTTTCACGGAGGCCTCGCAACGGCACCGGAATTAACTGCTAAAAAAGGCGCGATCCCTGCTAAGGTGTTGGTCTTGCATGGTGCGGCGGATCCCTTTGTGCCGGCGGCCGAAGTTGATGCATTTAAAAAAGAAATGGAAGCAGCGGGTGCTAATATGAAGATGGTTTCCTATAACGGTGCGGTGCATGCGTTCACTCAGAAAATGGCGGGCGATGATCCATCAAAAGGTGCGGCTTACCATAAAGAAGCGGATCAACGTTCGTGGGAAGATATGAAACGGTTCTTTGCTGAAATCTTCCCGAAATCTTAAGTCGCGATCTGCATGGATGAACTTTTCAAATGGCCAGATTTTCTAGATGAGTTTTCAGAGGCTGCGCTGCGTCAGGGATTCCGAGCCGATATTTTGTTAGATACGCAGGACGGTCCGATGATGGCTTGGGAAAAGGAAGGCGAGGGTTCGTTGGTTTATGCTTCCGCTGGAATTCACGGCGATGAACCGGCTGGTCCGCTTGCGTTGTTAGAAATGATGCGCGCGGGGAGTTTTTCGAGCCGGCATCATTGGTTGATTTGTCCGGCGTTGAATCCGGGCGGTCTTGCGATGGGTCGGCGTGAAAACCGGGAGGGGATCGATTTGAATCGTGATTATTCAGTGAAGAGGACTCCCGAAGTTTCTGCACATTCTGAGTGGCTGGCGCGTGGGCGGGTGCCGGATGTATTTGTCTCGTTGCACGAAGATTGGGAATCCGAGGGATTTTATTTTTATGAAATCAATTTGCTAGAAGATCAGCCGCAGCGCGCGGCGGAGATTCTGGAGGCGGTTGCTGAATTTCTTCCTGCTGAGTCCGGCACGGAAATTGACGGGCATGAGCCTCGTGCGGCGGGTTGGATTTACCATGGCGCGGAGGCGGATCTTCCAAACGAGTGGCCGGAGGCTATTTTTTTGGCGAAACAAGGCTGCCCGTTGTCGTTTACCTTCGAGACCCCGAGCCAAGCGGATCTGTCCAAACGCGTGGAGGCGCATGTTTCTGCCTTTCAAAGACTGCTACGCCTGATTGGATGAGTGGGTAATCATCTTTCTCTCACCATGAAAATTCTTATCACCGCAGGCCCCACCCGTGAAGCGATCGATCCCGTTCGTTTTCTGACGAACCGATCCTCCGGAAAAATGGGCTACGCCATCGCTGATGCGGCGGTGCACGCGGGGCATCAGGTGTTGTTGGTTTCTGGACCGACGGATCTCGATGTCCCAGCCGGTGTGGATTTCATCCCCGTGGAAAGCGCGGCTGAGATGTATGAAGTGGTGGCGAGGTATTTACCAGGAATGGGTGCAGCGTTTTTCGCCGCGGCAGTCGCGGATTTCACGCCTGCGGAAATTTCCTCTCAGAAAATTAAGAAGAGCGGGGATAAGATGATTTTGGAATTGGTGAAAACCCGGGACATCCTCGCTTCCGCGCGTGAGACCATAAGTTTCAGGGGTTTTTTGGTAGGATTCGCAGCAGAAACGGAAAACCTTGAGGTAAATGCCCAAGCGAAACTTGAAGCCAAAGGCTGTGATCTCATTGTGGCGAATGATGTATCGCGCAGTGATATTGGCTTCGATTCCCATGAAAACGAAGCACTGCTGGTATTCAAAGATCGCACCGAAGTTTTCAAAAAAGCACCCAAACACGACCTCGCGATCTATCTGATTTCGATGCTGGGGGATTAATCTCTCAGTAAAATATCACCTCGGCACTTGCCACGGGCGGATTTCTACGTGTATTTAAAGCCTATATGAAAACCCACATCGGTGCAGCCATCTTCTTATTCGGATCATTAACCGCGTATTCCGCTATCACGCTTGATGCGGCAAATAATAAAAATACTATAGCCAATGCAGCGCCTGCATCAAAGCTACCTGCATCAAGTCCAGCAGCATTAGCCTACGAAACCTTCGATAAAGGCGAGCATGCTAAAGCGATTGAACTCGCCAAGCCACTTGCAGAAAAGGGAGATAAAGACGCGATCTATCTCATGGGATTCGCCCATGAAAATGGTCAAGGGGTCGAGGCCTCCCGCGAAAAAGCGATCGAGTATTATCGTAAGGGGCAGGCAAAAAATCACGCCGACTCTATCTATCGTCTGGCGGCGATTTTATTGACTTCAGGCCAAGGAGATCAGGCGCAAGAAGGCAGAGAGATCCTTGAAAAGCAGGCAGTAACCGATCCAACAGTTGCTGGACGCATTCTTGGTGAAGCTTTTCTTCTTGGACGTTTAACTGCAGAGCCTGCACCGGAAACGGCTGTGAAATGGTGGCTGAAATCCGCGAATGCTGGAGACGTGATGTCCATGGTCATGTTGGGGCGTTTGTATGACGGTCAATTCGGACAGACCCCGCTCATCAATGCCAAGACGGCTTATGAATATTTCCTCAAAGCTGCTGATAAGGGCGATGCCGGCGCGATGGTTGCAGTGGGTATCCGGCTTTTGAAAAGTGATGCTGTTGCCGCAGATGAGAAAAAAGGCACTGAGTGGCTGGTTGAAGCGATCAAAGCTGGGAACCTTGCTGGATGGCTTTCTTTAGGTGATTATCAAGCGAACATTAAAGAAAATCCTAAATCAGCATTGGAATATTACATCAAAGGTGCCGAGGCGGGCCATGCGGAATGCATGCTCAAGGCGGCGGCTCTCTTTATGGAGGGTAAGGGCACGACCAAGAATCAGGAGCTCGCTATGGAGTGGTTAGAAAAATCAGCTACAGCAGGAAATGCCCAAGCGCACATGTTTTTGGCATCTGCTATTATGGCTGAAGAAAAGCCAGACGTTGGCAAAGCTTATGGGCATCTGCTCACAGCTGCAAACGCAGGGTTACCGCTCGCACAGAATGAGCTCGGACTTCTCTATCTGTCTGGAAAAATGGGGGTAGCAGATATTTCCGCAGCTGTCTCTTGGTTTGGACGCGCAGCTCAGGCAGGTTTAGCTGCTTCACAGAACAATCTTGGAGCGTTGCATGAAAGAGGCGCTGGAGTGCCACAGAGTCTTGAAAATGCCGCGAAACTTTACACGCTTGCTGCTCAACAAGGTAACCCAAGTGCAATGCTCGCACTCTCTCGTTTCAACGCAGCTGGTGCGGCAATGCCGATGAACAAGCCACTCGGATGGGCACTTGCAAAATTAGCTTCTGAAGCAGGTGAAAAAAGCGCGGACGATGTCATCAAGGATATCGAGAAAGGCATGAGCAAAGAAGAACTCACGAAAGCCAAAGAGGAGCTCGCCCGTATGCAGGCAGAGATGAAGAAGGGGAAATAGCAGTCTAGCTATAGCTAATTCCATATCGTGCGGCACTTAACGCTTCGAGAGATCGGTGCGTAAGTGACTGCTCTATTTTATCTGAAGTAAAATCTTCGACAAATCTTTAACTGCCTCAGTCGGGTGCTTCGCAGAAAGTGTGATTCTCAAACGTGCAGTATGTTTCGGGACAGTGGGGAAGCGGATCGCTGGGATGAGATAACCGGTTTGTTTGAGTTTTTCCGATGCATCCAAGGTAGGTTGGTTTTCTCCGAAAATGATGGGTAGAATCGCGCTTGGGTGGTTTGGCTGAAGGATGGAAATATTCTGAAACAGTTTTTTTCTTAATTCCGTACCTTCTTCTGTGCGAATCAGTTGGATCGCTGAAATTGCTGCATGTGCGAGGGCCGGAGGTGGCGCGGTGGTGTAGATGAAGGGTCTGGAGCGATTGATGATGAGATCGATCCAATCCTTCGAAGCCGCAATGTAACCACCTGATAAACCGACCGCTTTGCTCAGGGTTCCCATTTGAAAATCGATACGATCTTGCAGTCCGAGTTCTTCGGCGAGTCCCATGCCGGTCGGTCCGATGATGCCGATAGCGTGAGCTTCGTCTAACAGAAGTTGTGCGCGGTGGGTATCGCATAGCTCGATGATTTCACGTAGCGGGCAGCGATCCCCGTCCATGGAGAAAATGGATTCTGTGACAACTAAGATCCGTGCTTCAGAATGCTTGTTGCGGAGTTTTGATAGCAATGCTCCGAGATGAGTCAGATCGTTATGTGGAAAAACTCGAAGAGTGGCTTGAGAGTGACGGGCGGCGTCGATCAATGATGCGTGGGCGAGACGATCGAGAACGACGAAGTCGCCTTTTCCAACGATGACTGGGATGGTTGATAGCGCGGTTGCGAAACCTGAGTTGAATGTCAGTGCTGCCTCGGTGTGTTTGGCTTCGGCGAGAATGTTTTCTATGTCCGTATGTGCATTGAACGTCCCGGTGACGAGTCTGGATGCGGCGGAGCCTGTGCCGTAGATATTGATGCCTTCGATAAAAGCGGAAGCGATTTCCGGATGAGTGGAGAGTCCGAGATAATCATTTGAAGCGAAGTTCCACATTTCACAGCCATCTCGAACGATACGAAGATTTTTTGTGGTGTGAGCGATGGGATGAAGTTTGCGCAGCAACTGATCGTTCGCCAATTGTTCTAACTGTTGGCGGGGTTCCATTGGAGTGAAATGAAATGGGAATGAAACTTACTGCGCCGTGGGTTGATCGAGAGCCCAACGCATGAGTTTCTCTGAATCGCTCCAGATGTTTGCGGTGTTGGATTTCAGAACCACACAAACGACCGCGCGTCCGTTGATTTCGCCAGTAGAAATCAAGCAGCGTCCCGAGGCATTGGTGGTTCCGGTTTTTAGGCCGTTGATGAAACTGACTTTTTTCAGGAGCTTGTTGGTATTTTCAAGTTGGATGGAGCGGCCATCGTTGTATCTGAAGAAGTAGGATTCGGTATTGCTGTAAGAACGGAGCAGAGAGCTTCTGTAGGCCACGCGTGCCGCGATCGACATATCGCGCGCGGTGGAGTATTGACCTGGCTCGGTTAGACCGTGGGGGTTTATAAAATGGGAATTTCTCATGCCGAGTTGTTGGCATTTGCGATTCATCAGGACGGCAAAACCTTCGACGCTGCCACCGATATCTCGTGCCAGCGCACGACTCACATCATTCGCGCTTTTCACCATAAGGACTTTTAGTAATTCGCGACGCGTGTATTTCTCACCGGGTTTGAGGTAGAGCTTGGTGGGCTCACAGTTTGCATCATAGGCGGTGATTGTGACGGCTTTATCAAGATTTCCAGCATCCAATACGCACAAGGCGGTTATGATTTTTTGGGTCGATGCAACGGAGCGTTTCTCATCGGCATTTTTTGCGTAAAGGTTGCGGTTGGTAGCCATATCGACCACAAGCACGCTTTCCGCAAAGACGGCTGGCGGCGGAGTGCGCGGGACACTGGCGATCAAGACAGGATCGGCAGGTTGGACGACTTGGCCACGCGGCGCGGGTGGTGGTGGATTGCCGCCACATGAGGAAAGCACCATGGTAATCGATGCACTCAGAAAAAGGAAATGTGCGATTTTACGCAGGTATGACATGGCCGGAAGATGCGGGAGGAGTGGTTTTTGGTCAATAGCTATTGGCTTCGTGAAATTTCAAATATCGAAAAGACTGAGGGGATTAGAAGGAAGGGCTGCATTCTGCTGCCCATTTATCAATGCAGATTAGGCACCAGAATGCAGCCTCTCCTTGTTGTTTTCTTTGTCATAGGCATATCAAAACGCCCTAAATTCCTTCTTGCACAGGGGTTGGGGAAGCGGGTAAGTTCCCCACGTAAGCCTTTTGCTGCGAGCTTTGATACGCAGCTAAATTTTCAGTGATGACATTTTCGAGACGCAACCTTTCCCCAACTAACGCTGCTTCCTTTCGGTGCGGTGTTCTTGTCATTTTTTCATGATTTGCGGTTTCAGTCATTCACGTAAACTTTCTTCGTCCCGGTTAGCCGCGGTGCCTATGCACAGTTGTTTGCCTGAACGTCGCATCAACACATCCGGAGGATAAAGCTATATCTAAGCCACCAAATAATAACAACAGGGGTCGTTTCCGTGATATGACACGGATCAACGATCGGATCCGCGCACCCAAAGTCAGAGTCGTCAATGCAAACGGCGAGCAACTTGGGGTGATGTCGTCACGCGAAGCTTTAGCTAAAGCCCAGGCCGTTGGTTTGGACTTGGTAGAAATCGCAGGGCAGGCAGATCCGCCGGTATGTAAGATCATCGACTACGGGAAATACAAATACACCCAAGCCAAACTCAAAAAGGGCAAGTCGAAGGCTGCGACCAAAATGAAGGAAGTGAAATTCCGCGTTGGAACTGGAGATCACGATTACAATATCAAGCTGGGTCGCGCAGAAACGTTCCTTGATACAAATCATAAAGTGCGTTTCGTGCTTCAATTCAAAGGACGTGAGAACGCCCACAAGGAACTCGGATTTGTGGTTTTCAAACGCATCATTGAAGATTTGAAAACCATGGCTGCAGTAGACCAAGCACCGCGTTTGGGAGGAAGAGCCGTCGCGATGATTTTATCGCCACTTCCATCACATCAGCGGAAACGTCATTTCCATCTGTTCCATGGCGAACTGATTGAAGAAGACGACCATGATGAAGAGGAAGAAGAAGAGTTTGTCGATCATGACGATGCTTCTGAAACCAAGGCTGAGGGTGAATCTGAGACGAAAGAGTCCTGAAAATATAGGTCTTATAGGACAAATAAGACCTATGATCTCTCGCGACAAAAACAACAAACAGATGCAGGGAAATTTTACTGAGCTATTTGCAAGTTTGAGATCAGGAACGGAGCCTTGGTTGCTGTTGTTTGATATCGACGGAACGTTGGTCGACACTGGCGGCAAAGGTATGTCCGCACTCAAGAAAACGGCGATTGAAGTTTTCGGTAGTGACGGCCCGCCGCTTGATCTCGCTGGATCGACTGATCTCGGGATTCTCGCGAATCTTTACATTCATTTCGAGGTCGAGCCCTCTGCTGAACGGACTCATCGATTTTTCGAGATTTATCACAAGCATTTGGAGGAGAGTCTGGAGTCGAATCCAACGGAGGGAAAAGTTTTGGATGGGGTGTTTGAATTATTAGAGAAACTGGCGATCAGTCAGCACTCACAGCTTGGATTGCTTACTGGTAACACAGCAATCGGCGCTGATATTAAACTCCGCCACTACGGCTTAAATCATCATTTTAGCTTTGGAGCCTACGGATCGGATCGAGCAGATCGGAATTTACTCGGGCATATTGCGTTAGAACGCGCCTTGGCAGTGACAGGAAAAGTTTTCACGCCCGACCGCACGCTTATCATCGGTGATACCCCAAAAGACATTGCCTGCGCCCACGCGATTGGCGCAAGATGCCTAGCTGTTGCCACCGGGCATTTTACCGCAGAGCAATTAGAAAAAGCTGGCGCTGATTGGGTGCTGGGTTCTCTCAGTGAAGTTTATTTAGAGAATTAGGCTTGCTCTTTGATATAGCGCGGCTGGTAGGTTTTAATATCTAGTGGTTCCCCAAGAAAATAGTCGAACCATACCGGATTAAAAACGCCTTTTCCGTCCCCTGGAGTAAAGGTGAGTTCTCCAAAATAAATCTGATTGTTGCAGTTGTATAAATCGACACGGACGTAAGAAAATCCCTTTGAAAGTTTGCGACACACTTCAAGCATCTCATCGAGATTTGAGGGTTTGGGTAATATTGGAGGAACAGGAAGAGTTGGTATGGATTTCTTGAACTCTCTCCACTCGATATCGTAACATCTGTCTGTGTGGTCACCGAATCGATCGAAGTCGACGTGGAGGCCAAGAGGTTCACCGTTGCAGCAATAAAATTTGTAGTCACGCAGAGATTTGGAATCGTCCTCCAGATATGTTTCGATCAGGATCCTGCCTTTAATGGGTCTGTAACACGTTTCATTCGTTACTATTCCGTAAGTCATTTTGATCCATCGATCGAATTTCACTTTGGCCTGCTCTTTGTTGAGGGTGTTTTTATCCTTAATAATGATATTCCATTGGCAACCATGTGAGGCCTTCATCACGAATTGATTGGGTAATATATCGAAATCAATTTCATCAAAACTATCATAAATTCCCAAACAAGGAATCAGAAAAGATTCTCCTATGGTTTGCCTTACATATTCGCGGACTGTGATTTTATCCACGTATGGAGAGAGATCATCGAGGTTGTGATGCAGTTTGATCCACATGGTCTTCTCTGAGAGAGAATTTGGGTGTGTTAGGTTGGGATAATATCCGTGAGCATTTTTGAATTGGACTCTAATAAGTTGCCTTAAGCCGAAAAAACGCCGGATCAGCTGATTCTTGAATTTTTTGCGATTCCTGATTTTAAGGAAGTTGAATTTCATGTGTTCGATCCTTTTGTTATAAATAAAAAAATCCAGTGATACCTAAACTTCAGGCCTGTCCACTAGCATACTGAACGTTTCTTCGAGTGCTCGCAGAGTATCTGAGTCTTCTATTTTTTTATCGTCTTGAGTGGTGATGTAGAGGGTGTCCATAGCGACGCCTTTTTCGGTGCAGATACGGGCGTGGGCAGTGTCGAGTCCGGCTTCATTGATGGTTTGGAAAAGATCGTGGAGTAGGCCGATGCGGTCGAGAGCTTGGATTTCGACGGTGGTGCAAGTGGGGTGGAGATCGTTGGAAACGCGGGCGCGGACGGGAATGGAGACGCCGGTTTCGGTACGAGGTTTTAGGAAATTAATTTTCCGTTTGAGGTAGTCTTCGGGCTGGTAGTTTTCGGCTTCGAAGATGGTGGTCAAGGTGTGGATGAAGCGACCCCGCGTGGAAGTGCTAGAAACCGGTTCGAAGTTGGTGGTGCAGACGCGGAACATATTCAGCACGATATTATCGGTGCGGGTAAAGAGGTCTGCGGAGAGAATGTTGATTTGCTCTGAGGCGAGGGCGCAGCAGAGTTTTTCGAGAAGGAGCGGGCGATCGCGGGAGGCGAGGATGAGAGTTGAGTAGCCTTTGTCTGGGTGGTCGGTCCATTTCACGCAGTATGGGTGAGAGGATTTGCCTTCTTGTTCGGCGAAGAGGAAGTGGCGGACCGTGCGGACCTGGGTTTTGATTTCCGCGCCTTCGCGGTACGCAAAGGCGGCTGCTGGGGTGCGATCGAAGTGTTGGCGGATGTCATCGTGGTAATCCTCGCGCATCATGGAGATGACTTCGTCGCGAAGTTGGATGCGGTTGGCATCGAGCTTGCGTTGGAAGGTTTCACGACCCTCTGTTAGAAATGCGTGGGTAGCGGTGTGGAGTTGTAGCATGAGAGAGGATTTCCATCCGTTCCATGCGTCGGGTGCGGTGCCGCTCGTGTCGCAGTAGGTGAAGAGAAACATCGTATCGAGGTATTCGGTGTTTTTCATGATCGCAGCAAACTCTGCGATGACTTCCGGATCATCTAGATTCTTGGTGGTGGCGAAACGCCAGAAGGTGAGATGGTTATCAACCAAGAACATGATCAGGGCGCGACGTGGTCCTTTGATTTGCATTCGTGAGCATAGTTTAATGGCGAGCATGGCGGAACCATCGATGTGCTCGCGGAAATTTTCCGAGCGTCCGGTATCGTGTAAGATGAAAGCGATGTAGAGGGCGTAGGGATCTACAATTTCGAGGAAAAATTTCCTAAAAACCGCGAGGCGTGGGTCGGTGGTGTCGATGAGTTTATCGAGTTCATCGATGCAACGCAGGGTATGTTCGTCTGCAGTGTAGCGGTGGAAGAATTCGTGTTGGACGAGGCAGTCTAGAGCGCCGAATTCCGGGAGATATCGGCCAAGGAAACCGATGCGATGCATTTGGCGAAGGATTCTGGCGACCTCGCCTTTACGCTCGAGGATGGCTTGGAAGGTTTCGCGGTTTGCTTTGAGGTAGCGGAACGGTTTGTCGATGTCTTCCCAATGGCTTGCGACGAGGCGGCGCATTTGTGGGGAGAGCCTTAGGTTGCGAAGTTGGGTGTGTTGAAACAGCCGCATCAAGCGGTGAGGATCATCTTTGAAAATGTCCTGATTGGCCGGGTAGATGCGGCCATCTCGGGCGATGAATTCATCGAACTCCTCGCGTTTTTTCCTACGGAAAGTGAGGTATGAAGTAAGGCCGCTTTCTGCTTCGGTTTCCTTCTGGATCTGGAACGTTTCCATGATCGAGTTGGTATGGTTGTAGAGGTGGCGGGTGTGGCGGTAGTAGTCTCGCATGAAAGACTCGGTGCGACGAAGGATACTGCGTTCTGGATATCCGAAAGCGGTGGCGACGATGCCTTGCAACTGAAGGGTCAGAATGTCAGTGGCTTTTCCGGTGTGGTAGTGGAGTTCATTACGAACGCGCATCAGGAAATCGTAGGCTTCTTCGATTTCTTTTAGGGTGTTAGAAGTGATGATACGGTCTTCGGAAAGTTTTTTAAGATCGCGGCTACCGGTTTTCATCCTTGCTACCCATAGAATATTTTGGAAATCGCGTAGGCCGCCGCAGGATTCTTTGACGTTGGGTTCTTGGAGGAAAACGGTGTAGGAACTTTTTTTATGGCGTGAGCGAAGGTCTTGGCTGCGGTTCTCAAAAAAGGCGTCCTGTTTTTTATGGATGCAGTTTTTTTCGAAGGCCACGAGAAATTGCTTATAGAGATCCGCATCGCCTGCGATGAAGCGAGTATCCATCATTGAGGTGAAATTTTGTTGGTCGGCGTGTGCTTGTTCGATGCATTCGGCGATGGATCGGCAGGCGTGGCCGATTTTGAAGCCCATGTCCCAAAGTGGGTACAGGATTTGCTGGACGATTTCCTGGACGTTTTTTGGAAGTTTCGTTGAGGCACGTGGGACAAGGAAAAGGAGGTCGATGTCTGAGCCGGGATTTAAGGTGCCACGGCCGTAACCACCGGTTGCGACGAGGGCGAGCGGTGAAGTTTTGGTATCTTGTGAGTTGAGAGTAGCTTGGAGGATGGTGGTGAGAATTGTATCAATTAGCTTGGAGCGGGCCTCGCATATTTCGACCCCGCATGCGCCTTCACGGTGGAGTTCGAAAATTTTCTTTTGCTCGGTCTCCATGTAACGCAGGTAAAGAGCCGTACGCTCCGAGGGAGAAAGCTGGCCATCAATGGCAGGCTGGAGGGAAATGGATGAGGTGTCGTCGGACATTGGAAGAAGTTGAAAGTGGCTAATGATCAGTGGAAGAGTGAGATTAAAGACACAAGAGAAGAGTCTCAGATTTCCAAGCACAGTTTGCCGATTGTGGAGGCGGATTGGAGTTGGTGGTGGGAGGTTTGGAGGGATTGGGCGGTGAGGGTTTCTGTGTTGGTGAGATTGAGTTTGGGAAAAGTTCCGGCGTCGCAGCGGTTGGCGATTTCCTGGAGAATTTCGCCCTGGCGTGACATGTCGGAGGTTTGGAAGCGGGAGCGGGTAGGCATGTATTCCCAGGCGATGCGTGGGGATTTGAGACGCAGCGGATTGCCGATTTCGATGGGATTTTGGGTTTCGACGATTAAGCCGATGGCACCGAGCGGAGCGATGAGGTCGGCGGTTTGTTGCCAGTAGGCTTCCGTGTCGTGGAGGTTGGCAATGAGAGCGAAATTTTTGAATCCGAGCGATTCAATCTGGGGGCGAAGTGGCTCACGGTGGTTGATTAAGTGATCCGCACCGAGTTGTTGGCACCATGCGCGGGTTTCATCTCGCGATGCGGTGGCGACGACGGTGAGGCCGGCGGATTTCGCGAGTGGGATGAGTGCGGAGCCGACGCCACCTGCGCCGTTGATGATGAGGATTTCGGAGCCGGGTTTGATGATGCCATCGGTCATCCGTTCAAAAAGTAGCTCCCATGCAGTGAGTGAAACGAGGGGAATCGCAGCGGCTTCGGTGAAAGAAAAACTCTCAGGCTTCCTAGCGACGAGCGCAGCTTGCACGGTTTGGAATTCGGCGTTCGAGCCCGCGCGGGTGACATCGCCAGAGTAAAACACTTCATCTCCGATGGAGAATGATTTCACGTTTGAACCAATGGCTTCGACAACTCCCGACGCATCGAAGCCGAGGATGCGAGGTGTTGTTAGATTTTCTGTACCGATAGATTTACGGACTTTGGTATCGACTGGATTCAGCGAAACGGCACGGACTCTAACAAGAATTTCATCTGCCTCAGGTGTTGGGATCGGTGTTTCAAATTTGATGATCGAATCGATGGATGAATTCAGTGCGCCGAAAGCTTTCATGGTTTGATGGGTGTGAGGTCTAGGAAACGCATACCATAGGTGATGATGTATGGCAGGGAAAAGATGGAGACAATCGTGGTGGCGATGATGACTTGGACCGCGACGGCGGGTCGTCCACCGTAGATTTTTGCGAGCAGGATGGGAACCATCGCCGCGGGCATAGCGGCTTGAACAAGGAGCACTTGTTTAAGCTCGTCGGACATGGGAATAAATTTTGCGCAGAGGATGAAGACGATAGGGGCTAGAAACATGCGCACTAGGATGGAGCCAAAAATAATTTTCCATGAAGGTTTTTCCGTGCCGACCAGATCTAGCATCGATGCACCCGTCATGACGAGTGCGATGGGAAACGCGCCAATACCTACGAGATAAATTAAACTGCGGGGCGGACCGGTGATCTTGTCGTCGAGGTGCAGAAGGACGAGTGATAAACCAATGACGACGGCAATGATTGGTCCGTTAATCATGCGTCTCCAATTGAACTTACTCTCTCCACTCAAGAGCATGACGCCGAATGACCAGATCGCGATTTCGACACCGATGTTGTGAACGAAAAGCACAGCGACCGCTGAGGTCCCCCAGAGGATCTGCACGACTGGGACGGCGGTGTAGCCGTAGTTCTGGCAGCCAGAAGCTAGGGCAAACGTGCGCCTGCCATGACCGGGTTCTAGACCGATGGTTTTTCCAACGAGATAACCGATAGCGATTCCAATAATGATGAGAAAAAAACCGAGGCCGATGCCTGTAACGAGAGTGGAGTAGTCGCGTAGAATGACCGCACCCAGCATCCGATCGAGGATAAAGCAGGGTGTCATGACCCAAAAAATGATCTGCATGATCTTGGCGTCATACTTCTGTTTGAGAATTCCGATTCTCCGCAGGAAAGCACCACCGATAATCAGCAAATAAACCGGCAGGACCGATAGGAGAATGGTGGTGGGAGTGATCAAGTTTTAGAGACAGAAGACTTGGAGACAGAAGACACAAGAGAATGACTTCTATAGCTAGCACATGCTAGGAAGATCGTGGCGGTGTCTCATGATGTAGCCCTTTTTTGAAATCATCCAACGGACATCGGAGTAACTACCACAGCAGCCTTTGGTATCCTGAATGTTCCATTGAATGAGAGCAGTTCCACCGTCAGCGGATAAGATAACTTTGGGGCCGTTTAGGTTTTCAAAAAAGTCATCAAATTCAAATTGGAGATCGTCATCGACATGTTTTAATTCATCCGGAAATTTGTCAATTGAGCATCCACCGAAGTCGTTCCAGAATCTTTTTTGAATAGGGATTTCTTTATCATTCCAGAAAAATCGGAAGCTTTTGATGACGCCCTGCTCGGGCCTTACCCAACGCGGTAGCTCCTCACCCTTGAAGCTATAGATCGTCATTTCCCCGTCCTCGGTCTGGACGGTTTTTTCCTCCACGGGATCTTTTTCTTCATCTATCAATGCAACTTCGAGACGCAAACTTCCGTCCATAGAGGTAAATACGCCTGATTTTACACGGACGGTTTTTTCATACCACATGTCGCGTGCTGTCTCGATTTTTTGTTGGCGGGTGCTTAATTTTTCCTCTTCTGCTGAATGGGCTAGGCCGATTGGAGCGATTGATGCGAGAGCAAGAAATGACCTTCTTTTCATGATGGAGTGGTTGTTTGGAGGCGAGGAAAGCGTATGAGGTAATTAAGAAAATAACAAGGAAGAGTTGGGCGACAGGACTCGGATGATGGCCTGCGGGATTGGGGGTTGCGTTGGCGGAAAAATAGATGAAAGTGAGCGCGCACTATGATGAATGTTGAGCAGATTAAAGAGGTTTTGAGGCAGGTGAAGTATCCGGGTTTTTCACGGGATATTCTGTCGTTTGGGTTGGTGAAAGCGGTCGAGGTGGATGGCGCGGATGTGACCGTGAAGATCGAGATTGCGACTCGGGATGCGAAGGTTCCGGAGCAAATTTTCAAAGACGTGCATGCAGTTTTGGGTGGGGTTGTAGGGATAGGCACGGTGAAAGTGGATGTGAATGTCAAGGACGCGCCTGAGGCGGCGTCGGGTGGGGTGGGGAAAAGTTCGATCCCAGGAGTGAAACGGATCATAGCGATTGCTTCGGGCAAGGGTGGGGTGGGAAAATCCACGGTATCGGCAAATATAGCGGTGGCGCTTTCTAAACGTGGTTTAAAAGTAGGGCTTTGCGATTGCGATCTCTACGGGCCGTCGATTGCCCAAATGTTCGGCACCACGGAGCGGCCGGATGCGAACGAGCACGACGAAATCATCCCGATCGAGGCGCACGGCTTGAAGCTGATGTCGATGGGATTTTTGTTAGAAGATAAATCACCCGTAATCGTCCGTGGACCGATGGCGACGCGTTACACTCAGCAGTTTTTACGTCAGGTCGCTTGGGGTGAGTTGGATGTGTTGGTTTTGGATTTACCTCCGGGCACCGGCGATATTCAACTCACGATTGTGCAAACGGTTTCAGTGGATGGCGCGGTGATCGTGACGACTCCACAAGAAGTTGCATTGATCGATGCGCGTAAGGCGGTGGCGATGTTTGCGAAAGTGAATATCCCGATTCTCGGTTTGATCGAAAATATGTCGTGGTTCGAAGGTGATGACGGCAAGCGTTACTACCTTTTCGGCGAAGAAGGCGGCGTGCGCGAGGCAGCGGACATGAATGTGCCCTTATTAGCACAGATCCCGATTGATATACCGACGGGACGGGGCGGGGATGATGGTGTTCCGATTGCTCTGACCGATCCTGCAATAAGCAAGGTTTCTGCCGCGTTTCATCAGATGGTTGCGGGGTTGGTGGTTTGAAGGGTGAATGAAGAAGAGTGAAGAGTGAACCGTCGCCTTTGCTCAATCAATCATTCATTCGCCAGCTGCTGGCGTCACGAGTTCGATCCACTCTTTATGATTGGTGGAGATGCATGGGAGGGAACCTTTGATGAGTTTGCTAGTTTTTGCGTCCCACCCGAATTCGCATTTGAGTTCGTTGTAATTCGGATTGCTTGGAATGGGTTTGGATTCCACCCAGCCAGCTGCTTTGCGAAATGCCGAAAATTTTTCAAGTTGGCTGTTTTCCATTCCGAATGAAACGATTAGCGGATGTTTTTCGGTCGGTTGTTGCGCGAGGATGAGGGCGAAAATGTTAGCGGCTAAAGATTCCTGTGCGTCGTATTGGTAGCCCAAGTCTACTTCGGTTGAGGTTTCATTATGAGCGACTCTTAATCTCCCTACGCCAGGTTGATTAATGAATGTATTCGCATTTCGTAAGCCTTCTATATCCCAAGCCGAATAAATCATATTGGCCGAGTAATGGTTTAATTTAAGGAAATCCTCGGGATTCTCGCCGTTGCCCCATACCGGTAGTAGGTGCCAACCCGAATCCTCATCACCGAAGTTCTCTGAAATGATCAACGCTGGGGATAAGGGGGTGAATGATTTGTCTTTGGTTACTCCTGGTAAAACCACCCAAGCGATTCCGCGTGCATCTTCCTCGATGATTGCGCCGCCAACATTTGAAGTCGCGGCGATTTTTTTATCCTCATCGGGATGGCTGAAATATTTTCCGGAATATTTTTTTTCTAACAGTTTATCTTCCTTCGCTTCCGCGACGACTCGGAGTTCAAATGGCCTCTCTGGGCTGCTGCCAACACTGCGAATCAAACACCAGATGGTGGCGGAGAGAACCTGCTCTTTGGTGTAGGGGCTGTATGCGGGTGGTTTCCATGTGTTGAGGCGCAGGGTGGCTGGCTCAACGAGGATTTGAGTGGAGTCGGGTATTTCCAGAAATATGCCGAAGACAGTGGCTAAATTTTGATCTAGCTCAGATCCGTTTTTCCATTTCATCGCTCCCTGCGGAGATGGTCGGGACTCGACGATTTTGTAATGAATTCCGTAATTGTAATTACTGATCACACCTACTCGACCAAGAGGGATTCTGGTGGGATCTGAGTGGGAGACGAGATTAACCGGCTGCTCTATCGTTGAGATTCCGACATTGGAGGCAATACATGGAATGGAACCTGATAGGAGGCTTAGGGTGATAAGATATACGGGGAGGGGGAGTTTTTGCGTCATTAGAAATGAGTATCCAATAGCCCTGTGGGCTGCAACTTTAATGAGCGATTTGAAGTCATCAAAATGACCATGCATGCGGGAATGTTGCGCAACCACCGATTACATCGGGGCATACTGGAGTCGCGCGGTCCGGGTGGAGTCAGTAGCTACTTTGGTGTTGCGTGGGTGGGTAGGATGGCTAATTTGGCGGGACTATGATCGTTTCACCGAAAATTCGCGGCTTTATTTGCACCACGGCGCATCCAGAAGGATGTGCGAAACACGTAGAAGAGCAGATCGCGGTTGTGAAAAAAAGAGGGCTGATAGCGCAGGGCCCGAAAAAAGTTTTGGTGATTGGTTCCTCGACGGGTTACGGCTTGTCCTCACGCATCGCTGCGGCTTTTGGATCGAATGCGGCGACCGTCGGGGTGTTTTTCGAAAGACCTGCTTCTGAGGATAAATGTGCGACAGCGGGATGGTATAATACCGTGGCTTTTGAACGTCAGGCAAAAGAAGCTGATTTGTATGCGAGATCGTTCAATGGTGATGCGTTCTCCGATGAGGTCAAACAAGAGGTGATCGCTGCGATCAAAGAAGATCTCGGTCAGGTGGATTTGGTGATCTACAGTTTGGCATCGCCGCGCCGCAGCGACCCAAAATCGGGTGAGGTTTACAAATCCGTGTTGAAACCGATTGGTGAGGTTTACACCAACAAGACCCTGAACACCACGACCGGTTCTGTGGATGAAGTGACGATCCAGCCAGCAGAAGGCGATGATATTGAGCAGACCGTGAAAGTCATGGGTGGTGAGGATTGGGAAATGTGGATGGACGCGCTACTAGCTGCCGGTGTTCTCTCTGAAGAAGTCCAGACGGTTTCCTATTCCTATATCGGACCCGAGGTCACTTGGCCGATTTATAAAAACGGCACCATCGGCAAAGCGAAAGAAGATCTCGAAACGGTTCAGCGTTCGTTGGACGCGAAGTTAGCAAAAATTTCCGGAAAAGCATGGGTCTCGGTCAACAAGGCCTTAGTTACCCAAGCGAGCTCGGCGATCCCTGTCGTGCCGCTTTACATCTCCCTTCTTTACAAAGCGATGAAAGCCGCGGGCAGCCACGAGGATACCATCGAGCAGATGGATCGCTTGTTGCGTGATCGACTTTACAACGGTCATCCACAACCCGATGAGGCGGGGCGCATCCGCGTTGATGACTGGGAAATGACTCCTGAAATTCAAAGCTTGGTCGGGAAACGTTGGAATGAAGTGAATACGGAAAATCTTTCCGAACTCGCCGACTTCGAGGGTTATCAATCGAGTTTTCTTCGCTTGTTCGGCTTCGGCTTAGATGGCGTTGACTATTCGGCTGAGAGCGACATCGCGGTTTGCGTTCCTTCGCTTGCCTAAAAAGGGATCAATTTTGGAAATACCTCGGAACCTGCAAGATGGATTGGAATATAGAATTTATATGAAATGAATTCATTCTATTATCCAAAAAAATGCCACAGGAGATATATGGCATCTATTTTGCTAGAGAATCATGATCAATAAAACTTTTATTAGCGTCCACTCGTGCTCAATTGTCCTGCGTCAGCCGCAGGGTATGCGGTTGAAATTTATTTGGTCGCATTTTTTACTCTTAGCTTGATCACAGTATCGCATCTCTAACAAACCGTATGTCTTCTAAATCTTTTCTCCCTGAGTCATTTTCCCATTCATACAAAATCGCGCCGAAATTTTCGAAGAGCGCGGTTTATATCTCGTGTGAATTCGCCATCGATCAAAGCTTCAAGATTTACTCGGGAGGTTTGGGGTTTTTAGCGGGTTCGCACATGCGCTCGGCGGCGCAGATGAAGCAGAACTTGGCAGGCGTTGGGATTTTATGGACGTATGGTTATTACAATCAGGTCCGCGGAGAAGAGGGTGAGTTGGCGGTGCAGTTCAGAAAAAATACCTACTCGTTTCTTCAAGACACAGGGATTTTGTTTACGGTGAATGTTCACGGTCATCCAGTTTGGGTGAAAGCTTATTATCTGCCTGGGGACGTGTTCGGCACAGTGCCGATGTTTTTTCTAACAACCGATATCGAACAAAACGACGCGTTGTCGCGTGCAATCACGCATCGGCTATACGATAGCGATTCTTTGCGCCGCATCGCACAATACATGATCCTTGGAATCGGCAGCGCAAAGCTGTTTGATGAGCTTGGGGTCTCGCCCGATATCTGGCATCTCAACGAAGCGCATGGTCTTTCCGGCGCCTATCACCTAGTTAAAAAATATGGTGGAGTCGAAGAGGTGAAGAAACGTTTGGTTTTCACCACGCACACGCCGGAAGAAGCAGGAAACGAGAAACACGATTTTCATTTGCTCCAAGACTTTGGATTTTTCAGCGGATTGGATGAAGGTTACGTTCGTCAGCTCGCTGGGGTGGAAAATAACGTTTTCAATCACACGCTGGCGGCACTGCGACTTGCTAGAAAAGCCAACGGCGTTTCAAAACTGCATGGCGAAGTTTCACGACAGATGTGGAGAAACGCGTCGGGAATTTGCGAGATCACGCACATCACCAATGCGCAGAACAAAAAGTATTGGGCGGATTACGGGATCGAAAGCGCGCGCGTGAACAAGGACGCGGAGGCGCTGAGTCACCGCAAACGGGAGTTGAAAGAACGCCTGTTCCGGGTGGTTGCGGATCAAACGGGAAAACTGTTCGATCCGAAAGTGCTGACGATTGTGTGGGCGCGTCGGTTTGCTGGTTACAAGCGACCGGATCTCATCACGCATGATCTCCGCTTGTTCCGTGAAATGCTCAACACCAGCAATTACCCCGTGCAAATGATTTGGGCGGGGAAACCTTATCCCTTCGATTACTCGGCGATCAATACGTTCAACCACTTGATCCAACTCACCAAAGATTACCCCAACGCGACCGTGCTGACAGGTTATGAATTGGAGCTTTCAAGATTTTTGAAAAACGGCGCGGATGTTTGGTTGAATAATCCGGTCGTTACGCGCGAAGCATCAGGCACCTCAGGCATGACTGCAGCCATGAATGGTTCAGTGAATCTATCTACTTTCGATGGGTGGGTTTGTGAATTCGCCAAAGATGGTAAAAACAGTTTCATTATCCCGCCCGCCGATCCAAGCCTTACATGGGAAGAACGCGATAGGCACGATCTGTTAGGTCTTTACTCCAAACTGAATGAGGAGATTTTACCACTCTATTACGATGAGAGGGCCAAGTGGAATAAGATCGTGATGCACTCCCTGAATGATGTGGTTCCGTATTTCGATTCCGATCGGATGGTGACGGAATATTATGAAGTAATGTATCAGTAGCACTCAAAAGAGTTTAACCGCGAATGAACGCGAATGTCCGCGAATGAAGAATGGGTTTGAACCACGAAAGGTAGGGTCGGCTGGCCTCAGTTGACCGAAGATTTCTTTGATAGGGGATTGGAAGATGAAGTATTGTGAATGTCTCACTGCTTTCTTGGTGATCGCGCACTATGGATTTTAGTTACAGTCGATCGAGGTCACTCGACCCTACCTTTTCAGTTGTCATCACGAAACTTTCGGCAAGAGTTGCGGCATGATCCGTATTGAAGTTGTTGGGAGTGAGGTTTCGAAATGGGGTGAAGGTCCGATTTGGTGGGAGGGGGATTTGTATTACGTCGATATCGAGGGTAAGAAGGTTCATTGCTACACGCCTGAGACGGGAGCTGAGAAAAGTTGGGATGTGGGGCGTCGGGTGGGGACGGTGGTGCCGCGTCGCTCGGGTGGATTGGTGATAGCGGGGGATGATGGATTTTTATTTTTGGATACGAAAACGGGTGAACTGATGCCGATTGTCGATCCGGAACCAGAGAAGGCGGACAATCGTTTCAACGATGGCAAATGCTCGCCGGACGGCAGGTTTTTTGCGGGGACGATCAGCCTAGTGAAAAAGACGGGCGATGCGCGGTTGTATCGGCTCGATCCGGATTTGAGTTTGCATGAGGCGTTCGGTCCGGTGACGAATTCCAATGGGATCGTTTGGTCGCAGGATGGGAAAACGGTTTATTACATCGACACCCCGCGCAAAGAAGTTTTGGCGTTCGATTACTCGGATGGGAATTTGGAAAATCCGCGTTCTGTAGTTTCGACCTCGCAGTATGAATCCTCGCCGGATGGCATGGCGATTGATGCGGATGGGAATCTGTGGATTGCGTTTTGTCATGGGGCTTGTGTGACGTGTTTCGATCCCCGGACGGGCGAGGAGTTGCGGAAAATCGATCTGCCCTGCCTAGAGACAACAGCATGCGCTTTCGGCGGGCCGGATCTAACCGATTTGTATGTGACGACGGGAATTCATAAAACCGAAGTGGAGGAGCATGCAGGTCGGATTTTGAGAATTGTAGGTCTGGGTGTGAAGGGATTGGCTACGCATGCGTTTGAAGGTTGATAATTTTTTGCGATGAAACTGATTCTTGCATCCGGTTCACCTAGGCGCAGCGAGTTGCTTGCGGCGGTGGGTGTTGAGTTTGAGGTGATTCCTTCACCAGCAGAGGAGATTCATGATTCGTCACTGGGGATGGCGGGGTTGTGTGAGGAAAACGCGCGACTCAAAGCGAGTGCGGTGGCGATCCATCATCCGGATGCGGTGGTGATCGGTGCGGATACTTTGGTGTTTTTGGATGGGGAACCGTTGGGGAAACCCAAAGACATGGCCGAGGCTGAACTTATGTTGCGTCGGTTGTCGGGGAAACCGAATCAGGTCTGCACGGGGGTCTGCATCATGGGGCCGGGCGAGAAAGTGACTTTGTTGCATGCGGTGACTGATGTTTTTTTCCACGAGCTCGATGAAGACACCCTGTTTGCCTATTTGGCGAAGACCCAACCGCTGGATAAAGCGGGGGCTTATGGGATCCAGGATTACGGGGAAATGATCATTGAGCGAATCGAGGGGCCTTTTGACAACGTGATGGGGTTGCCGGTGGCGCAGGTTTTAAGCGTATTGGAGGAAAACGGGTTGCCGATTCGGCAGAGATAGGCGAACAATCCCCGCATGTCTCTGCCACGGCGATATCCGCTAATCTTTAATCCGAGAGCCCGTAGTCAAAAGGGAGCGCGGACGCGGCAGTTTATCATGCAACATGCAAATCGGTTTGCGATGTATGCGACCAACACTGGAGAAGAGGCTACGGAGTTGGCAAAACGATTTGCGAGCGAAGGTGAGCCGGTGGTCGTTGCAGCAGGTGGAGATGGCACATTGAACGCGGTGATCTCTGGTCTTGCTGGGAGCCGAACTGCTATCGGTGTGATGCCGGCGGGGACGATGAATGTGTTTGCGCGTGAACTTGGCATTCCAGCGAACAGTTTGGATAAAGCTCTCGAAGTGATCGATCAGGGATTGATACGCGAGATCGATTTGTTTTCCGCAAACGATGCTCCTTTCGTGCAAATGGCTGGCGTGGGGTTTGATGCGATGGTGATCGAGGAAACCAAGTGGGAGAATAAGAAATTGTTAGGTCCTCTCGCCTATCTTTTGGCTGCCGTGAAAGTGTTGGGCGAAAAACCACCGATAATAGAAGTGATTACCAAGGATGGTCGCCGCGAACAAGGTGTGGCGGTGCTTTGCGGTAACGGATCGCTTTACGGCGGACAATTCAAGTTGTTCAGGAACGCCAGTAACCTCGATTCAATGCTCGATGTGATCGTTTTCAAAGAATCCGGCTATCGGCTGGTGATCGATGCGCTGCACGGTATCGCGCAAGGTGGGATCGATCTCGCGGCATCGACCACATATTTCCAAACCGAAGAGTTCACAGTGAAATCAGATCGACCAGTTCCGGTGGAGATCGATGGTGAGTTGTTAGGTCGGTTTGAGGAAGTGCGGTTTCGTGAAACCGCGACGCGGCTTCGCGTGTTGGCGCCGGAGCATCCGTGTGCGACTCCTTTTACCGATGCGGTTAAGTCGCTCTTGCAATGGCCGCCGCGAGGCTATGAAACTCCGGCGATCGAAATCAGGTGACAGAGAAAGTGAAATCAAAATGGTTTATTTGGCTCAAGCGTGTTTTGCTGACGGTCTTGGGATGTTTATTGTTAGGTATCGCGTTGATTGCGTATGCCTACTACTCTGCGAGCTGGGCTTCCCGTGGAAAACTTTTTGATGATGTGGCCAAGCTTCCCGCTGCAAAAGTGGGGTTGGTGTTTGGAACATCCGATCGCTACAAAGGAAGAGAGAATAAATATTTTCGATATCGGATCAATGCTGCGGTAGAGGTTTGGAAGGCGGGAAAAGTTGAGACGTTGATTGTTTCTGGGGACAACCGCGAAGTGGATTATAACGAGCCCGAAAAAATGAAGATCGCCTTGATGGAAGAGGGTGTTCCTAGAGATCGGATTGTTTGCGATTACGCGGGGCTGAGGACTTTGGATTCGGTGGTGCGCGCGAAGAAAATTTTCGGAGCGAACACGATCCTTGTGATCAGTCAGAAGTTTCAAAATGAACGGGCGATCTATATCGCCATGGCGAATGGGATGAAGGCATATGGTTACAATGCGCAGGATGTGCAGTTTGAAGCAGGCTTTAAAACCAAAGTCCGTGAAATAGGTGCAAGGGTCAAAATGTGGTTGGACGTTAATTTCCTCGATACGAAGCCGACACATCTCGGGGATAAAGTCCCGTTGCCGGAGTAGGTAGCGTAGAGCGTAGAGCAGGGAGCATGGAGAAAGACTGTGACTCTGCTCTCTCTCTCTGCTCTTAGCTCCCTACTCTCTGCACTTGCGGAATTTTCCGGATGGGGTTACACGATGCTCGCTGTCCGTCAGCGCAACACCTACACTCATCATGTCTGAATTTTTGACCGTCGCCCGTGAAGCTCACGACTCACTTGTCATCGCCGCCTACAAATCCCGTGGATTCACGGACGAAGAAGCGGTGCTTGGAACCAAACTCGCCGCAGAGGCTGCGCGTCACGGGATTCGCACTCACCATGCGCTCAAAGCTCTTCACCTCGATCATTTGTTCGGCTCCGCAACCGGTGGCTGCGTGCCAGGTGCGGAAATCGAAGTTTTGCCTTCTCGTTTTCCTGCTTCCGAAATTTGGAATGCGAACAAAAAACTCGGTCAAGCGGTGGCTTACCGCGCGATCGATCGCGCGATCGAACTCGCGGATCAATACGGCATCGCACAAATCGCAGTGGACAATTCCTTCCATTATCTTTGGGGCGGTGGCTATGTGATGGAAGCTGCGGAGCGTGGCTATTTCGCCTACACGAATTGCACTTCCACGCTCGCTGAAGTCGTGCCGTTCGGTGGAAAATTTCCGACTCTTGGAACGAATCCTCATTCATGGGGCATCCCTTCTCAAGCTGCCAACGGTTTCCCCATCGTGATGGATTGGGCAACATCGACTGTGGCGATGGGTCGCGTCCAAGCTCTCAAACGCGAAGGCAAACAACTCCCTGCGGGCGCGGCGGTTGATAAGAACGGCCAACCAACGACCGATCCTCATGAGGTCGCGGCCTTGCTGCCTTTCGGGGGGCACAAAGGTTACGGGATGTGTTTGTTGAACGAAATTTTCGGCGGACTAATCGGTGGATCGATCCCTACGATCCGCGGACGTCAAGTCGCTGACAAAGCGGAAAAAACCACCACGGTGTTCTATTTCCACGTCATTCATCCGGATGCGATTTCTGGTAGAAACTTTGCGAAAGGTCGCAGCCAAATCGATAACCTCAAAGCGGTGTTAGATGACATCCTTGGTTACGGCAATGACAACGCGATGTTGCCCGGTCAGATCGAAGCCAATGCCCGTAAAGCATCCGATGCTGCAGGCGGCTTGCATTTCACCACGGCAGAAATCGCCGAGTTCAACGAACTCGCCCGTGAATTAGGCGTGGCGGAGTTGGTTGGGAAATGAGGATTTTAAATCATAAAAAAGCCCGACTCCGCTCAAGGAGTCGGGCTTTTTTGTTTAAAAGATGATCAATCGTTCGAGCGGCCTTGGTAGCTGCCGTCTTCGGTTTTAACGAGAATGCGCTCACCTTGGTTGATGAACAGCGGAACGTTGACGTTCAGGCCGGTCGACATCGTGGCGGGTTTGTAAACGTTGTTGGCGGAATCGCCTTTCACGCCTTCGAATGATTCCGCGACGGTCATGACCATGGTGAGTGGAAGCTCGATGCTGACCACGAGGCCATCGGCGATAAGAAGAGTGTAAAGCTGACCTTCGATGAGGTAGTTTTTCATCGTGTCGATGAGGTCTTCATAAACGACCATATCATCGTAGGTTTCTGGGTGAAGGAAGTGGTAGCCCTCGGTGTCTTTGTAGGAATATTCGTGAGCGATCTTTTCAAGATGAACGCCTTCGACCGAGTCGTTCGACGTCAGGCGGAGGTTGGAAACTTTCTTGGTAGCAACGCTACGGATCGACATCTGAACATAAGAAGCCATCCGTGGAGGAGTTTTGAGTTCGTGTTCGATAACGACGCAGACTTCGTTGTTGTGACGGACTGCATGTCCTTTGCGGAGGGTGATTACGTTGACGCTGGCCATAATTGTGTGCGGAGTGGGTAAGGGGTCGGGCAGGGATTGGCAAGGGATTTTCCGTGGC
>JANPEG010000036.1:0-3137 GCA_031431855.1 Akkermansiaceae bacterium | reverse complement strand
TGACATCGTTCCGGGATCGACGTTGAGATACGGATCGAATTTCTGCATCAGGGTTTTGAGTCCGCGGGCTTCGAGGAGTGTTCCGATGGATGCTGCTGCGAGGCCTTTTCCGAGAGATGAGACGACGCCGCCGGTGACAAAAATGTATTTCATGAGAAGTTTGCTAGTTAAAAGTTAGAAGTTTTCAGTGGCGAGGATGCGTTCGATTTCGAGTGCTTGTTCGGGGGTGTCGACGCCGGGTGAGGTGTCGGTTGTTAGAAGGACTTTGATGTTGGCGCCGTTTTCGAGGGCACGGAGTTGTTCGAGGGATTCGGCTTGTTCGAGCGGGGAGGGCGGCCATGTGACGAAGGTTTCGAGGAAATCGCGGCGGTAGCCATAGATGCCTTTATGGCGGAGAACTTGTAGGTTTTCCACGGCGTTGCGGAAGAAAGGCAGAGGTGAGCGGGAAAAGTAGAGGGCGTTGCCGTTGAGTTTGAGGACAACTTTCACGACGTTGGGATCGGCGACGACGGGATCATTGGGATCGAGAGGATTGGCGGCGGTGACCATGTCTAAGCTTGGGTCGCTGCAGAGAGCGGTGGCGAGGTCGTCGATGAGTGCGGGATCGATGAGGGGTTCGTCGCCTTGGATGTTGAGAATGTGGGTGGCTTGAGGAATTTGTTGGATGGCCTCGGCGAGTCGATCTGTTCCGGTGGGATGATTAGGTGAGGTCATCAAAGCTTTACCACCGAAGTTTTCGACGGCTTGTGCGATACGATCGTCATCTGTGGCGATGAAGATTTCGGAAAGTTTTGTCGCGAGTTTGCAGCGTTCCCAAACGTGTTGGATGAGGGTTTTTCCAGCGATGAGATGAAGCGGCTTGCCTGGGAAGCGGGTGGAGCCCCAGCGAGCCGGAAGGATGCCGATGATGTGGGGTTGAGGAGCAGGAAGTGACACGCAATGGAATAGGTTGCGCGAACTTATGGAGAGACGATGGGGACGGCAAGGACGGTTTTTGAAATTTCAAATTTCAAGACTAATGCTCTTGGCTCTTTATGAATCCCCCATGCAGATGCCGACGGCGCGGGCGGCTTGGACGACTTCACCGTTGGGATCGACGAGGCGGAGTTTGTTGACGGCTTCTTCGATGGTGACGGAGTCGACGTGGTAAGCTTGGTAGGAAACCATACGGCCGAAGGCTTTTTGTTTAGCGAGGTTGACGGCCATCACGCCGAAGCGCATTCCGAGGATACGATCGAAAGCGGTGGGTGAACCGCCGCGCTGGAGGTGGCCAAGAGTGGTGGAGCGAGATTCTTTTCCGGTGAGTTCTTGGAGGCGGGTGGCAACTTGTTCGCCGATACCACCGAGTCGGATTTCACCTGAGCAATTTTTGTCGATGGTAACAAGATCGCCATCAGGCATTCTGGCACCTTCGGCGACGACGACGATGGTGGCATGTCGGCCTTGGGCCTCGCGGTTTTTGATAAATTCAGCGATTTTATCGAGCACGAAAGGAATTTCAGGAAGAAGGATGACATTGGCACCACCGGCAATCCCACCCCATAAAGCGATCCATCCGGCATGGCGACCCATGACTTCTAAAACCATGATGCGTTTGTGGGATTCGGCGGTGGTGGTGAGTCGGTCGAGCGCGTCCACGACGGTGTTGACGGCGCTGTCGAAGCCGAAGGTCATCGCGGTGGCAGAGAGATCGTTATCGATGGTTTTGGGGATGCCGATAATGGGCCAGCCTAGGCGGAAAAGCTGAAGACCTGTTGTTAGAGAGCCATCGCCACCGACGATGATGAGGGCTTGGATTTCGAGTTGGTCTATGGTGAGGCGAGCGAGGTCGATGATATCTTTCGGGACTTCGGCAACATTTCCCTCACCAATTTTCGCAGCGAAATGGCCTTTGTTGGTAGAGCCTAGGATGGTGCCACCAAGTTTAAGGATGCCAATGGTGTCCTTGGGTGTAAGGATGCTGTAATCACCTGGAGGGAGTAGACCTTCGAAGCCGTCTTTAAAGCCGATGACTTCCCAGCCGAGTTGATGGGCGGCACCGACGACGCCGTGGATGACGGCATTAAGTCCGGGGCAGTCACCGCCGCTATTTAGAATGCCGATACGCATAAGTTTCGAAACTTTAAGTTTTAAACTCTAAATCAGAAGAAGAGTTACTTGACGGGAGGAGGGGTGGCTAGGAGTTCGTGTTTGGGGTTTTCGACTATGGCTCCGGCTGCGAGCCATGCATCGTAGTAGGCCCAGCCGTCTTTGATTAGTTTGCGCGTGCGGTTGAAACGGTCAGGGTTGTTGAGGACGACGACGATGAGGCGGCGTGGGGTGACTCCTTTGTTGCCATCGGGTTTCATTCTAACAAGTGGATCGCGATCCATGCATGTAGCTAAACATGGTCCGGCTTTTTGGGTGGTGCCGGTTTTGATGCCGAGGATCCCCGTTTCGCCAGCGAGTTCGTTGGTATTGGTGATGGTTTTTGCGATACCGTTGACTTTGATCTCGCGCGATTGTTGGCGTGTGATGAAGGTAATGGGATTGCGGCGCATCGCATGGATGGAGAAACGTGCGACATCGGCAGCGGTGGAGTAACCGGGCTTGGGCTCGAGATCTAGGCCGTGGGGATTGCTAAAGCGGGTGTTTTTCGCGAGAACGAATTTGGCTAGCGTGTTCATTTCATCGACAAAAGCTTGCACGGCATCGCCACCTTTTCCACGTCGAGTGAGAATATCGGTTCCGACATGATGAGCGATGGCTAGCGCGGCGTAGTTATCGGAACGGAGAAGCGAGGCGTAGAGAGCATCGCGCATGCTCATCGTATCGCCAACGTTGAGTCCGAGAGATGTGGATCCAGCGAGTAGGCTGGCGGATTCTGGGACGCGAACGATGGTAGTTCCTAGATCGGATTGGGTAGCAGTTGACCAATCGATGGCGACGATGGCGGTTGCAATTTTTGTTAGGGACGCGACGGAGCGCTTGGTGGTGGCTCCAGAAGCCGAGAGAACTTTTCCGGAATAGGCCTCAACGACGATGTGAGACTCTTGGGCAAAGAGCATGGAGGTGAGGAAGATGAATGAAGCTAGGAGGCAGCGCATGCGCGGGAGGATAGTAAGGAAATCCGAAGATTCAATCTAGAAACCGGAATT
>JANPEG010000035.1:0-19185 GCA_031431855.1 Akkermansiaceae bacterium | reverse complement strand
CCTCCCCGCTCCCCTGACCCTTGACAAATGACACCTGACCCACGTCCCCTGACCCCTGACCCCTGACCCCTGACCCCTGACCCCTGACCCCTGACCCCTGACCCCTGACCCCTGACCCCACTACCCATGAAAATCACCGTTCTAGATGGCCACACCCTTAATCCCGGCGATAACCCGTGGACCGAAATTGAATCACTCGGCGAACTGACGGTGTATCCCCGCACCCCCATTGATCAAATCGTCGAGCGCGCCAAAGACGCCGATATCATCCTCACCAACAAATGCCCGCTCAGCGCGGAAACCCTCGCCCAACTGCCCAAGCTCAAATTCATCGCCGTCCTCGCCACCGGATACAACATCATCGATAGCGCCTACACCGCCCAACACCACATCCCCGTTTCCAACGTTCCCATCTATAGCACCGATGCCGTCGCGGAATTCGTGTTCTCCGTCATCCTCGATTTTTTCAAAAAGCCCGCCCAGCACAGCATCATGGCCCACGGTGGAGAATGGCAAACCAGCTCGGATTTCTGTTTCTGGAAAAACCCCAACTTCACCGAACTCGCCGGCAAAACCCTCGGAGTGATCGGTTTCGGCCGCATCGGCCAACGCACAGCCGAGCTTGGCGCTGCCTTTAAAATGAAGATTCTGGCAAATTCCCGTTCGCGCTCCGCCACCACCACCTTCCCTTTCGAATGGGCATCCATCGATGAAATCCTCGAAAAATCCGATGTCATCTCCCTCCACTGCCCCCTCACCCCAGATACCCAAGGCCTGATTTCAAAGGATTCAATCGAGAAAATGAAATCCTCCGCCTTCCTCATCAACACCGCCCGCGGCCCACTCATCGACGAAGCAGCCCTAGCCGCAGCCCTCAACTCCGGCCGCATCGCCGGCGCCGCCTGCGACGTCGTCTCTGCCGAACCCATCCTCCCCTCAAACCCCCTACTCGGAGCCAAAAACCTCACCCTCACCCCCCACATCGCCTGGGCCGCCACCGAAGCCCGACAAAGACTCATGACCATCACCGCCCAAAATATCTCAGCCTTCCAAGCCGGAAAGCCCATCCATTTGGTTTAATCAGCTAAATAAAGAGAACCGCAATCGGAGCAAAGCGGACATGGACGAACAGAAATTCAAATCATTTCGTCAAATGGACGCGAATAAACGCGGATAAGATCAGAGTTCATTAATTTTTAAACATTCTGAGATCGCGAATCCACGGTTCAATTCTTCATTAAAATCTTACTATCCGCGTTCATCCGCGTCCATCCGCGGTTCGAATTTCCTTCATTTCATCGTTTCGGACCCGAAAAGCCCCGAGCACATTTCTTCTTGCCACCCCCAAAATCCCCGTCTATGGCGGTCTTCACCCCAACAGGGGACCCACACCCATGAAGTTACACATACGGAACATCAATAAGTCCGCGATGCTGGCTCTCGCAAGTCTCGTCCTCGTTACTAGTTGCGCCACTGACCTGAGAGATCATAAGGATCACAAGGATCCATACGTCGTGAAATCAACCGAGGAAGGCAAAGCCTCCTGGTATTCCATCAAGACCAACTACGGCACCAAAACCGCCAGCGGCCAGAAGCTTTGCAACAACGCTCCAACTGCCGCCCACAAAACCCTACCCATGGGCACCAAGGTCCGCGTCATCAATCTCGCCAACAATAAATCCGAGGTTGTCACCATCAACGATCGCGGCCCCTACAAAAAAGGACGGGTCATTGACGTCACCATCGGAACCGCCGAAAAACTCGGCTTCGTCAAAAACGGCGTCGTCCCTGTCCGCGTCGAAGTGCTGTGGCATAAAGAAGGAAAATAAAACTTTCTTCCACTTTCCCCTTGCCAAGATCGCCCAGATAGGTAGTTTTCGCGTCCCATGCCAAGAGTAGGAGGAAAAGCAAAAACACGGAAGGCCGTCGCCAAGCGCTTCAAAATCACTGGCACCGGGAAGGTACTACGCCGTCATCAAGGAAAACGCCACTTGCTTCAATGCAAGAGCCGCAAGCGTAAACGCGCTCTCGGTAAAGCGGGCCTTGTTTCGGCTGCTGACATCAAAAATGTCAAAGAGAACCTTCCTTTCCATTGATAGAGAAGTAAATACGACAGCCCACGACCTCGTCCGCGTTACGGACGACCTTTACGCAGCCTGATCCGATAAACCGGAGACACGAACAGGTGAGACTGCGGAAGGAATGATAAAAAACGACTTGTTCACAACCAAACAAACACATGCCAAGAGCAACCAATTCCCCAGCAAGTCGCAAACGCCGCAAGCGTACGCTTCTTCGGGCAAAGGGCTTCCGCGGTTTCCGCTCGAAGCTCTTCCGCTACGCCAAGGACGCTGTCCGTAAGGCGCAACAGTACGAATATCGTGACCGCAAAAGACGCAAAGGACAATTCCGTCGCCTCTGGACTCAGCGTATCAACGCTGCCGTCCGTAACGAAGGAATGACCTACTCGCGTTTCATCGAAGGCCTCAAAGCCGCCGGTATCGAAGCTGACCGCAAGATCCTCTCGGATCTCGCTATCACCGACGCCGCTGCTTTCTCAGCCATCGTTGCGCAAGCCAAGAAGGCTCTCGAAAATAAGGCGAAAGCCGCTTAATCGAAAGTCCCTAGTTAAAATCAAACCAAAGCCGCCAGACAGCAATGTCCGGCGGCTTTTTTGTAGCTGCCCCGACCAATGTCGGGGCAGGCCGTGTAAACTGCGTCTCGCAGCGATTCTCTAAAGATTATCTACTCGGAGCTACCGGAGCAGTGGTCGGCTTACCCATCGCATCCAGGAGTCCATTCTGCTTAAGCAGGAACAAATTAATCAGATCCTGTTGGTTACCGCCACCTGAACCATCTTTACCTGATCCACTCATAATCACCTGAGGTACTTTCAATTGAGCGAGAGCCTCAGCCACGCCGATCGCAGTTTTTTGCTGCACTTCGAGTGTGAACTTATCCTTCTCTGTAATAGCACCAGCCATAGCGATACGCTCTTTCTCAGCCGCCGCCAAGACGAGGATCTGCTTGGCTTCTTCTTCAGCCGATAGACGGGAAAGCTTAGCCACTTCCAATTTCTGGGCCGCTAAAGTCTCAGCCTGCTGCTTGGTCATCAATGCCACAGCGACATCACGAGCTGCATTAAGCTCGGCCACTTCCTTCTCTTTGGTTGCCTGAATAACCGCCTGAGCTTTGTCACGGTTGGCGATAGCCTCGGTTTCGGCTTTTTCACGAAGACCTTTTTCTTCGATCATCAGACGTTGTTGAACTTCTCCTTCACGCTCGGCCTTTGCAGACTCTGCTTTAAGGAAAGCAGACTTCTTCGTCTCGAACTGCAACCTAGTCTGCGGATCATACTCAGTCTCGGTAATACTAAGCTGCGTTACGGTGATGCCGTAGGTCTTCAGGGGTGATGACTGACTAATGATTGGCTTCATGCTGGAATCACGTTGAATCTCAGTAGCCGCGACGCGGATCTTGTTACCCTTCTCGTCCAGTTGATCTAGCTCAACCATCACTCGACGCATTTCAAAAAGTCCTGAGTTCATCTGGTCAAATACAACCGCGTTGAACTCCGATTTGCGTGCCGCTTGGTTTTCAGATGCCGACATGATCGGCCCTGTGGACTTGATGGCGTTACTCAGATGAGCCCAGATGGCGCTCTTGATATTCCGCTCATTCCCATTGAACTGGCGGTGAAACTCACGTTTCTGTTCCGCAGTGGTTGGAGTCGAAATCCGCAACACGGTACTAATCTGAGCTGTGCCGCCATCATTGAAGGTTACACGGATAGAATCGTCACCATCACTCGTCTGGTCCGCCCTACTCGTGAACTCGAAAGTGGCGTTCCGAGGATACTCGGTAACCTTTGGGAAAAAGGCAAAGTAGAAACCAGCGGCTTCTTTGATCTCAAGTTTACCGTCAAGATACTGAACCGCTTGCCACTCGGTATCGTCGACTTTGTGGAAACAACAGAAGGTAATGATAAGAACAAGAAGAGCTGCGATTAAAGCAGCAATTAGTTTGGCGATTTTAACGATATTCATTCAGTTGGTGTATTAGTTGAGTTAGTTTTCTTCTTTTTTGGAGCTTTGATCACTTCATCAGGGATAATGATCTCAGGCTCATTTTCAGGCTCGGGTTGAGAATTTGATTTGCTGCCCCTCACAATTTTGATCGGAACCACATCATTCAACTCCACATCCGCGGCATTCTTCATCGCTTCGAGATCACGAACCCGGTTCGTAATGGCTTGTTCCGCATCGTCGACAATTTCTTTAACGTCGCTAGTCGAGCGTCCGATCTTAAGTTGACGCAAGAGAAACGGGATAAATGGCGTGAAAAAGATCACGTATAGCAACGGGATCAATAGCGAGAGCGCTATCATTAGAAAGACGATTCGAGACATAGGATTACGGGGAACCTTCTATACGCATTGGCGTAGCATGCAGCTAAAAAGTGCAGATAATTTTCCATCATGAATCGTGTGACTCAAATCACGCTTTTTCATCCCCCACTTTCCCCTCGCTTTATCCCATCTAACCGTCCATCTATTTACTTATGAAATCTTTGATTCTCTCTCTGATGTTTGCTGCCTGTGCTCAAGCTACAACCATTTCCGTCGTCCCCATATACGAACCTCTCACCCTCTCCGGAACCGATTCCGCTGACATCATCTCTGACATCGGCGAAGCCCTCCAAGCTACTGTAATGCCTCGCCCAATGGCAATCACCGGCGCGATTCCTGAGGCGCTGGTCGAAGCCATACGCACTCCCCATCCCATCCCCACCAACGCCCCGAACTACAAAGTCAAAGAAGCAAATCTCCTCGTTATCTGCAATCTCACCCTAGACGCAGAAATGACGGAACAGGGAATGACTGTGACTCTGGATGTTTCAAAACTCATCATTCCAGAAGACATAGACATGACCGCGCGCCAACTCATACGGATCACCTTCGCCGCTTTACAGAAAACCTTGGAAGTCCACCAACAGCAACAGACAATCCCCCTTCACGTAGCCATCAAAATCACCGGCACCACCGAAAAAAACGCCACTCTCAAAGAACTCGAAGCCACCTTCATCGTTCCTCCAGCTAGAGAATAATGAATAATGAAGAGTGAAAATTTCTAAAAACAACAACGCTTTGTGAGTATTAGCGAACTTTCATTCTTAAGACGAAGTCCTAATCGCTTAGACGGCGCGTAGCAGAGTCAATCGTTAATCGGCAATTAAATCTCCCTCCACGAAAAAAAATCAGCCAATCTCATCTTCTGGGTTGGACGATGGAGAGTTCCTGTTCATTCTCTCCGCAACCGATATGCCACACACTGCCAAAAAAGATCCTCGCCCTTTCAAACGCGCCATCCTCAAACTCAGTGGTGAAGCCCTCCGCGAACCCGGCTCCACAGACAACATCTCTCCTGAAATCGTCCAACGCATCGCCTCCGAAATCAAAGAAGCGGTCGACTCCGGACTAGAACTCGGCATCGTCGTTGGCGGTGGAAATTTCTGGCGAGGCGCCAGCGCATCCGCTCGTGGCATGGATCGCGCCACCGCTGATTACGTCGGCATGCTCGCCACCGTCATGAACGCCCTCGCCCTCGAAGGCGCACTTTCACACATCGGTGTCGACTGCACGGTGATGTCAGCCATCGAAATGAAAAACGTCGCGGAACCTTTCATCCGTCGTAAAGCAGAACATAAATTGGATGGCGGAACCGTTGTCATCTTCGCCGCTGGAACCGGTAGTCCATTCTTCTCCACCGATACCACCGCCGCCCTCCGCGCTAGCGAAATGGGCGCCGATGTCATTCTCAAAGCCACTCAGGTTGATGGCGTTTACTGTTCCGACCCTCGCAAAAATCCTGACGCCAAACGCTTCGAAACCGTCACCTTTCAACATTGCTTAGAAAACCGACTCAGCGTCATGGATGCCACCGCTTTCAGCCTCTGCATGGACAATCAAATTCCCATCATCATCTTCGATCTCGGCCCAACCGGAAACCTCTCCCACGCCCTCCGCTCACAGCCCATCGGCACCCTCGTCCACGGCGAGTAATCCCTCTTCCAATCAAAAATCATACATCAACAATCATCAATCGTAAATCAAACCGAAGTATAAATAGGCACCTTACGAGAGGTTGATTGACGATTGATGAATGACGATTTTTGATTTATCTAAATTTCACTCCTCACTCTTCACCATTCACTCTTCTATGTTAGATCCATCCGTCACCATCAAAAAAGTCGAAGCCGATATGGAATCCGGTATCGAACACCTGATCCATGATTTCTCCGGAGTCCGCACCGGCAAAGCATCACCTTCCCTAATCGATAACCTCGATGTCTACGTCCATGCCTACGGTGGTGTCCAGAAACTCAAAACCCTCGCCGTCATCAACACCCCTGAGCCTCGCATGCTCAACGTCCAACCCTTCGATCCATCCACCACTCGCGACATCGAAAAAGCCATCCGCGAATCGAAACTCGGCCTCAACCCCGCCGCCGCAGATCGCTCCATCCGCGTCCCCATCCCGGAACTCTCAGAAGAACGCCGCCGCGACATGGTCAAACTCATCAAACAACTCGCCGAAGAAGCCAAGGTCCGCCTCCGCTCCGCCCGCAAAACCGGCCTCGACGAAGCCAAAAAAATGAAGGTCGATGTCATCCTCACCGAGGACTCCTTCAAAACTTACGAAAAACAAGTCCAAGACCTCACCAACAAATACACCAAAAAAATCGAAGAACTAGCCGTCGCCAAAGAAGAAGACCTGATGAAAATTTAAACTCTAAGTTTTAAACTCTAAACTTCAAGGAAGAGCCCAGGTCGATACGTCCTAGGCATTTTCGTAACTTCCCCCAGTCTTCTTTGAGATTTAATGTTTAAAGTTTAAAGTTTCGCGGTTTTCGTCTTGCCAGCCACTCGGTTCCTCCCCTAAACCTTCGCCCCACCCGTAAGGGGCGTTAGCTCAGTTGGTAGAGCACTTGCATGGCATGCAAGGGGTCAGCGGTTCGAATCCGCTACGCTCCACTTTTTGTTTCAGGAACTGAAACGAAAAGTGCCCTTCGTAGCTTTAGCGAAGTAGAGCAGCTTGAATATGTCCTATAAGTCCTATAGGACGCATCTCCCCTTCCGGTGATTTTAATCTGAATCTTTTTCAGCGAAACATTGTCGAAGCTAGATCTTCACCTATGTTCACACCATGAAACCTCTCCTCGCGCTCGCCGCCACTTTGACATTTTCCTGCGCTTCCCTGCACGCCCAAGAACCCGATCCTAACCGCATCCTCGAAGGAGCCCGACTCAGCGCCGCGCTCACCAAGCTCGACACAGGTTTGAAAGGCCACCTCTCGAATAACGGAAAAAAAGTCCCTATTGAAATTTTCCTCAAAGGCAAAGACATTCAATTCCAGTTTTACGAAAACAAAGCATGGCGCATCTTCCACCTTCGCCTCAACGATGGTCACAACGATCTATTTGAAATCATCGATGGAAAAACGGTTGATTTTCCCCGCGCCAAACTCACCGAATCCATCGCCGGAACCGATCTCACCTACGAAGACCTGGCCCTACGCTTCTTCTACTGGCCCAATCCAAAACTTGAAGGCACAGAAAAAGTCGGCACCGAAGACACCTACAAACTCCGCCTCAATAAACCAGCCGATGCGGCAGGAAATTACTTCGCCGTCTATCTCTGGGTTCACACCAAATTCGGTGCCTTCATGAAAATCCATGGCCACGCCAAAAACAACGACCTCCTCAAAGAGTTCCTCGTCGAAGACGTCATGAAAGTTTCCGACGAAGTCTGGACCCTTCGCAAAATGCAAGTCTCCAGCTACAAAGACGGCCGCCGCACCTCCATCACCGATATGGTGTTAGAAAAACCCGCCAAAGAAGCCCTGAAAGGACTCCACCAGTAGCTGCCGCGTCCCGCGGCAGGCCGTGAAGTCGGCGTCTCGCCGATTTTCTTTGAAATCCAATAATTAGCAAGACTGCGAGAACTTGAAGTCATAGTATTAATAAACAATGAAACTCTTCTCACCGCTGCTCATCCTCCTAATATCTTTTCTTAACGCCGAGGAAGTTTCCATTCAAAATAAAATTCTTAGCGGTGAACTCACCACTGCCGGAACAGATAAATCCCTAGTCGCATTTATCGTCTCAGGTTCAGGCCCGACAGATAGAGACGGTAACACAGTGGGCGCTCTGGGAAAAAGCAACAGCCTGCTTTATCTTTCGAACTTTCTGAACAAAGAAGGAATTTCTACACTAAGAGTCGATAAAAGAGGAGTTGCCGCGAGTGCCTCCAGCGGCATAAGAGAAGCCGATTTACGTTTCTCCACTTACGTTGAAGATGTTGGACATTGGATCAATTTTCTCAAGAAACGTGGATACTCAAAAATCGTATTAATCGGCCATAGTGAAGGCGCTTTAGTGACGACTCTAGCTACCTCTTCAGATTCAGTCATCGGCTTGGTTTCCATTTCAGGTGCAGGCAGGCCAGCATCCGTAGTTCTCAAAGAACAATTGCAGCCCAAATTACCCAAGGAACTTTACACCCAAGCAGAGAGCGTCATTTCGAGCCTCGAAAAAGGTGAAATCGTAAAAAACCCTCCGGCATCATTGAACTCTCTATTTCGCCCCAGCGTGCAGCCTTACTTGATTTCTTGGTTAAAGATTGATCCCGCAATAGCCTTATCAAAAGTCAAAGTTCCCATCCTGATCGTCCAAGGCTCAACCGATCTCCAAACCTCGGTCGAAGACGCCAAATTACTTCACACCAGCGCAAAAGGCAGTGAACTAATCATCATCAAAGGCATGAACCATGTTCTGAAAGAAATCGAAGGAGATCTAAACACTCAGCTACCATCTTACTTCGATCCAACTCTTCCTTTGCAAAAGGAATTGGGAGCAAAAGTCCGCAAGTTCATTGAGAAATCTGCAAATAAATGACATCAGCCAAGAATCTCAAGACTAGCTGATTTCTCATCTAAAGCTCATTTTTTCCCACTCTTCATTCGCGTCCATTTGCGTTCATTCGCGGTTAACCTATTTTTTACGAAAAATGCCCACTTTTGCGCATAATTCCTGCTTGTCCCAAAGCGCTACCTGTTCTTTATTTCCAACCCGCTCACATGACCAATCCCTTCTACCATTCCAGCACCCCCCTCGTGTCTGGCTCTCTGCACAGTCTTTCCAACGAACATGACAACTGCGGCATGGGCGCCATTGCCCATCTTGAGGGTAAACGTTCCTTCACCGTGCTGGATCACGCCCTGACTTCGGTTTCCTGCATGACCCACCGTGGTGCCGTCGATGCCGATATGAAAACCGGCGACGGATCCGGCATTCTCTCCCAAATTCCTTTCCCTCTTTTTGTCAAAGCCGCTGAGGCTCTCGGCCACAAAGTCACCAACCCAGCCGACCTCGCGATCGGTGTATTTTTCTTCCCCGCAGGAAACGATTCACAAACCGCATCAATCAAAAAAATCGCCGCGGACACCATCGCCAAACGCGGCATCTCCGCCATCGGTTGGCGCGAAGTTCCGGTGCACATCGATGCACTCGGAAAAATCGCTCAGAAATCCCGTCCGGAAATCGAACACCTCATCATGCTCAAACCCGATGGCATGGACGCGCTCGATTTCGAACGCAAACTTTACCTCTGCCGCCGCGAAATCGAACACGCGACCTCAGAAATCCACGGCTTCTACATGCCGACGTTTTCTAACCGCCTGATCTCCTACAAAGCCCTCGCGATGCCCGCCGCATTGCGAGCGTTCTACGCCGATCTAACAAATCCTGATTTCGAAACCGCGATCTGCCTTTATCACCAACGTTTCTCCACCAATACCTTCCCCGCATGGCCGCTCGGACAACCGTTCCGCATGATGTGCCACAACGGCGAAATCAACACAGTCGAAGGCAACCGCAACTGGATGACCTCCCGCGAGGAATTTTTCGAATCTCCAATCTGGGGTGATGAAATCGATCTCGTCAAAAATCTCATCCGTCACGGCGAGTCGGATTCCGCTTCCCTCGATCACTGCCTCGAACTCCTCATCCTTTCCGGTCGCTCACCCGAACACGCAATGTGCATGCTCGTCCCACCAGCCTACCGAAACGACGAAGATATCTCCGACGAACTCCGCGCCTTCTATCAATACATCCGCTCATTCTCCGAACCTTGGGACGGCCCAGCCGGTCTCGTCTTTACCGATGGCACGAAAATCTGCGCCTCCCTTGATCGCAACGGCCTCCGCCCTTCGCGCTACAAAGTCACCGCAGATGGTTTCCTCTACATCGGCTCCGAAGCTGGCGCAGTCATTTTCGATGACGCAAACGTGATTCGCAAGGGTCGCCTCGGCCCAGGTCAAATGCTTTCCGCAGACACCTCCACCGGCATCCTCAAACAAGATCTCGAAATCAAAGAAGATCTCGCTCGCCAGAAACCTTACCGCCGTTGGATCGATGAAAATCGCCTCGAACTCCGCAAATTCATTTCCCCTTCCGCACACGTCCCGGAAATCGAATTCGACGCGCTCGATCTCTCCCGCCGCCAACTCGCCAACGCAATCTCCATCGAAGAACTCGACATGGTGTTTCCACCCATGATCAAAGGCGCGCAAGAAGCCGTCTTCTCCATGGGCGATGACATTCCACTCGCCATCCTCTCCAGCTATCCGCGTTTGCTTTATACCTATTTCAAACAACGCTTCGCCCAAGTCACCAACCCACCCATCGACCCTATCCGCGAATGGGCGGTCATGTCACTCGGTGCAGGTCTCGGTCCTGAGCGAAATCTGTTAGATGAAACTCCAACACACTGCAATTCCATCTCACTCGATTCCGCAATCCTGTTTGAACATCAGTTAGAAAAAATTACCCACATGGCGGAACACGGCTTCCCATCCCAAGTGCTTGATTGCACATGGGATGTTGCCACTGGAAAAGACGGCCTCAAAGCCCGCCTCGATGAACTCTGCAATGAAGTCGAAGCGGCGGTGAATAACAAAAACTCCATCATTATCCTCTCGGATCGTGCAACCTCTGCAAAACGAGTTCCTATCCCCGCACTGCTCGCCACCGGCACAATCCATCACCATCTCAACCGCATCCGCAAACGCTTGCGCGCATCCCTCGTCGTAGAAACCGGCGAGGCCCGTGATGTTCACCAAATCGCCTGCCTCTTCGGCTTCGGTGCAACTGCGATTGTTCCTTACCTCGGCTACGCCACTGTCCGCCAACTCGTCGCCGCCGATCAAGGTAAAGACAAACTCGGCGAAGGCATGACCCCACAAAAGGCCATGTCCAATTACCGCAAAGCCCTCGAAAAAGGCTTACTGAAAATCATGTCCAAAATGGGCATCTCCGTTCTCAACTCCTATCAAGGCGCGCAAACATTCGAAGCCATCGGCATCGGCGACGATGTTGTGGATTTCTCCTTCACCGGAGTGCCTTCACAAATAGGCGGCATCTCATACGCTGAAATCGCAGAAGAATCGATCATCCGTCACCAAGCCGCTTACGAACCCCAAGTTCCTGCTGGTAAAACCCTCGACCTCGGCGATCCTGGTTACAACCGTTACCGCAAATTCGGTGAGCGCCATTCGTTCACCACCGAAGTGATCAAAAATTTCCACAACTACGTCAAATCCGGCAAACCCGAAGACTACGAGGAATATGTTAGAGTGAGCTTGGAGAGCAACCCCATCGCAATCAAAGACCTCCTCAACTTCGTCCCATCCGCTTCAGGCCCAATCTCGATCGATGAAGTCGAACCATTCGAAAACATCCGCCGCCGCTTCACCACCGCCGCGATGTCGCTTGGCGCACTTTCCCCAGAAGCCCACGAAACTCTCGCCATCGCTATGAACCGCATCGGCGGAAAATCTGATTCCGGCGAAGGCGGCGAAGATCCTATCCGTTTCAAAACTTACCCGAACGGCGACTCCGCTCGCTCTTACATCAAGCAAATCGCCTCAGGACGTTTCGGTGTTTCCGCGAACTACTTGATCAACGCGGACGAACTCGAAATCAAAATGGCGCAGGGTGCAAAACCCGGTGAAGGAGGCCAGCTCCCCGGCCACAAAGTCAACGCCCTCATCGCTCGCCTTCGTAACACCCAGCCCGGCGTCCAACTCATTTCCCCTCCTCCCCACCACGACATCTACTCGATCGAGGACCTCGCCCAACTCATCCACGACCTCAAGGAAATCAACCCCACGGCTCGCATCACAGTGAAACTTGTCGCAGAAGCCGGAGTCGGAACCGTCGCCGCTGGTTGCGCGAAAGCTTCTGCCGATAACATCCTGATTTCCGGTCACGATGGCGGAACCGGAGCATCGCCGCTTTCTTCCACGAAACACGCAGGCTCTCCATGGGAACTCGGACTTTCCGAGGCCCAGCAAACCCTCATCATCAACAACCTCCGCGACCGCGTCATCCTCCGCACCGACGGCGGAATCAAAAACGGACGCGACGTCGTCATCGCCGCCATCCTCGGTGCTGAGCAATACAACTTCGGAACCACCGCCATGATCGCTATGGGTTGCGTTTACGTCCGGAAATGCCACCTCAACACCTGTCCCGTCGGCATCGCCACAACCGATCCTAAATTCCGCGCCAAATTCAAAGGCACTCCTGAAATGGTCATCAACTATTTCAACGCAGTCGCTCTCGAAGCGCGCGAAATCATGGCCAAACTCGGCATGCGCAAACTCGACGATCTCATCGGTCGCCCAGAATACCTCACCCAACGCGAGATTCCAAGCCACCCAAAAGCCAACACTCTCAACTTCTCACGTCTACTCAAAGACGTCGTCCCCGCAGTCGCAGTGGCCACCGAGAGAAATGAATCCGATATCGCCCGCACCTGCACCAAAGAACGCAACGACGGCATCGCCAAAACTTCCTTGGACATCAACATCCTACGCGACATCGTAGCGGCGATCTCCGTCCGCCCAGCCGTATCAACACCTGAATATGGCACGGGTTCAATTGGCTCTGACGTGTTAGAAGCCATCAAACTCATCCCCGACCGTGCACCCGTCTCGCTCACCTACGAAGTCGTCAACACCGACCGCAACATCGGCACTCGCCTCTCCGGTCGCATCGCTCAGGTTTTCGGAAATTACGATCTCCCATCCGGCAGCATCCACATCACTTGCAAAGGCTCCGCCGGACAATCCTTCGGAACCTTCCTCGTTAACGGCGTCACCCTCGAACTCATCGGTGAAGCCAACGACTACGTCGGCAAGGGCATGGCTTCCGGTGAAATCATTCTCAAAGTCTGCCCGACCGCTAAATTCGAAGCATCTAAAAACTCCATCGCTGGCAACACCTGCCTCTACGGCGCAACCGGCGGATCCCTATTCGCCAACGGTCGCGCTGGTGAACGCTTCGCCGTCCGTAACTCCGGCGCAACCACAATTGTCGAAGGCGTCGGCGATCACGGCTGCGAATACATGACCAACGGAATCGTTGTCATCCTAGGAAAAACCGGGAAAAACTTCGGCGCTGGTATGTCTGGCGGAACCGCTTTCGTTTACGATGTCGACAGTAAATTCTACTCCCGAGTCAACACCGAGATGGTCGTCGCCCTGCCAGTTCGCCGCCAACAAGACATTAATGAAGTCAAAGCCCTGATCCAACTTCACCAACAAAAAACCGGCTCCAAACAAGCCGCCGACCTCCTCGCCGACTGGGAAACCACCACCCGCAAACTCGTCCGCGTCATCGCCAAAGAACGCGCCGAACTAGAAGCCGCCGAAGAACAACACGAAGCCGCATCCACTCCAAAATAATCTAAATCCAATCTTCCCTAATAACCCATAACGATTAACTTAAAACTAACCACCATGACCACACTCCTCGAAAAATCATCCATCATTTCTAAAACCAAAGAACTCTGCGACCAAATCGCAAACGATAAGGAATTCAAAAAGCTTCAGTCCGATGTTGAGAAATTTCTCTCCAACGACGCTGCCAAGCTCCAATACAAAACCGTCCACGAAAAAGGCGAAGAACTTCACCACAAACAACACGCTGGTGTCGAGCTAGGCGCAGCTGAAATCAAAGCTTTCGAAAACGCCCGCGATGCCCTGTTCAATAACCCAGTCGCAGTCAGCTTCATGGATGCTGAACGCTCCCTCGAAAGCATCCAAAAAGAAGTCAGTCAATACATCAGCATGACCCTCGAACTCGGCCGCACCCCGACCGATGACGAAATCGCAGAAGCTCAACACAACAGCGGTGGCGGTTGCTGCGGCGGTGGTGGCGGCGGCGGCGGTTGCTGCGGCTAATACATTCTAATGTCACCTAACGACGCATATCTAACTTTCCTGGGCACCGGCACTTCTGTCGGTGTTCCTGTTATTGGCTGTATCTGCGACGTCTGCAAATCCTCCGACCCCCACAACAACCGCACCCGCTCCTCGCTTTTCATTCAAACCCCCGAAACCAAAATCCTCATCGATTCCGGCCCCGATCTCCGCGAGCAAGCCCTCCGCGAAAACATAACCGAAATCGATGCCGTGCTCTACACACATTCCCACCTCGACCACGTCGTCGGCTTCGACGAACTGCGCGCTTTCTGTTGGGGAAAAAAGGAACCACTACCCCTCTACGCCAGCGAGTCCTGCCTCAACGTGCTAATCAACATGTTTGGTTGGGCGTTTCAAACCGACAACACCCACAGCGGATACATCAAACCTGATCCGCGCCCGATCTCGAAAGTATTCACCATCGGCGATCTCACCATCCATCCCCTTCCCGTCATCCACGGAACCGTCGAAACCCACGGCTATCGCTTCGATACCAAAGACGGCTTCAGCTTTGCCTACTTGCCAGATGTCAAAACCATCCCCGAAGAATCGATGGAGCTGTTAGAAAACCTTGATCTCCTCATCATCGATTCTCTACGCAACAGCCCCCATTCCACCCACCTCTCTCTACCCGAAGCTCTCGCCATTGTCGACATACTCGCCCCAAAGCGCACGCTTCTCACTCACATCTGCCACGAGCTAGACCACGCCACCCTCGCCGCCAGCCTAATAAATCAAATCTCCCCCGCCCACGACGGTTTGAAAATTCTAATAGGCAGCCCCGACACGTCGGGGCTAAGCGTCAATATCTGGTGACTTGAATCCCCCAAATCGCCTTCTTTCCGTGTAAAGTTTCGTAAGATATGGACGATTAAGATAATCGTCCCTGCCCAAATTTTCCCCTCCCAAAAGATTGCAAGATTCTCTCCATTCTTCATTCTTTCCGAAATGAACCGTGCCAAATCTCTCCCCAGCACCGTCTCAGCAGCCATTTTTTGCTTCTTTATCTTTCTCATCTCCCCCGCACACTCCCAGCACCTCCAACCCTCAGAGGTGCTCGTCATTTACAATAAGGCCGATCCCGATTCAAAAAAACTCGCTGACTTCTACCAGGTCGCCCGCAAAATCCCAACCGCTCAAATCCTCGGATTCAATCTCCCTAACCATCAGGATATCTCCCGCAACGAATATGAAACGATGCTGCTTTATCCATTGCGTGAGCACTTCGCTAAACAAAATTGGTGGAAGCGCAGTAAAGACCAAAGTGGTGTAATGCGACCCACCTCAAACCGTATTCGTGCCATCGTTCTCATGCGTGGAGTACCGCTTCGCATCAAGCCCAAGCCCACAGATCCACCGAAGGAAGAAAATCCTCAAATACCGCTCATGGTGATGAGTGATCAAGCCAGTGTAGACTCCGAACTCATGCTCCTCGGCGCCGAGTTACCCTCTTACAAAGGGTCCATCAACAATGCCTTTTTTAACAGCCCCCTTCCACTATCAAAAGCCAATTTACCTCAACTCGTTTTAGTAAACCGTATTGATGCACCCACTTTGGAAGTTTGCAAACGCATGATCACAGATGCCGTAGAAACGGAAAAACACGGACTATGGGGACGCGCATACATTGATATCTCTAACAAGTTTCCTCAAGGCGACGAATGGTTGGAAAACATCGTTTCAGAAAACCTCAAATCCGGCATCCCAATTGTGGTAGATCGATTCAACGATACGCTTCCAACAAACTATCCGATGTCCGATACAGCCATGTATTATGGCTGGTACGAGCACGACATCAACGGACCCTTTCTTAATCCATCATTCAAATTCCGCCCCGGCGCCATTGCTTTCCACATCCATTCCTTTAGCGCAGAGCAACTAACCGATGCGAATAAAAACTGGTCCGCCGCACTTCTCACGCGTGGCGCAACGGTAACCGTCGGCAATGTTTACGAACCGTTTCTACAACAAAGCCATCAGTTCAATATCATCCACAACCGTCTCTTGAAAGGTTGGACCTTCGCCGAAGCTGCAGGTGCTGCAATCAACGTGATCTCATGGCAAGGCATCGCCCTCGGCGATCCACTTTACCGTCCTTTCATGCATTTCGACGGCACCGGTGAAATCCGCAAAGAAGATCGCGACTTCCGCGCCCTCCGCGCCGCCTCATGCCAATGGTCAAATGATGAAGCCCTGCGTTTTGAAAAACTCACCCTCGCCTATCAAAGCCTCTCATCCGGCGCCATTGCCGAAAGTCTCGCCAACGAATACCTCGAAAAAAAAGACATCCCCAACGCCCAAACCTGGTTCAAAAAAGCACGAGACTCCTATGAAGTGAAGTCCGATAAACTCCGCCAAGATCTCCAACTCATCGCCATAGAACGCTCAAATAATCAAAATATAACCGCCAAACAACTTCTCCATTCCGCCAAAAAGACCTACGGCAATATTCCAGAAGCCGAAGCGCTTTCCAAATGGCTAGAAATCGTTCAAAAGTCCTCCGCCCCCGCCAACTAATAATCAGAATTTCAACCGCGAATGAACGCTAATGAACGCAAATCCAATCCATTGGAAAATGAATATCATCTTCTTTTGAACCCATTCCATTCGCGTTCATTCGCGGTTTATCTTTAAACTAACCGGAGCCTTACCCGAAATTTAATGAACTACGAATTTCTACTCCAGAGCATCTGGCATCCTCCCTTGGCCTTCGAGGAAGTCGCCGCTCCGAAACTCCCCCCCGAACTCGAACTACAAGCCCTCTGGTTCTCTGGTGCTTTCGGTCGAGATTTCCGACTCAAAGACGGTCGCACCCTGCGCATCACTCAGTTCGGCGAATGGAACCACGGTGCCGGCCCGGACTTCGCCCACGCCGCCATCGATATCAATGGTTCAGCGTTTACTGGCGATATCGAAATCGACTCGCGGACATCCGATTGGGAATCCCATGGCCACTCCACCAATCCCGCATTTTCTAACACCATCCTACACGTCGCCTTCGAACCGAATCATCGGGAAATGTTTGTCCGCACCTCGAACCATCGCCAAGTCCCCGAGCTGCTCATCTCCCCAAGCCAACTCAGCGAAGCCCTGCGCCTCCCTTCACGAGAAACCGCCATTTCCATCCCGGGCCGTTGCCTCCAACCCCTTCGAAAAATACCCAAAATCGCCGTCGAACGACTACTCCGAGAAGCATCCATCCGCCGGAGTTCACAGAAAGCCGCACGCTTCCTGCGCATCGCCGATGCACACAATGTCGATGCCGCACTTTTTCAAGCCACCGCAGAAACCCTCGGCTATGGCGGAAATTCATTTCCCATGAGGCTTCTCGCCCAGCGTGCACCACTGCACCTACTGCTCAATCATCCCGCCGAAGCCGAAGCCATCCTGCTCGGCACCGCCGGCTTCCTCGATTCCGAGCTCTACCTAAAAGCTCCCGATGATACCCGTGAATATCTGTTAGATCTTTGGGAAACCTGGTGGAAAATTCGACCCAACCACGAACTCACGAACAGCCGCGCCCCGCAATGGAAGACCCACGGCCAACGCCCCGCCAACCATCCGCACCGTCGGGTCGGTGGCCTCTCTGTGTTAATCAAACAATGGGGCACCTTCCGCAAACTCGCGCTCGCCACTCCGTTTTCCACTAAACCACTCATCGATTTTCTCCATAGCCTTCACCACGATTTTTGGTCGCACCACCACACCCTAACCTCCGCCCGAAGCCACACTGCCATTTCCGTCTTCGGAAAAAACCTCGCTCTCGAACTCGCAGCAAACCATCTCATCCCTCTCTCAATCTACGAAGAGCGATTCACCTTCAAAGACTACTACAAACTCCGCCACGCCTCCACTAACCAGAAACTCAAACGCACCGCCATCCGCCTCTTCGGCGACGAAGCAACGGCCACCCCCTTCATTCGTCGTCTCTCCCACCAACAAGCCCTCCTCCAACTCTACCACGACTTCTGCCTAGAAGATTTCACCAACTGCGATAAATGCCCCTTCCCAGAACAACTCGCGCAGTGGCGCTAGAAATGGCCAATATTAAAAGTCTTTGTGCATCCCTCTTCATTCAAAAATCAAAAATTAACAATCATCAATCGTAAATCAAAGACGGTAGCAGCGCAGATTGGTCGATCGGTTTAATTGACGATTGATGATTTCCGATTGTTGATTTTTGATTTATTAAGATTTCACTCTTCACCATTCACTCTTCAATGACTCTAAACGGCCAACCTCACTCCCTCACCTCGGAAATCCTCCTCCACGATTTCCTCGCCTCTCTCGGCCTCGCCGGAAAACCCGTGGTCGTAGAGCTCAACCAAGAAGCCATTCTCCCACGCAATTTCCCCAACACCCTCATCCAACCCAACGACCAACTAGAAATCATCACCCTAGCCGCGGGGGGGTAATCGGTAGGGCGCTCTCGCCGCAAAGCGCCGCGCGGAGCGAAACGTATCTGACTAATCCATCTCTCCTCAATTCCATGCGGCACCCTTGGCAATGGTGCCCTACCTAGCGCCAGATCCATCAAGCATCCAGATCGTTCGTATCTGCGCTCCCGCCCTAAAAAATCTAAATAAGAGCCATTTTTCCCTTGCAACAAGTGGCCATCAAATCCCATCTTCCGCCCACGTCGCGTTTCGCGACGCTTTTTTTCCAAATCCGGTGTAGCTCAGCGGCAGAGCGGGTGACTGTTAATCACTAGGTCGTAGGTTCGATCCCTACCGCCGGAGCCATTTGGGGAATACGATCTTGAGACCTTCATCGACTCATTACTGCTAAGCCACAATTTTGGTGAGCAATTTTCAAAAATCTAAGAGCTCAACCTCAAAGATAAGTGTGCTATAGGGTT
>JANPEG010000034.1:0-24302 GCA_031431855.1 Akkermansiaceae bacterium | reverse complement strand
GCCGTCCCGATCAAGGTGTGAAACAACACCGCCCACTCCATCGACTCTCCTTTGCGCGCCAACAAGTATCCAAAAAACGTCGTCACCAAGACGAAGAAATTCAGCCGTACCTTCATCAGCACCGTGAGATCCTCACGGAGAGTTGGCGTTTTTATGATTTCAGGCTCAGTTTCCAATAGAAAGATAGCTTGGGTGAAAGAAGCAGCGGAGTCTAGGCTGATCGACCTTACATCAATATTTCAAAAAAAATATGACTTCAGCCCTCTTCCTTGAAACTTGAAATTTTACCGCACCACGCGTGCTCCGCCACCGGAGATCTGTTTCTCGACTTCTTTGCGAGTCGCCATGGAAGTATCACCAGGTGTGGTTGATGCCAATGCACCGTGGGCGGCGCCGTATTCGACGGCTTTCTGAGCATCGTTGAATTCAAGGAACCCAAACTGCACGCCGGAGGCAAACGAGTCACCACCGCCCACGCGGTCGAGGATTTCTAAGTCATCGTATTTACGCGATTCATGGAATTTTCCTTCGTGCCAGAGGATGGCTGACCAATCGTTGATCGTCGCCGTTTTCACACCACGCAGGGTGGTTGCGGCGACTTTGAAGTTCGGGAATTCTTTGACCGCCGTCTCTATCATCGCTTTGAACGCATCGAGTTCGATGCTGGAAATGTTGTGATCCACACCCTCGACCTCGAAGCCAAGCGATGCAGTGAAATCCTCTTCATTGCCTATCATGACATCGACGTATTTCGCGATCTCGCGGTTCACTTGGCGCGCTTTGTCGAGCCCGCCGATGGTTTTCCAAAGTGATGGACGGTAGTTCAAATCATAAGAAACGATCGTGCCGTATTTGTTCGCCGCTTTCACAGCCTCGACCGTGACCTGTGCGGTGCTCTCGGAAAGAGCTGCGTAAATTCCGCCGGTGTGGAACCAACGCACTCCGAGTTTTCCAAAAATGTGATCCCAATCGACATCGCCGGGTTTGATTTGTGAAGCTGCCGTGTTGCCACGATCCGGATTTCCCACCGCACCACGAATCCCGAAACCACGCTCGGTGAAATTCAATCCGTTGCGCACCGAGCGGCCGATTCCATCGTCCTCACGCCATTGGATGAAGTCTGTCGCAACTCCACCCTGCATGATGAAATCCTCGATCAAATGGCCGACCTCGTTATCGACAAACGCCGTCACCACTGCAGTTTTGTAACCAAAACATTTCCGCAAACCACGTGAGGTATTGTATTCACCGCCGCCTTCCCATGCAGCAAACTGGCGCGCCGTGCGGATCCGGCCTTCACCGGGATCAAGACGCAACATGACTTCTCCAAGAGAGATTTGATCAAAGGCACATTCGGATTTCGGTTTGATATTCAGTGGCATGACAGCAGGAATTCAACGTTCCGAAGACGCTCCTGTAAAGACGTTTGGAGTGAAACCGCGCGACAGCCTCTGAACTGCACAAATTTTTCATTCCCTAATCTGTCTTAACGGCACTTTCGATGACATGCGGGCTAACCCGAAATGAAAAACCTCGCGATGGGGATGATGCCATCGCGAGGTTTGAAAGTTTTGGGCCGCCGTCGCTCCGAATCCGTCGTTGGGTTGGATGCTGAGCGGTGGCCGCCCGGAAATTTGTTGAACGCATCTATATACGCACGGCCTTTTCAAAAATCTTTCAAAAGTTCATGACCTTTTCGTCACCTAAAGCGTTTCGGGCGGAGCTTCTTCAATGGCGGGTTTTGGTGAGTGACCTAGGCCCGGTATGACTTTGCGCATGAGTTTGGTGAAACCGCTTTCTGCGGCTTCGATCTCAGCTTCCGCATCTCTCACGGCTTTTTCCCATGCGCCAGCAAATCCGGGTGCTTGTTCACGCATGGTTCGAACTGCCATTTCCTGGATACGAAATTGACGCTGCTCGCTTTTCTCTGGCTTGGTTTGGAGAGTTGCGAGGTTGATCCGTAGATTTTCGTTTTGCGATTTCAGGGAATCGATTTCCTTAGTCATGGAATCGTTTCCGGAAGCGGTGATTTTCATTTGGATATTGAGGTGTGACTGAAGCTCACGCTGCTCCTTTTCCAAATTTTTAATTTCCTTGCGCATCCCATGCTTCGCGGTGAGAGCATTTTTCAAAATGAAACCTGCAATCAACAATCCAAGAAGAAATCCCCAAATGAAAGGTTGCTGGATGATTTCTTGGAAATTCATGAAATGCGAGAAAATGTGTTAGATATAATGAGCAGCGGCTGTCATGGCTACGCTTCTTGCACTGGGAGATTGGAAACTTCCTCGCGGATTTTATCGGCGAGAGGAGTTGATAGATAGCGCTCGCTCGATGAGCAACCAATGGTGACGATGCGCTTGCCTTTGAATTCAGGGCGTTTCGCCACCTGCATCGCGGCCCAGACGTTGGCTCCAGTGGAAATACCCGCTGGCAAACCTTCTTGTTGCGCGAGTGCTTGGGCAGTGGCGATGGCGTCTTCGTTGGTGACTTGAATGACCTCGTCGATGATATCGAGATTGAGGTTACCTGGAATAAATCCCGCGCCGATACCCTGAATCATATGAGGGCCCGGCTGAAGCGGATCACCCGCTTTTTTCTGAGTGATGACTGGGCTATTCACTGGCTCAACCGCAAACGTTTTCATGACGCAACGCGCTTTCAACACTTCGGAAACACCCGTGATCGTTCCACCAGTACCGACACCTGCGACGAACGCATCGATTTGGCCATCCGTATCGTTCCAGATTTCTTCTGCGGTGGTTTCACGATGGGCTTGTGGGTTAGCCGGATTGTCAAATTGGCTCGGACCATAAGAACCCGGATTTTCTTCGATGAGTTTTTTCGCCATCGCGATCGCACCGCCCATACCTCTTGCACGAGGTGTTAGAACGATTTCCGCTCCGAGCAAACGCAGCAACACGCGGCGCTCCACAGACATACTTTCCGGCATGGTGAGAATGCAGCGATACCCTTTCGAACGCGCCACAAATGCGAGAGCGATTCCCGTGTTACCAGAAGTTGGCTCGATGATAAGTCCACCGGGCTTGAGTTTACCTTCGCGCTCACCGGCCTCGATCATGGATTTACCGATGCGGTCTTTGACGCTGAAGAGAGGATTGAAAAATTCTGCTTTCACACAGATTTCCGCTTCAAGCCCTTTGGTGATGTGATTGAGACGGATCAGTGGGGTATTGCCGATGGTGGCGACCATGTTTTCTGCGATATTCATAAGTTCGGGGTCGTTAAAAGTTGCCGCACCTTAGGTAAGTCTGCACGAGCCTGCCAGCGGAAAAAGAAGCTTAAAATCATTACTCCTCCATTGGGCGCTTGGTACGAAAGCACAACGCCACAGCCACAGTCGCCAAGGTGCCCGCCATGATGCGCCACGGAAACTCGATGATGGGTAGCCAAGCAGGATTCTGATAAAGCATTCCCCCGCCGAACATCTTCCAAAGATCGTTTGGCAAGTTACTCAGAAAGGCGACGAAAACGATGCCCGTAATCATAGCAATCATGTTGCCCGTTTCACTGCCTCGGTTTTTGGTGAACAGCGCGACCATGAAAATTCCCAGCAATGATCCATAAGTGTATCCGAAACTTCCGAGGATGATGCCGATGATACTAAGCGATGGATTATGTGCTTTCACGAACGCTGTCGCCAGACCCACGAAGATCAAAATCAGCGCGAAGCCAACGGTACTGAGTTTGATAATACGAACGCGCGCATGATCATCGTCTGGAGTTTTGAACCATCGGAAATGGAAGTCTCGTGAGTAACTCGTAGCCAGCGAATTCATCGCAGTTCCAAGCGATCCCATGGTAGTCGCGAGCACTCCCGCCACCACCAACCCGCGTAACCCGCCGGGCATGACATCAATCACGAAATAAGGGAAAATTCGCGTGCTATCGGGCTTACCACCTGCCATCGGGAGCGACGGATCATTGACTACATGACCATAGTAAACGGACAACAGAATCCCGATGGTGAGCACCGCATAAGTCACTGGAATATCAGCAAGGCCAGAAAGGATAGTGGCGACTGCACTTTGGCGTTTGTTCTTCGCCGTCAACATCCGCTGAACCATATCTTGATCCGTTCCGTGAGTCGCAAGTGTTACGAACAACGAGCCGAATAACGCGGCCCAAACCGTGAACTCGCTTTCTAAAACGCTTTTAATTGCGCCCCATGTCGTGGTCGAAGGCGCATCTCCTTTCCATTCCCAAAGTTTCAGATCATGTGGTCCAGTCAGGAAAGATTTAGCTCCCGTCCAGCCACCCGGAATGTGACCCATCAAATACCAAACCGAAAAACCAAGAGCGCCGAACAGCACGGCGATCTGAAGCACATCCGTCCAGATCACCGCCTTAATTCCACCGATGGCTGTGTAGGCGGCGGTCAGAAGCGAAATCACCACCAAGGCTGCGCCGGTAAACCAGAACTGCTCCCAGTTTGAAAGAGGATCACTCGGATTGAGTTGGTTCCAAATCACGATCAGTAGTAGCGTCGGCACCCAAAGTCTCGATCCGCTTGCGAGTGATCTCGTGACCAAAAAGATCGCGCTCGCGATACGCCGGGTCTTAGGTCCGAAACGCATCTCCAAAAACTCGTAAATGCTCACCACATTGTGTTTGTAAAAAGCAGGGATGAATACTCCGCTCACGACGAGTCGCGCCAAAAGATAGCCTACCATCAACTGCGCATACGTGTAATTCTGAAGGCGAAAACCTTCGCCAGGAGCACCGAAAAAAGTGCCGGCGCTGATTTCCGCAGCCAGGATAGAGGCCAGCACCGCCCACCAAGGGATGGATCGTCCTCCGAGTGCATATTCCGAAACGTCTTTGTTCCTTCGACTGAAATGCACGCCGATCGCAATGATGATCGCGAAATAAAGCACAATGATGACGATATCCATTAACAGCGGAGACATACACGAAAGCTAAAGATCAGTACAAACGAACCAAGCTTAAAGTTTCCTGATGAGCTATGTGATTGCCCCATACATTTCGCTTTCCGATGTATATCGAAAGTGACAACTTCCCCGCGATGTCGGAGATCCCAAAACTTGTCCAAGACGATCCGTGGCTGGAGCCTCAGACCGATGCCATCGTGCGTCGCACCGCTCGCTTCGAAAGCGCCCTCAAAGAAATCCAGCAACACCACGGCTCGCTCGCCGCCTTCAGCAACGCGCATCAATTTCTCGGGATTCATTTCGATCCCAATCAAAATCATTGGACCGTCCGCGAATGGTTGCCGGGGGCAAAGACCGTTTCTTTGATTGGCGAGTTCAACCAATGGAACCGTGATGCTCATCGTTTACAGGAATCTGACGATGGGATCTGGGAGTTGAACATTCCTGCAGATGCGTTGAAACACGGCGATCAGATCAAATTGCACATTCATGGTGCGGATGATTCCCAACTTGATCGCCTGCCCGCCACGATCACGCGTGCTGTCCAGCATTCGGAGACTCACGATTTCACAGCGCAGATTTGGTTGTCACCGCAGCCCCATGTTTGGAAACACAGCTTTGATCCCAAACAAATCACCTCTCCGTTTATTTACGAAACCCACGTCGGCATGTCCGGTGAGGAGCCGCGGGTGCATACTTACCGCGAATTTGCGGAGCAAATTTTACCGCGCGTCCAAAAAGCCGGATACAACACGATCCAGCTCATGGCGGTGCAAGAGCATCCGTATTACGGTTCGTTTGGTTACCATGTCTCGTCGTTCTTCGCACCTTGTTCGCGTTTTGGATCTCCTGAGGATTTGAAATACCTCATCGATACCGCACACGGCATGGGGATCGCAGTTCTATTAGATATCGTGCACTCGCATGCGGTGAAAAATATCGCCGAGGGTTTGAACAACCTCGACGGCTCAGGTCATCACTATTTTCACTCCGGCGGAAAAGGCGAACATCCTCAATGGGACTCAAAATGTTTCGATTACGGGAAACCAGAAGTCCGCCAGTTTCTGCTCTCGAATGTTCGCTACTGGCTTGAAGAATTCCGCTTCGATGGCTTCCGCTTCGATGGCATCACCTCCATGCTTTACCACTCACATGGCAACCGCGCCTTCGGATCTTACGATGACTACTTCGGCGATGACGCGGATGAAGAAGCCATCCTCTACCTCAAACTCGCCAACCAACTCATCTCTGAAATCAAACCCGGTGCCATCGTCGTCGCCGAAGATATGTCCGGAATGCCTGGCCTATGCCGCCCCAACTCCGAAGGCGGGATCGGTTTCACCCATCGCCTTGCCATGGGTATCCCCGATCATTGGATCAAACTTCTCAAAGACCAGCGCGACGAAGATTGGAACATGGATGAACTTTGGGGCGTTCTCAACAATCGTCGCCACGGCGAAGCAACCATCGCCTACGCAGAATCCCACGACCAAGCACTCGTCGGCGATAAAACCATCGCGTTTCGTCTGATGGATCAGGAAATGTATTGGCACATGACCCAAGACGACAACGATCCCATCGTCGAACGCGGCATCGCTCTACATAAAATCATCCGACTCATGACCCTTGCCTTCGGCGGTGAAGGTTGGCTGAATTTCATGGGCAACGAATTCGGACATCCCGAATGGCTGGACTTCCCACGCGAAGGCAATGACTGGTCCTACCATTATTGCCGCCGCCAATGGTCGCTTTTGGATAACCCGAAACTTAAATACACCTGGCTCGCCGAGTGGGATAGAGACCTCGTGGCTTTGGCGAAAAAACACAACCTCCTCCAAGCGCCACCCGCAAATCTGCTGCACATCGATCATTCGAACAAAATCATCATTGCCGAGCGCGCGAACCTCATTTTCATCATCAATCTTTCCGCAAACAACTCGATTTTCGGCTACGGTGCGAGCCCCCACAACAAACAAACCCATCAGCTACTTCTCGACTCGGATGCGAAATGCTACGGCGGTCACGCCCGCATCGATCCAAGCGTCAATTATTCCATCCACCCGGATGGACAACTCAAGTTCTACACTACTTCGCGCAGTGCGATGGTTTTGGGATGAGTTATAAATTTATATGACTCCGAAAATCCTTCTGCTCCGCTCTTTTCAGTCTTTGTAGCTCCATTCCCCGCAACACGCGGATGCCTCATGCACGCAGGATTCGCAAAGATGCTCTTCACCTAACAGGCCTAGCGCATCTCCACCGCAGCGATCACAGACTACTGGTTCTGAGCTAGACTCTTCCATCACTCCGCGAATCGAATTTCCTTCGCTGACCCGCCACCACCTCGACCAAATTTATCCCCGATGTCTTTGCTGGTGACATAGAGCATCAGTGAAATCAACGCCAACGCACAGGCAGTTTGGATGATTTCCATCGTCTTCATCTGCATCGGCTTACCGAAAATTTTCTCAAGAATCGCCATAGTGATATGTCCACCATCAAGCACGGGAAACGGCAACATGTTCATCACCGCGAGGTTCACATTAAACAAGACCATGAAAAATAAAATCCGTCTCCAACCATCTTCCGTCTGCAACAAAGAATACAACATCTGCCCAATCCCCACCGGACCACTTAGGTGATCCACACCGATGCTTGAGCCAGGATCAGCCACTTTCGTGACCGTTACCCACATCATTTTTAAACTGTCGCCAACTTGAGTCAATGGATTGGGATGAACGATGCGAACATCGACATCTGCTGTTTGATCCCACAAGACACCCAACATAGGATCGCGCTTCGATGGAGGTAGCGGCTTGGCTGGCGTCACTTCAATATTTACTAAATCGCCACTCTTTTTCTTCACCCCCAAAGTCACCGTCTTAAAATCCTTTTTCTTCAAATACTGAGCAAGTTGGATATCGCTGAAAAGCTGAGCACCATCAACCTGGAGAATCTGATCACCTATTTCCAACCCGGCTTTTGCTGCGGGGCTGTTTTTTGTAATCGCTGCAATGATCGCAGGTCCTGCAGGCGCCAAACCTACCTGACGCAATCCACTGCGCTGAAACCATTCCGATTTTTCCTGTTCGAATTCACACTCAAATCTCAAAGGCTTTTCGACTCCCGGTCGCTGAACCATGAATATAATTTTCTCTCCACTGCTCAAAACAATGCGCTCGGTGATGCTTTCGAGTGATCCCGCGAAGCCATTCACTGGTTCACCATTGATCTCAAGAACCTTATCTCCGGGACGTATCCCTACCTTCTCAGCCGGCATTCCCTCTTCCACATAACCCACCACGGTGCTCGGCACGAAATCTTTCGGCTTGCCCACCGCCCACACAATCACCCCCGCCAACAGCGCGAGTAAAATGGAAAACAGTGGCCCAGCGAACGCGACGATAATCTTATCGAGCGGCGTGATCGGTGGCAGTGGCTTGCGATTTTTATCGCCGCCTTCAATCGCATCCATTGGTGCCATCTGCGGCAAGGCCACGAATCCACCCGCTGGAATCCAGCCAAGGCCGTATTGCACACCTTTGTATTCCTTTTTCCAAATCGGCTTCCCGAACCAGATCTGAAATCTATCGATCTGCAAACCTCGCCATTTTCCTGCGAGGAAATGCCCGAGCTCGTGGACAAAAATGATGATATTGAAAAGCATCACCACCACAAAAACGAGCAGGGTGACATTGAGGATAGTTTGGAGAGTGGTCATATGAATTCAGCGAATACCCCAATCTATCCGCCTTCCCAAATCCCGCAAGTCTTTCATAGCGGCGATCCACCGTCGCCGTGCGGTGCGAGGATTTTCTTTTGAGTCAAAAGTCCAAAGTCTTAATGTCAAAGCCAGAACCGCTGGTGCGGTTTATCAATTAGACCTTCAGACCTTCAGACTTTTAGACCTTCGACAAATCCGCCTCTTCCTTGAGATTTAAAGTTTAAAACTTAAAATTTGATCTTCCTTGAAGTTTTCCGCCCGAAATTTGATTTTCTCCCTCGTGACCACTGGGCAAACCGAACTCTCCTCCCTGCCCGCTCTCTCGGCGAAAGAAATTCAGGCACTTGCCGCCGCCGGAATCTCCACGGTCACCGAGCTGTTAGAATATTTTCCAAAACGCTACGAAGACCGACGCCAGTTCGATCGCTTTCCCAACCAAGCTACCGCCAAGGCTGTCTGCCTCACCGGCGGCGTGATCGATGCAGGAAACAAAGGATTCGGCAAAACGCGTTTTTACGAAGCGATTATCATGGACGGCTCTGGCAGCGTTTTCGGTTCCGGAAAAATTACCTGCCGTTGGTTCAACATGCCGTTCATGTCGAAAGTGATCGCCGCTGGCCAACAAGTCATCGCCTACGGAAAAGTCAAAGAACAAGGCGGACGCCTCATCATCGATCACCCAGAGATCGAAGTGATCGATGACATTGGAGAAACGGAAACTATCCATATTAACCGCATCGTCCCGATTTACAAAAACATCTCCGGTATCAACCAACGCCGACTCCGAGAGGCTATCTACGTCGCTTCCGATTCCATCCGCGATGCTGATTATTTTCCCTATCGAGTTAGCGAGTCAGATCGTAAAGCCGATTTAAGAGAAACCCATTTCCCAACCTCCGCAGAATCCGCCAAATCCGCCCGCCGCCGCTTCGCGCTCGAGGCCTTCTTCATACTTCAGCTCAACGTCGTCTGGCAACGCAATCGCTACCGCTCCCACCAAGGCCGCGTGCTTGGTAAAAAAACCACCCTCCTCAAAGCCTTCTACTCCAGCCTCCCCTTCGATCTCACCAACGCTCAAAAACGCTCGATCAAAGAAGTCATCGCCGACATGCGCGAGCCACGTCCTATGAACCGCCTCCTCCAAGGTGATGTCGGAGCCGGAAAAACGTTTGTCGCGATGGCGGCTATGCTGCTCGCCATCGACTCCGGCGCCGATGCCGCGTTGATGGCTCCCACCCAGATTCTTGCCGAACAACACTTCCTCACCTTTAAAAAATGGCTTAAGCCACTCGGCGTGAAACTCGTGCTCCGAACGTCTAACAAACACGAGTCCACCATCGCTGAGTCTCACGCACCGACTATTTTCATCGGCACCCATGCTCTGCTCTACGATCCAGAATTATTCACCGACCTCGGCCTCGTCGTCATCGATGAACAACACAAATTCGGTGTCGTCCAACGCGCCGCCCTCATCCGTCACGGCACGCTTCCCGATGTCCTCGTCATGACCGCCACGCCCATCCCGCGCACCTTGACCATGACAATCTACGGCGATCTCGATGTGTCCTTGCTCGATGAAAAACCTGCGGGTCGCGGAAAAATCGTCACGGCTCTTCGCACCAAACCGAAACAAAAAGATATCACGGACTTCGTCAAAGCCCAGCTCGCCGATGGCCGCCAAGCCTACCTCGTTTATCCCCTCGTCGAGGAAAGTGATTCCATCAAAGCCGAGTCCGCCACCGAAGCTTATACCGCATGGCAGAAACGTCTCGGCGCTGAAAACGTCGGACTCATCCACGGCAAACTCCGACCCGAGGAAAAAGACGCAGTGATGGAAGATTTTCGCAGTGGAAAAACCCAAGCCCTCGTCGCAACCACAGTCATCGAAGTCGGCGTCGATGTCCCGAACGCCAACCTGATGATCCTCCACCACGCCGAACGCTTCGGCCTCGCACAACTTCACCAGCTACGCGGACGCATCGGCCGCGGCAGCCACAAATCTTACTGCATTCTTCTAACAGATTCTAAGCTACCTGAAGCACTCGAAAAACTTGCGGTGTTAGAAAAGACCAACGACGGATTCGAAATCGCCGAAGCCGACCTCGCGCTGCGTGGCCCCGGCGATGTCCTCGGCACTGCTCAATCCGGCCTCACCGACCTCCGCTTCGCCGATTTTATCACCGACACCCAGCTCATCCGCGAAGCACGAGCCCACGCGGATCGAGTCTTCCAACAAGACCCTGAACTTTCCCACCAACACCAGAACCTCCGCTCGCTCATCTCCGAAACCAAAGCTCCGCAAAGCGCGTAGGTTTAAGCCTTGCACACGAACTTCGTGTGCACTATAATTGTGTTATGAAAAACATCACTTTCAGCGCAGATGAACGTCTGATCGAGGAGGCACGAGAAGAAGCACGCCGACGTAAAACGACTCTTAACGTGCTCTTCCGTGACTGGCTTGCCGAGCTCGCTGCTCGCGATGAGCGCAAACGTAAAATCGATAGATTGATGGAAGAAATGAATCAATACAACGCCGGCGGACCTTACAGTCGTGATGAGATGAACCGATACTGAAATCCATGCCAACACCACGCTCCTACTTCCTCGATACCAATATTCTCGTCTACGCATTCGAACAAGATGCGACCGATAAAAAGCAACGAGCCCGAGAACTTATTTCGGACAACCAACCGTGGCATATCAGTTGGCAGGTGGTGCAGGAATTCTGCAACGTTTCTCTTCATCGTTTCAAAGAACCCCTGAGCCACGAGTATCTTAACGATCTCATCGATCTTTTACTCAAACCTCACTGTAGCGTTTATCCAGATTTCAGCATCTGGCAAACCGCACTCCAGATCAAAACAGCAACTCAGTATCGATTCTACGATTCCCTTATCATCGCCGCAGCACTTCGCTCTGGCGCGGAGGTTCTCTATTCAGAAGATCTCCAGCACAACCGCCGGTTCGAACATTTACAGATCATCAATCCTTTTCTTTGACTATCCGGTAAACCGCACCGGAGTGATCGACGAGATACAACTCACCGCTCGCATCTTCAGCAAAGGAGGGTATTAAATTGATCCGACCATTCTCGGGTTGGAGTTCGCTGGTGTGATCTTTAAAATCCTCCGCCTTACCGTCTTTCATGACGAATGACCAGATTCGTGGGTTTTGATAATCCGCAAAAATGTAACGTCCCTCAAATCCGGAGATTTTCGATCCGCGATAGACATACCCGCCTGTCACGGAGAGGCCTTCTTTTGCTCCGTTGCCGTGTTTGTAAACATAGACCGGCTCGACGTGATTTTCTGGTGCTTCGCCACCGACGGATTTCTGCGGGGTCTCAATATCTCCCTCACGCAATCTCCAGCCGAAGTTCTTTTTATCTATTTCCTTCAAACTGACCACATTGATTTCTTCCCATGCGTTCTGTCCCACATCGGCGATCCAGAAATCACCGGTCTTGCGGTCAAATGAGCAACGCCACGGATTACGAAGACCGCTGGCAATAATTTCAGACTTAATGTCTTTCTCTTTCTGATAAGGATTTCCGACAGGGATTTTGTAACCCTTTTCACCCGAAACATCGAGACGAAGCACTTTACCAAGAGGCGAAGTCATGTCCTGTGCAAAATTTTTCGGGTCATTTCCCGCACCCCCGTCGCCTGTGGCAATATAAAGAAATCCATCGGGACCAAATTCTAACCAACCGCCGTTGTGGTTCGCAAATGGCTGATCGTATTCCAGAATCGTCTCACCAGATTCCGAATCCGTCGTCTGGCCATTTTTGGAAACAAACCGAACAATCAATGAATCTCCATCTTGTTCGTTGTAATTCACATAATAACGACCCGTCTTCGCAAAATCCGGGGAAAACGCTAAACCGAGCAATCCTTGTTCATTGCCTTTGCGAGTTACTTGATCATTGATTTTCAAAAAGGGCTTTTCCGAGCGTTCACCGGATTTCAGATCGACGATCCACACCGTGCCCGCCTGTTCCATAACCCAGAGTTTATCCTTCACCGAGCTTGGCGCTCCCGCCCAAACCGGCCGCTCAAAACCTTTTGCCAGCAGCTTTGTCGCCAACTGCCCGTTTGCGAGTGAGCCAATTAAAAATGAACATGCAATCAACGTCTTGGATAAACTCATGATTGCAAAACGTATCCAGAAGTCCCGTGATGACAAGGGAGCGATTTCAAATATTTCGCCAGTCCCAACACAGCCTATCTAAATCGGTTTCCGAGTTGAATCCCCGAGGCTTTCCATCTATTTCAACTGCGGGCTTCAGAATAACCAAGTCCGTCAACTGATGAAAACACTGACCCTTCTCCTTTTTTCTGCCGGTTTTGTAATCGCGGCTCCGACCGATGACTTCATCGCTAAGGCGACTCAAACCCACGGTGCGTTCGGCGAGAAAGCTGCACGTTTTCTCACCGAACACATGTCGGAGAGCGATAGGAAATCTCTCACTGCCGAGTTTCTAACTGAGAACCTCGATCTAGCGCTCAAAGCCCGCGCCACATTTCCATGGGCGAAAGACATACCCGAAGATATTTTCCTCAACGATGTTCTCCCTTACTCCGTCTTTGATGAACCGCGCGACCCATGGCGTGCTGAATTTTTAGAGAAAGCCACCCCGCTCGTCAAAGATGCCAAAACCGCATCCGAGGCCGTGCAGATTTTGAACCGTGATTTTTTCAAACTCATCAACACCCACTACAACACGAAGCGTGAGCGCACGAATCAATCGCCCAAAGAATCCATCGCCCAAGGCAAGGCCACCTGCACGGGTCTTTCAATTATCCTCGTGGATGTCTGCCGCGCCATCGGCATACCCGCCAGAGCTGCCGGAACCCCGATGTGGTGGGACAAAAGCGGCAATCACACCTGGGTCGAAATCTGGGACAAGAGTTGGCATTACACCGGTGCCGACGAATACGACGAAAAAGGCCTAAACCATGGCTGGTTTAAGGAAAATGCTGCCAAAGCCGATGAGAATCAACCCATCCATTCCATCTACGCAACATCATGGAAAAAAGACCAAGGCATTTTCCCCATGATGTGGTCGCCACGTAACCCCAGCGTGGGCGGAATCAATGTCACGGCTCGTTATCAAACAAAAGCAACGTCCACTCCAACAACCATCGGTGTTAGATTTTTCGACGGAGATGACCGAGTGGTGATGAAAGGCACGCTCACCACCGCCTCCGGATATCCCATCAGTAAATTCGAAACCAAAGCCGGCACGGCGGATCTCAATGACACCGCCCGCATGACCATCACACCCAGCGAGTCCTATCGCTTGCGCTTTGAGATCAAAGGTAAACTTCTAGAAACCGCTCCTTTCATCGCAAAAGAAGCCGATAGCAATCTCCACGACATCCGAACCAAAGATCTCCAGCCAGCTCCCGATTTCAGCGATGATTCCGTTCCGCTTACTAAAGAACTCGCCCCGCGCGCGATCCGTTATGCTTATGATTCCATCGTTGCTTCAGAAAAAGAAAAACGCGCCACCGAGCTAAGCGATAAAACTATCGTCCATGGCGATAAGACCATGCGTTGGTTAGAAAAAACCTTCGGTCAAGCACCAGCAACCGGACGTTCACTTTGGATTTCCATGCATGGCGGCGGCGAAGCACCCGCAGAAATCAACACCCAACAATGGCAGAACCAAATCCAACTCTATCAACCTGAAGAAGGGATCTACGTCGCACCACGAGCTCCGACCGATAAATGGAACATGTGGCACCAAGAACACATCGATCCCATGTTTTCACGCCTGATCGAGAACATGGTCGCATTGCGTGGCGTCGATCCTAACAAAATTTACCTCATGGGCTACTCAGCCGGCGGTGATGGTGTTTGGCAGGTCGCACCACGGATGGCGGATCACTTCGCTGCTGCATCCATGATGGCCGGACACCCGAACGAAGCCTCGCTGCTCGGCCTGCGGAATCTTCCCTTCGGAATTTTCATGGGAGCCAATGACGCAGCAGTAAACCGCAATAAGGTGGCCGTGGAAAAATCCGCCGAGATCCTAGAACTCCAGAAAGCCGACCCCGAGGCATACGTCCACATGTCTCGCATATACCCAGGACTCCCACACTGGATGAATCGCAAAGATGCCGAAGCTCTGCCATGGATGGCGAAATTTTCCCGAAACCCATGGCCTAAAAAAGTTGTCTGGTATCAAGACGATGTCACACATGAGAGATTCTATTGGCTCCAAGTACCTAAAGGCACTGCCGCCAAAGAACAAAAAATCATCGCAGAAATTAATGGCCAGAAAATCCGCATCACAGGCAATGTGCCAAAAGGAATTCAACTCCTTCTCTCCGACGAACTTCTCGACCTGGATCTAGCCGTTGAAATTTCTGTTAACGATCAGCCATCCATCAAGGTTAAAGCTGTCCGCAATTTGAAAACGATTCGCGAAGCATTAAAAAATCAGCTCGATCCAGCTATCACACCAACAGCGCTGGTAACATGCTCATAAACGATAGTTGTAAGGCAACGTTAAATTAGGCTTTGAGCTTTTTAAGCCATTCCTCGAAATGCTTCTCCCTAGCCTTTTTTTCTAAATCATCTAACTGATTATAATACATTTGCTTCAAATCATCCACAGGACGCTTGCCTAAAATCACTGGCACTTCCGATAACTTATCCTCGCCCTGTCTTTTGATTTCAAAAACCACTTTTCTGAGAGGCTTGTATGAAGCAACTGTCTCGATCAATTCATTAATCGCGCCTCGCGCATGCCATTTTTTACCGTCCATAGAGGCGATAATATCTCCTGCTTTAATTCCAGCAATTTCAGCCTGACTTCCGGGCATCACAAAAGTGATTCGGATTCCTATACGTGGCTTCTCCTCGCCCGCAACTTCCAGTTCTTCCTCATCTAACGTCACACCGAGATAGCCTTTCCCGTCATTCATGTAATCCTTTTCACTCTGAATGCGTAAAACGCGAAGACAGCGATTACGCACTTCAGGATCATCCGCTCCCACATAGAGTTGATAGATCGCAGCAACCCCCGCTGAACCTTTTTCGGCCACCCATTTTTCAATTTCAACTTGAGACACCTCACGTTGCTTGAATTCCTCAGAAGAAAGACCTTCCAATAAATCTTTAGGAACCGTTTCCGCAGAAGCAAAGACTGCAAGCATGGCAGAACATAAGAGGAATCTGTTCTGAACATTCATCGAAGTTTAAAAGATCAGTCTAAATCACGTTATTGACCCCGCCAGTTTTTCTGAGGCACATCAATCGTATCGTCAGGATACAGTTGAATCTTCATAAACTGAGGATCTGTAACATCATAGGTCTTTGGCTTGCCCCCGCGGAACAAAGTCACTCGCTTCAAACTTCCAAACTCAGTTGCACCACCAGCGTTTTGAATCGCCTGATAAATGGTCAAATTATTGTTATATTCAACCGGCCCCGGACGGCGCACAAATCCACCCACGACTACCAATTCTTTTTTCACTCCTGCACCCTCGGCCGTGGAGACAACTTGAATGGTCGGGCTTGTGTAAATTTCTGCGGCTTTGTAAGCATTTTGAATCGATGCAGCCAATGCTTCTGGAGCTAAACCAGCAGCTCTTAAAACCCCAATGTATGGTAAATTCACCATTCCATTAGCAGAAACGGGATACATGGCATCAACTTTACCTTTCTCTTCAAGAGGAACACCCATGATGGTGATTTGAACGGAAGTCCCTGCTTCGATCTGAGCCATCAATGGAGACATCACAATAAACAAACTAAAGATGATCTGAAATAATGATTTCATAATAATGAAGGGTTTTGGATTCTTAATATATCAAATAAACTAATCTCAAAAAGACTTAATACAAGTCGGAATCTTTCGACTCTTTGGACATGGTCGCTAGAGTTTTTGGAGTTGATTTATTGGCAGCGATAGCCGGTTCAACTTGGGATTCAGAGGGTGCATAGTAGGTGTAATAACTCGTATAATATTGATACTGGCTATCACTGCGGATATCGACGTTGTTGAGAACTACGCCGATAACATGACCTCCCACATTTTCCACGGCCTGTTTCACCCGAATCAGCATGTTGCGCGGTAGTTTACGGTGCTGGACAACAATCATGGTCAGATCTACCTCACTTGCCAAAACCGAGGCGTCACTGACACCCAAAATGGGAGGACTATCCACCAAAACGAGATCGAAACGCTGTTTCACGTCTTGTATGAGTTCAGACATGCGGCGTGAGTTGAGAATACCTGCCGCATCTGTAGGCAAAATTCCAGAAGGCATGAAATACAGATTATCCACTGGGCTCTGAAGAATCACATCCTCTAGCATCATATCTGTCGTCAGGTAATTCGTTAAACCAACGGAGTTATTGATATCAAAAAAGGTATGTAAACGTGGCCTTCTAAGGTCAGCATCAATCATCAATGTCGTGTATCCGCCCTGTGCGCAGATGTATGCAAGGTTGACGAGTGTTGTGGATTTACCCTCACCCGCTCCACCAGAAACCACAGTGATGGCATTATCTTCAGGATTCTTACGATTGAACTCAATGTTGGTTCTTAAAATTCGGTAAGCCTCCGCATCTGGGCTCATGCCATGCTGCTTGAATAGAATTCCTACATCTCTTGGAATCACGGCCAAAACCGGCACTTGGAGATAACGCTCCACATCTTCCAAACTCTTCACCGATGTATCGATGTATTCGAGGAAAAAGGCAATACCCACGCCAAACACAAGCCCGACAACCAAACCCAATATAAGATTGAGTTCAACTTTTGGACTTACCGCACTATCAGGTAGAACTGGATTATCATGAACGACAATCGTGGGTTCAGTCATGTTTTGATCGATTCTCGCACTTGTTAGCTTCAGCTTCATCGTATCCAGCACGTCTTGCTTCTGCTCGAAATTTCTTTTCGCCTCTTGAAACTCCCGAGTATCAATACTGCGTTCAAGAGCTTCTTTTTTGGTTTCTTCTTTTTTTAGTTTAGTCTTCGCAAGACGTTCTTTGGTCATATCAAGTGTTCCTTGTTGTCTCGTGCGCAAATTAACAACACCTTCATCCAACTGTGCTTTCATGGAATTCAATACCTTCTCGCTGGCAAGAATTGTGGGATGTTTATTTCCATAACCATTCGCTTTAAGACCATCAATATCGCGCTTTATCTTGAGATATTCTGGGTACAAAATCTTAATAATATTATCGGGAATATCCAAACCAGATACATAAACTAACAATTCCTCCGCATTTAATTGCTCTAAGCTCTTAATTTGCGATTCTAATTGTGACACATCACTCTCAAGTTGAGTGAATTCTTTAAGAGCAAAAATAGCGACATCATCTTGATTTAATCCACTCTGATTTGATGTGGTGCGATCTGCATAATAGATAAGATCGTTGACACGGCTTAGCGTCGTTAGTTCTTTGTATGCTTCTTGGGTCTCTTCCTCTTGAATCTTAACAGCCCTGTCCAATTCATTAATTCCTTTATTTAGGGATTCATTTTCGAGTTCAGAGCGATAATCTTTATAGGCCTCTGCAACCTCTACCGCGATATCCCTCGCGATTTCTTTATCTGTGTGCCGAGCCGTGATGGAAATTAAATCTGTCCCTCGTTTATTTTCAGTCCTGACGATACCTTTAAGCATGGGAAGAGCCTGTTCAGGCGTTACTTCCCATTTATTAGCAAGCTCAAGCTTTTTGATCACTCGATTCAGTGAGTTCGTACTCTTGATAATCTCATACTCATTTCCAAAAAACTGAGCTGTCATGACCGCCATTCGATTACCCATCCCGCCATCCAGAGACTCGATGGCTTTGCCTCGCGGCTTAACCTGAATTAGAGCTGTACTCTCATATTTCTCAGGCATTACATACGTGATGACTGATGCTGTCATGAAAACCAGCGCAAGCGTGAGAAGAATAATTCCGTAACGGTTTTTGATTACCTGCCAGTAATCAATGGCATGAAGGGAAGCTTCGTTTTGCTGTTCTGAGAGATTCATTAAGTTACTGAGATATAATCAAAAAATACGTGGCAATCTAATCCGAATAAAAAGCTCTCGCAAGTATTGTCATTGCGAGAGCTTAAAATTGTCATTGCGAGAGATTAAAATTTTAAGGTTGGCATATCACCTAACCATAAATCAAAAATTAAAATTCTGCTTTGAGTCCGATACTGATGCGATTGCGATCATAACTACGATCCGGAATATCGGAATCAGCATTTGTAAAGTTGTAGGATATAGTTCCGTCCAAATACTCGGTAATTTCGAGAGTGGCACCGATATTGGCATTAAATAGCGTCTCTTCACGATCACCAACTGATAAACCACCGGGAACCGTGCGACCTTCTTCATAAGATGTGCTGATAAAGTCGATACCGCTGAAGAGAGCCAATTTCTGAGAAACTTGGTAGTTAGCTTGGGTTCCAACGCGAAGTGTCAAACGGCTATCGAACTCAGCCAAGGCAGGCAAACTGACCACTGTGTCGTAAACTTCCGCGCCGTAGCGAAGAAAGGAACTGACAGTGAATTGTTCGTTTACTTGAGTGCGAAGTGTGAGCTCCATATATGGGCTGGTGGTGTCGTCACCGTTTACATCATCCACTTGGCGAATCTGTGCCCCGACATTACCAATCAAAATGGTATTTGGAGTAAAGCGATGCTCGGCTCCGAGTAACAAGTAGGTATCGGTTGAGTTGCTTGCTTGCCCGTCAGCGGTAGTTTCAGCATAACGAATCGAAGCGGTTCCAACGGTTTGCGCTGAAAGCACGTATCTGAATTGATTATAGAGCGTCCATGTGAAGCGATTCGCATCAGAGCTATCAGCGTAATCCAGCATGGTGAGCTGCAGACCCGTGTAAGTCGCGAGTCTCTCGGTCCAGCGGTAGCCTAAGGAGTTATCGATGTCCAAATAAAGGTATTCACTGGATTGGCGGTTGGTTGCAAATCCATAGGAATAATCTGGCTCCAACTCATACGAAGCGTAGTTGCGGCTAACCAGGCGAAGTCTTTCATCAAAGCGGTGGGTGAGGTTCACACCAAGCTGCATTTGACCGTAAACATCATCTGATCCTGCAGCTACAGGCTCATCCAAGTAATAAAGAACCCCGAGTTTCGCGTAAACATCCCAGACAGTTTGAGGAGAGCCGCTAACAAATGACATCTCAACATATGGATTGACAGAAAAAGTTTCATCATCCGGACCTGCTGCGGAAGGAGTCGTATTATCATCCCATATCGCACTCATACCAACTCCCCACTCTATGGGCAAGGTGGTTGTTTCTTCTGATTCGTTAGGGACATAGTAAAGACCCCCAGCCTGAGCGGAGAGAGCGGTGGCGAGAGATAGCAAGCTAATGGTGGATTTCAATTTCATAAGTTAACAAATTTAAAAAGATAAAGATAAAAGTCGGGCAAAAATCTGATGGACTAGGTTGGAGAAACTCCACCAGGAGGATTAACTTTACTTTTATCTTTTAGTAACAGCTTGCCATCTTTCGAAGCATCAGTCGCTGCTGTTATTAAATTGCTCAATGGTGTTCCAACCAAGCCTGGCGTACCATTAATGGCGGTTAGGATTGATGGCAGTTCAAATGGCGCGGTAAATGCAGCAGTTTTAACAATCACCAGTTGAAGTTCCGGAGTAATGCCTGTTGCCTTTAAGGCTGCAGCGACGATATCTCCGGCAATTTCGGGAAATGCCGCAACTTGTTCACTAACCGCCGCTTTGACTTTGGCCGCATCACCCGTTGCAACTGCGTCAGTGACCGCCTTGATAGCAGCAGTTTGGGCTGGGGTGTGTGCAGGTGCAGGTGCAGCATTAGCTGTCGCGAAGCCTAACGCGAATACAGCGATGATAAGTTTGAGAAACGTTTTCATAATTTTTTAAGACAGAGTTTGGTGATTTTATTAGAATATTGATAGTGGAGCGGGCAGCGGGAATCGAACCCGCATGTCTAACTTGGAAGGATAGCGCTTTACCACTAAGCTATGCCCGCGTGATTGTGCCTCCGAAACCCTCTCATATGAGTGTTATCAATCAAGTATTTTCTACGTATTTTTGACTATGTGACTAATATGTCACAAACCACGACCCTTGATAGATAAGGGTATTCCCTACCTACAAGCCGCCGGGTCGCTCGCAAAACATGGCTTTCAGCCCGAATTTCTCCGCAATCAAATCCCCCAGTGCCCTAACCCCAAAGGTTTCCGTGGCGTAATGTCCGGCGTAAAAAACATTCATTTTTCGCTCCTCCGCCTCGATGAAACTCCAATGCGGACCCTCGCCGGTGACGAAGCTGTCGATTCCAAGTTCGGCGATTTTTGCGACTTCCGAGCCAGCACCGCCGGTCATCACCGCGACTTTGCTGGGCGATTCGCTGCCGCAAGCGCAGCTCTGGAGCGGCCGACCCACCGCGTTTTCGATGGCTTTATGGAGTTCATCTCGCGAACCGTCCCATTCTCCGACGACAGCGGTGGCGAAACCGTCTTTGGGCAAAATCGGTTGTATCGATTTCAAGCCAATCGCCCGGGCGAGCAGGATGTTGTTGCCGATTTCTGGATGGAAATCTAACGGCAGATGCGAGGAATAAATCGCGAGATTCCCATCGATCGCTGCTTTGATTTTTTGAAAATACGGTCCCGTGATTTTTTGAGCACCCTGCCAAAACATGCCGTGATGCACTAACAGAAGTCCGCCATCTTTCGCTGCTTCTTCAATCACCGCGAGCGAGGCATCGACTGCAGAAATCACTCGGTGCACCGCGCCATTATTTTCTAACTGAAGGCCATTAAAAGCACCCGGGTAATCCTTAATTTCCGAGGTTTTTAATTCACGATCCAAAAACGTCACGATCTCTTGCAGGTCAGCCATGGATGACTCTTAGCCTTTCCTGCTCCAGATGACAACGCCTGACATGAAATCCACTTCGCGACCTTCGATGAAATCGAAGAGGTCTTTTGAAAGTTCAGCCTGCCATGAAATTTCTGTGCCTTCCCATGGGATCGTGAGCTTCGCAGCATGCAGTGCCTGACGCGGGAGCAACAAGCGTTTCGCGAGCGATTCATTCCAATCCTGCGCCATCCATTCGAGATACTCACTGCCATCGCCCGAATAAATTTTATCACCGACGATAGCAAATCCACAAAACGCAAGGTGTACACGGATCTGATGCATCCGCCCAGTTTTCGGGAAACAACGCACCAAACTAAATAGCCGACCGTCGCGTTTGAATCGACGCTCCACCGCGAATCCCGTGGTGCAATCTTTGCCCGATGGATCGACCACTTGCCGCACCCAGATATCACTCGGCCCGAGTTCGCCGGCGCGGCAGATCGGCGCATCGCATTCCCAGCAATCCTGCTCCGGCCAGCCTGATACGATGGCGAGATATTCTTTTTTTGCTTCACGTCGCTCAAAAATCATCCCGAGCTCACGCGCGGCGGCGGTGTGTTTGGCGCAGAGAACCAGTCCGCTGGTTTCGCGATCCAAGCGCGTGATGATTCCCAAACAAGCCCCGTTCTCCATTTCATAAGCATAGAGATTTTCTAGCCCACCTAACAGAGTTGGCTCCGGCTTTTGATTCGCCGGATGCACGATGAGCGGCGCGGGTTTGTCCACGACCACCCAATCATCGCTCTCATCAATCACCCGAAAATCTGGAATCACTTGAAGTGCCATCTCGTTTCATTTATGGGCTTAAAAAATAAAAAAGCACGCCGGAAACCCGTCTTGAAAAAACAGGTTTCCGGCGATGATCAAAAATGCGTGTGGTTCACACACCCTAGCGGACTAGGACTTGTAGCGGAGACGCTTTTTATGGCGATTCTGCTTCATGCGCTTTTTGCGCTTGTGCTTGTTGATCTTTGTTTTACGGCGTTTCTTAATAGAGCCCATGGTATTATACGGGGTTGGTGTTCAATGAAAATTAGAGGACAAGTTTGTTGAGAGGATATTCGATAATCCCCTCTGCCCCAAGGTTCTTGAGGTCGGGGATCATGTCTCGAACGAGAATCTCGTCAATCACGGTTTCTACCGCAACCCAACCTTCTTCCGAAAGGGATGAAATCGTTGGACGGCGAAGCGATGGTAATTTGGCGAGCATTTCGTCGAGACGATTTGCTGGAAGGTTCATTTTAAGGCCGACCTTGTCGCGAGCGCACAAAGCGGATTTGAGCAGCATGGTGATGCGCTCCATTTTCTCGCGTTTCCATGGATCGGCTGCTGCGGCTTGGCTGGAGTAGAAATGCGGGAAAGAAGTAAGCAAGGTGTCTACAATACGAAGGCGATTCGCTTTCAGCGACGATCCGGTCTCAGTGACATCGACGATAGCATCGACCAAATCAGGCACTTTGACTTCGGTTGCACCCCAGGAAAATTCGACTTCGGCTTTGATTCCGAGTTTATCGAGGTAGCGCTGGGTGATTCCAACACCTTCTGTCGCAATGCGTTTTCCTTCAAGATCCTGGGGTTTCTGGATCGGCGAATCTTCCGGCACCACCAATACCCAACGGGTCGGGTGAGTCGTGGCGCGTGAGTAAGGAAGTTCAGCGAAATCGACAAGATCCGCACCACCTTCGGAAGCCCAGTCCAAGCCGGTGATTCCGCAATCGATGAAACCTTGTCCCAAGTAGCGCCCGATTTCCTGTGCGCGAATCAGATAAATATCGAGCTCCGAATCATTCGATGCCGGACGATAACCCCGCGACGAAACGTAAATTTCATAGCCGGCCTTGGCGAAGAGCTCGATTGTCGGCTCTTGCAGGCTTCCTTTCGGAATCGCGATTTTAAGACTATTGGACATTGCTGGGAAAAACTCACGGTAGTGCGAGGGGCGGTGTTTTTAGCCGTGAAATCTCAGGAATCAAGCCAAGTTTTAGGAAAAATACTCTCAAAGTAACTAGAACCCTCCACTATGCTCTGTTTATCAGGTGATTGGAATGCGATCAGGCTCTTTTCGTGGCCACCGCCGCCCGCCGGTGATCCCTCGGCACTTCAGCGCTTATCCGTCTCCCGCTTCCTCCACCTCGAGTTTTTCGGCGATCAAACGAAGGAGCGTCATCATTTTGGTATTCTCCTGTTCGGCCAGCAGATTGATCTGCAGGTCCAAATGGCTGCGCCGTTCCGCCACGCGGGCCTGCCGGTTGCCGGCGATCAGCAGGAAAATGCGTATACTAAGCTAAGCGCAGAGAAAGAACGAGTTCTAATAAAGTGCTAGGGATTTGGCATTAGTCGGGAGGAATCTAATTCCGTTTCAGAACTATGAATTGGGTTTTCCAGCCTGCTGGATTTTTCGCGCCGAAGCCTCCTGCCTCGATGAAAAGGTAGTCGGTGTTGGCTATGGTTTTCGGGGTGATTTTATGGGCGACGTTTTGATCCATATCTAACAACACATCGCCTGACCAGATCCAACGTGAATCTTGAGTGAAACCGTCTTCTTGCAAAGTGATCTTTTGGAACGGGGCGCGGCCGATGGTGGCTTTCGCTGCAGGATCGAACTCTTCGATTTTTGCCACTTGTGAGATGACGCTCCATGATCCGGAGGCTTTTGGATTTGCGACGAACTTGCCATCGTAGAGGAATTTTCCTTCGTTTGGATCTTCTGCATCTTTGGAAGGGTCCTGTAAATTCTGCCATTCGGAAGAAAGCATAGGAATGAA
>JANPEG010000033.1:0-53843 GCA_031431855.1 Akkermansiaceae bacterium | reverse complement strand
CTTAGACCTTAGACCTTAGACCTTAGACCTTAGACCTTAGACCTTAGACCTTAGACCTTAGACCTTAGACCTTAGACCTTAGACCTTAGACCTTAGACTTTAGACTTTAGACTTTAAGACCTTAGACCTCTCTAAAAAATGGACCTACTCAGATTTACAACAGCAGGAAGCGTCGATGACGGCAAATCCACCCTCATCGGCCGCCTTCTTTACGATTCAAAATCCATCTTCGAAGATCAGCTCGAAGCCATGGAGGAATCCTCACGCAAACGCGGCGATGAAAACGTCAACCTTGCCCTTCTAACAGACGGCCTGAAAGCTGAGCGCGAACAAGGCATCACCATCGATGTTGCTTACCGCTACTTCGCCACCCCGAAACGCAAGTTCATCATCGCCGACACCCCGGGCCACACCCAATACACCCGCAACATGGTCACCGGTGCCTCCACCGCTAACCTCGCCATCATTCTCATCGATGCCCGCAAAGGCGTCATCGAGCAAACCAAACGCCACTCCTTCATCGCCAACCTCCTGCGCATCCAGCACCTCGTCGTCGCCGTCAACAAAATGGACCTCGTCGATTACTCCCAGGAAGTCTTCGATCAAATCGTTTCCGACTACCGCGAGTTCGCCTCACGCCTCGATAACATCGTCGACATCACCGCCATTCCCATCTCCGCCCTCAACGGCGACAACGTCGTCGATAAATCCAAAAACATGGATTGGTACGAAGGCCCAACCTTCCTTTATCATTTGGAAAACGTCTACGTCGGTGGCGAAGAAAACCACGTCGATGCCCGCTTCCCCGTCCAATGGGTCATCCGCCCCATGTCCGATGAATGGCACGACTTTCGTGGCTACGCCGGACGCGTTGCAGGTGGCGTCTTCAAACCTGGCGACGAAGTCACTGTCCTTCCTTCCGGTTTCAAAACCCGCGTCAAAGCCATCCATTCCCCAGACGGCGAGAAAGCCGAAGCTTTCGCCCCACAATCCGTCTGCCTCACCCTCACCGATGAAATCGATATCTCACGCGGCGACACCCTAGTAAAATCTAACAACCCACCGCGCGTCTCCCAAGACATCGAGGCCATGGTCTGCTGGTTCTCATCCAAGCCCATGCCCGCCCGCGCCAAACTCGTCATCCGCCACACCACCCAGGAAACCAAAGCCATCATCCAGGAAGTGAAATACCAGGTCGATGTCAACACCCTCCATAAAATCGAAGACGTCGATACCCTCTCCATGAACGACATCGGCCGCATCACCCTCCGCACCGCCGTTCCTCTCATCCACGACTCCTACCGCCGCAACCGCTCCACCGGCTCCTTCATCCTCATCGACCCCGGCACCAACGAAACCGTCGCCGCAGGCATGATCGTCTAGTCCCGCTCGCGGGACTAAAATTCTAAATTTTAAACTCTAAACTTCAAAGGTAGAATCGGATAGCCCCGACTTGTCGGGGCTTAAACCGTAGCGGCGATCTTTGGTCGCCGTCTTCTCTCCCAGAACCGCGCGTCTCCCGCCTGCCCCGATATCGTCGGAGCCGCGCTCAACCGTAGCGGCGATCTGCGGTCGCCGCCTCCCTCTCTGATTTTCAGCTTTCAGACTTCTTTATTCCTCTGTAAATATAAAATCATGAATACCATCCCAACTTTCATTCTTGCTCATCAAAATGAGGTTCAAGGGCTCTGCATCAATCTCGCTGTTTCCCAATTGTGCCTTTTCGGATCAGCCTTACGAGAAGACTTCAACCCAGATAAGAGTGACTTGGACTTCCTCGTCGTATTTGATTCACCAGATGCTCCAGGCATCTCAGATCGATATTTTTCTCTAGCCGAGGGACTCGAAAAAATCTTCCATCGCCCTGTAGATTTAGTCACCAAACAATCCATTAAAAATCGGATCTTCCTCGATCGTGTCAACTCCTCCAGCCAAACTCTCTATGCGGCCTGAAACTTTAAAACTATTGATCGACATTCTGGACGCCACCTCAGAAATCCGTGAATTCACCCACGGATACGATTTAATTCAATACCGCAAAGACTCCAAATGCCGCGCTGCGGTAGAAAGAAAATTCGAAATCATCGGAGAAGCCTGCACTAGAATTCGAGATAACGACCCTAACACATTTGAAAAAATCGACTACGGCCATCAAATCATTGGTCTTAGAAATCGTGTCATTCACGGTTATGACAACGTCGACGATGCAATCCTTTGGGACGTTGTCTCATCCAAATTACACCCATTCGTCACCCAAGTCACAACACTGGCAAACGAAGCATAAGTCTCATCCTAAAGGTAGGGTCGACCCCGACTTGTCGGGGCTGTCGACCGAGGATCTAAGCTACTAAGAAGTCCAAAGTCCAATTGTAAAAACCGCACCAGCGGTTCGACCTTCGACCTTCGACCTTCGACCTTCGACCTTCGACCTTCGACCTTCGACCTTCGACCTTCGACCTTCGACCTTCGACCTTCGACCTTCGACCCCCCGACTTCTTCTGTCTCCACATCTCTCTCCTCTGCCTACAACCATCAGTCGGTCAAGCGAGGCCAGTAACTCCTGAGCCTGTCGAAGGACTTGACCCTACCCTCTCTCAAATCGCGTGGGCAACCGCCCTTTACGCGACCTCTCTCCCCATTGAATGACTTGTGAGCACTAGCGAACTTAACCAGTCAACGCAGTCTTTTCTCATAGCCGTCAGGCAATTTTAAAGTTTAAAACTTAAAGTTTCACCTCTTTTCCATGACCGACTCCCGCTCCATCTTTGGCTTCTTCCTCGTTTGCGCCGCTACAATACTAGCAGTGGTGGTGGGCGGTTTTGTCGTTACTAACCCAAGTGGTGGTATTGTTGCTCTGGTCCCTATCATCACTACGATCTTATCACTCGTAGCCATCAAAAATCCACGTGCCGGACTCTTCTGCCTCGCAGCACTGGTGATCTGGGTCGATGAGTTTAAACGTCTGGCGGTTTACTTTGGTGGCGCCAATTCGATGACCATTATTCAAACACTCGCAATGCCATTGGTAGTAATCGCGGCCCTCAATGCTGGATTCTTGTTAGGAATCATGTTTGGACGAGTGAAGCTCGATCGGATCGGCATATTAATATATATCTGCGCTGCAATAATCGGCGCAGCGATATTCATTACGATGGATGCAGGATTTGCATCCCGAGGTCAAAGAGCGGCAAATATCGCAGGATATCTTACACTAATTCCTATCTGTTATACATATCTTAAAAATTTTGAGGACTGGCGTAAATTCTTCTCATTTCAAGTGATCGTAGCACTACCCGCAGCTGCATGGGCCATCAAACAATACTATTTTGGCTTCGATCAAATCGAGTGGGAATATGCACGCAGCGGTCTCTCACCCACACACTACGAGCAGATGTTCTTCTTTGAAAAACCCAGGGTTTTTGGATTTTTTAGTACGGCTTCCGCATTGGGCTGCGTTGCAATTTATTGTGCATATTCTTGGTGGCATTTGTTTCATTACAATAAAATGCGAATATACTGGGCGATTGCAGCAGTTATACTCACCTGGGTTTTAGTTGTTTCCACGCAGAGGACTGCTCTTATTTACCCACTAATTGTCCTTTTCTTCGCTTACGGATTTCGTGCAAAATTACGAACTTCATTAATGTATGCTCTAGTTGTTCTACTATTTATTATAGGAATTATTTTCTCTGATTACCTACTCGATGATGGCCTTGAAGAGATCAACGTCGCTATCGCCAGTGAGGGAAAATGGAGCTCTGAAGTTTTTCGTGTCGGCACATTTTCAGAACGGCTAAGGGGATGGCAGCGTTTGAAACGTGCGGAATCTTGGAGCCTGTTCGGAACGGGCAACGAAAAGGTTTCTGATGTCGGGGTCGCGCTTGATGTCAACTCGGAATCATACAGCCATGACATCATCAATAAAATTCTGATTAATTACGGCATACTGGGTGTTTTGGTAGTTTTGATACCGACTCTCTTTGTTTTGAAAAGACTTCATTACATCGTTTTTAAAACGCAGACAATCCATGAGCGTAATAACGCAGCTTTTGCCCTATCATTGTCACTACCAATGATATTTTTATCCTTTGTCGGTGGGGATAACTTCAATGCAAATCCCATCAACATCCAAATTTGGACTGCGTTTGCTGGGGTTTTTGTATACAGACATGCTAACAAGAAAAATTATCCGACTCTCCTAACAAATCAACAAGGCGTCGGATCAAGTAATCTAAATTAATTCTAGTGGTAAATCCGTCGAAATTTAAATGAAAATACTCATAATCACTTGGCTATACTATCCTGTTGTTGGCAGCATGGCTGTAGCTCTACGTAAGCTCGAGCATGAGGTATGATGATCATATTATCGGTTATCAATAATCCCTAAAATATCTATAATCCATCTATTTATGAAAGCAGTCATCTTAGCAGGAGGCCTTGGAACTCGCCTTTCCGAAGAAACCATCCTCAAACCCAAGCCCATGATCGAAATTGGGGGACGACCCATTCTATGGCACATCCTCAAGATCTACAGCAGTCACGGCATCAACGACTTTGTCATCTGCGCGGGTTACAAAGGCTACGTCATTAAAGAATACTTCGCCAACTACTTCCTACACATGTCGGACGTCACCTTCGATATGACTAACAACACTATGGAAGTTCACCACAAAAAGGCGGAACCATGGAAGGTCACCATTATCGATACGGGTGAAGACACCATGACGGGCGGTCGAATTAAACGAATCCAACCCTACGTAGATGGCACATTCTGCTGCACCTACGGAGATGGAGTCGGTGATATTAATCTGACTAATGCCATCGAATTTCATAAGAAAAGCGGACTCAAAGCCACACTTACTGGAGTTCAACCGCCGGGTCGTTTCGGCGCTCTTCAACTCAAAGATGATAAAGTCTTGTCGTTCCAAGAAAAACCTGAGGGAGACGGATCGTGGATTAATGGCGGTTTCTTCGTTCTCGAACCTTCTATCTTCGATGAGATCGATGGCGACGCATGCATCTGGGAGCGTCAACCACTTGAAAACCTCGCCAAGCAGAAGCAACTCGGCATCTACAAGCATCAAGGATTTTGGCGACCCATGGACACCCTGCGTGACAAACTGGAACTCGAAAACCTGTGGGACAGCGGCAAAGCACCGTGGAAAAGCTGGTGAAGAAGGAAGCCGGAGGACAGAGACCGGAAGCCAGTGGAACGGAGACCGGAGTTTCAGAGAACAGAACCAAACAGATGAAAATTGATTCATGGCGTGACTTGGAGGCATACAAAAATGCTTTTGTTTTGCAGCAGCTGATTTTCGATTCTTCGAAAGCCTGGCCTAAATCTGAGAGTTATTCATTGATTGACCAGATTCGACGCTCGTCTCGCGCTATCGGAGCCAACATTACGGAATCATGGGCCAAGCGACGTTACCCTGCACACTTCATTTCGAAGCTCACAGACGCTGATGGTGAACTTCAAGAAACCCTTCACTGGCTAGCATCCGCCGAGGCTTGTGATTACATCGATTCCGAGACGGCTGCAGATTTCAAATCGAAAGCAAGTATCATCGGTCGTCAAATAGGCGGCATGATCAACAAACATGAAAGCTTTTGTAGCTAAATTCCCTCCGCCCTCCGCCCTCCGTCCTCCGTCCTCCGCCCTCCGCCCTCCGCCCTCCGCCCTCCGCCCTCCGCCCTCCGCCCTCCGCCCTCCGCCCTCCGTCCTCCGCCCTCCGCCCTCCGTCCTCCGAAACTCCTCTTCCACCTTATGTTCAGCGGATTTTACAAAAACAAGCGCGTCCTAGTAACAGGCCATACCGGCTTCAAAGGCTCATGGCTTTGCGAGTGGTTGCTTAGTCTTGGCGCAGAAGTCGCCGGCTACGCGCTCGATCCACAGCCTCACGAGGTATTATTCGATCAGCTTAAACTCGGCAGTCGGATTTCAAAGGATCACCGGGGTAACATCTCGGATCTAACAAAGCTTCAACAGATCGTTTCCGACTTCAAACCAGAAGTCATCTTCCACCTAGCAGCCCAACCGTTGGTTCGCCTTTCATACGAACAACCCGTCGAGACCTTCGCGACTAACGTTATCGGAACCGTCAACTTGCTCGAAGCAGTCCGGCTCTCAAATTATCCCTGCACCGTTGTCTGCGTCACGACAGACAAATGCTACGAGAACCGCGAGTGGCTCCACGCCTACCGCGAAGAAGACGCCATGGGCGGTCACGATCCCTATAGCGCCAGCAAAGGCGCGGCAGAACTCGTCATCGCATCGTACCGTCGCTCCTTCTTCTCTTCTCCGTTCTCCGACCTCCGCCATCCGACCTCCGAAACTCCTCTCGTTCACCTTGCCTCAGCAAGAGCTGGCAACGTAATCGGCGGTGGAGACTGGGCCATCGACCGCATCGTGCCCGACTGCATTCGTGCGATCCGTGCCGGTCAAGCCATCCCCGTCCGCAACAAAATCGCCACTCGCCCTTGGCAACACGTCCTCGAACCACTCTCCGGCTACCTCCACCTCGCCGCCTCCCTCGCCTCTTCTTCCTCAAATCAAAAATCAACCCCGACTACATCGGGACAGGCAATCATCAACTTGTCCGTCGTAGTCTCGGCGAAGTCGGATCATCAATCATCAATCGAATCTTCCTCTCAAGACTCTGCCACTTCTTTACTTTCGCGTACTTCGCGTGTTTCGCGGTTAACTTCTGAATTATCCAGCGCCTTCAACTTTGGTCCTAACATTACCAGTAACCGCACCGTCGCAGAACTCGTTCAAGAACTGATCAAGCATGCAGGAGGAAAATGGCTTGATGCCTCGGACCCAAATGCCGTGCACGAAGCCTCTAAGCTCAATCTCGCAATCGATAAAGCCTACCACCTTCTCGGTTGGCAACCCGTCTGGTCCTTCGAAGAAACCATCGCTCAAACCGCCGAGTGGTATCTCAAGGAACAGCAATCGACCAACCTCGCCGATCTAACTCGTTCCCAGATCGAATCCTACCACCAAGCCGCATCCGCCAAAGGACTCCCTTGGGCAGAAGAGTAATTCAACCGCCAAACACGCGAAAAACGCGAAATTAATTCGGCATCAAATATGCCAGCGACGAAATAACATACTATTTTCTCTTCATTGGCGGGGCAAACACTCCATCTAATCTAACTATAATATATTTCAATATCTACTCCTCTTCCTTTCGCGTAATTTCGCGTTTTTTGCGGTTCAAAAAATCTTCTCTTCTAACCAAGAACCAACCCCGACACATCGGGGCGAGAAACGAATAACTAAGAACTATCCGTATTCAATCGACATACCAGAGCCTTTCTCGGCGTGATCACAAGATCACTACCTACAGGCCCATTCTATAAGCCCAAAACTCGTGTTAAAATCTTTGCTACAAAGGGAAACTAACAACAAAATGAATAAAATAATTTATGCTATTTCACGACATTAAAACGTTAATTAAAAAACTTATCATCTCAAGAGGGTATGAACTCCGGAAAGCACATCCGGCAGCTTATTTAGGGGTCAAAGAATTCAGTGTTTTTGAACTTGCGATCAAAGAACTTTATTCCCGCAAGGGTCAGGGCATGACCTTTGTAGAAATTGGTGCCAATGATGGAGTTGATAATGATCCGATAAGACCTTATATCGATAAATATGGTCTTCGAGGTATACTTGTTGAACCTCAACCGCTAGTTTTTGAACGCTTGAAAAAAAACTATTTGGGAGTAGATTCAGTAAAATTCGAAAACTGTGCCATTTCTAGTAGTTCTGGTTCATTAAAGCTTTATTATGCTGAAGTTGATGAACACGATCAGAATTTCGCTTTTACGCTGGCCTCTTCTAATCGAAAAGCAATAGAGAGTTACGCAAAAAAGTGCCGAGGCTCAGTCGTGGAGTTAGTTGTTCCATGCGTTACTCCTGAGACACTTCTTAAAAAACATGGTTTTTCTAAGGTGGATATTTTACAAATCGATACTGAGGGTATGGATTTTGAAATACTGAAATCTTTCAATTTGAAAGATGTTTCACCTTCGATTATCCATTATGAGTCCGGCCAATTAACACCATCTGAGCAGGAAAAATCATACCGTTATCTCAATCAGCAGGGCTACGAAGTTCTAACACAAGGAGGTGATACAATTGCGCTACCAGCATCTCTGTAAGAAATATTATCGCCCTTATCGTGCAGATCTTTATATCATGAAGCATAATCCGGCAGTTCCCGACATCTGCATCATCGGCAGCGGTGCCATCGGTATCGCACTCGCCACTTCATTGGCATCCGCAGGCAAGAATATCACACTCTTGGAGGCTGGCGGCCTGGAAATCACCGAAAAATCGCAGTCCCATTTCATTTGTGACTCCACTGGCCATTCCCACCCTGGCTCATCCTTATCGCGCTTTCGGGTTTTTGGTGGTTCCACCGAACGTTGGGGTGGACAAGCCATGCGCTTCGACCCCATCGATCTAGAACCACGCGATTGGATCCTGCCACAAGGTTGGCCCATCTCATACAACGAACTCTCCGAATTCTATCGACATGCTGAAACCTTTCTTGGCGTGTCGCCAGATCACTACCAGCATGCTATTTCCACAATCCCCAAAGTTGCGAAAAAACTATCCTGCGATGGGCTCATCAATGCGCAAGATTCCCCATTTTGCGTTCACTCCAGCATTTTCACTTCCCAACCCAGACTCCGTGAAAAATACCAACGCGAATTATCTAACAACCGCATCACACTTCTCAAAAACGCCCCTGCCCTGCGTCTCAATACCGATGGACTTGGCAACATAACCTCTGTCGTATGCCTTACCGATGAAGGAGAACGTGAAATCAAAGCGCGCAACTTCATCCTCGCCACCGGTGGCATCGAAAACGCCAGATTCCTCCTCATCCAGAAACACCGCTTTGACGTAACCGAACTTAATGATCACCAATGTATTGGCATCGCCTTCCAAGATCACCCTGGATGTCATCTGGGCGAAATCACCGGCAAAGGAGCAGCCCTCTTCCAATCGGTCTTCCGACTCATCCCCACGCAAGACCAATTCATCAAAGGCAGAATCTCTTGGTCACCGGAATACCGCAACACCCACAATCTGCCCGCTGTCTCCGGGACCTTTCTCATGCTTCGCAAGTCGTCTCCCTACGATGAACATTGCTTTGGACGACAACGCATCCCATCGGTCCGCGAATGTTTGCTTTCCGTCCGCTGCCTTTCAAAAGGGCTAGTTTATTCCCCCCTCCACCAAACCATCCTTGCAGTCTCCGCTGAAGACCTCCGAAATAAAGAAAGCCACATCAGTCTCTCTACCTCACGCACCGATCCCAACGGCCTCCCAATCGCCCAAGTCCACTGGAATATTGACCCACGCGTCTCCGAATCCATCTTCCAATACGCCCGCGAATTTAAGCATCGTTACGAAAATATCCTCGCTTGGGGAAAATTCCGCCCTTTTCAATTCCTCGAAGACCCCTCCTCCATCCACTCCAGACTCGCCGACAACGCTCACCACATTGGCGCAACTGCGATGGCTGCTGATATAAGCACTGGGGTCGCCGACAGCAACTCCAAGGTCTTCAATTTCCAAAATCTCTGGCTCGCTGGAACGTCAATACTCCCCACGGGATCTCACGCAAATCCCACACTTACAGCCCTAGCTTTGGCATTCCGCCTCAGCGATCATCTTGTCTCCCTCCCCTCCAATGACAACCGTTCCCTTTGACCGCCTGATCGCAGGAACCGCCGCTCTCGGGAAACTTAACTCCGAACGGGCGATACGCCACATGCTCGATCGTATTCACGCCGCTGGCATCCGTAGCTTTGATACAGCCCCCCTTTACGCCGCTGGTTGCATGGAGCGCATTCTCGGCAATCATTTCAAAAACACCACCGATATCACCTTCCACACGAAGTTCGGACTTACTCCCCCCATCGACTCTTCCTCACTCGCGCATCTATATCTCCCTTCAAAGCTCATTCAGGCGGGTGCACGCGCTCTTGGCAGACGCACAACCCAAATCGATGAATCAAAACTGATCTCCTATGCAAAAGACCGGATCTTACGGAGCATCGAACAACTCGGACGCCCCATTGACCTTTGGCTTGCTCATGAAGTCCCTCTCTCTCTTCTCAACCACCACGGTTTTAACGACCTTCTCGAATCATTTATAAAATCCGGTCTCGTCCGCAAATTCGGTGTCGGCGGCTACCGCCAACAGTATGCCTTGCCCGAACACACTCCCATCTGGCAGCTCATCGATGTCCTCCAGGTCGAATCCCTGCCCGGCTCCCCACCACCCCATCCGTCACAATGGAACGGCGAAGTTTTCCTCCATGGCATCTTCAGCGCTTATACCAAAACAAAGCAACGACCATCGGCCATACAAGCCATCGCTGAAGCCCTCACACAGCAAAAAGCATCCAAAGTCATCCTCGGTTTCTCTTGCCAATCTACCTTGGAATCCACGGTAGATGACATCATCAACCCATAAACCTTACCTAATATCTAACATGTCAAACGCCGCATCCATCAAAACCGAAATCCTCCGCCTCACCCGCGAGTATTCACGTCTCACCCACAGCGCTAATCGACCCGGCGACGATCCCGCTCACGCTCCCTTCGTGAATGGACAAAACATCCCCTACGCCGGTCGTGTTTTCACAGAAGATGAGGTCGAAGCCGCGGTTTCATCCACTCTGGATTTCTGGCTCACACTGGGCCCTGAGGGAGAAGCCATGGAAAAGGAATTGGCCGCCTTCATGGGCGTCAAACATTGCCTCTTGGTGAATTCCGGATCCTCCGCCAACCTTATCGCCATATCCGCTCTAACAACCCACAAACTTCCCGAGCATAAGCGGATTCGCAAAGGTGATGAAGTGATCACTGTTGCGGCCGGCTTTCCTACCACCGTTGCTCCCATCATTCAATGTGGCGCAATTCCAGTCTTCATCGATGCCAAAGTCCATACTGGCAACGCTGACTGCTCATTGTTAGAAGCTGCATACACTCCCGGCAAAACCAAAGCCGTCATGATGGCTCACGCCCTCGGCAATCCCTTCGAACTCATCACTGTCCTAGATTTTTGCAAAAAACATGATCTCTGGCTCATCGAGGATAACTGCGATGCCCTAGGTTGCACATACACCCTACCACTCGACAAAGCGAAAGAACTCGGCCTAGACCACCTCATCAAAATCGCCGAAAAAGGAGGCCATCCGATCATTCGCATTCACGGATCAGGAGACAGGAAACAGGAGACAGAAATCAGCGAAGAGTTAAGCGCCACTTCTTCAAATCAACAATCAACAATCGTCAATCGTCAATCGTCAATCCTCCCCTCTTTATCGCTATTCCTAACAGCTCCCACCGGCTCCTTCGGCGACATCTCCACTCAATCATTCTACCCGCCTCATCACTTGACGATGGGCGAAGGCGGATCCGTCAACATTATCCGCAAGCCCCCGCTCAAGACCTACGCCGAGAGCTTCCGCGATTGGGGCCGCGACTGTTGGTGTGCCTCGGGAAAAGACGATACCTGCGGAAAGCGCTTTATGTGGCAACTCGGTGAACTTCCCGAAGGCTACGATCACAAGTACATCTACAGTCATCTTGGCTACAATCTAAAACCCCTCGACACCCAAGCCGCGATCGGCCGAGTTCAACTCAAACGCTTGCCCGATTTCATAGAAGCCCGCAAACAAAACTGGGAACTCTTACGTCGTGGTCTACACGGCCTCGAAGACTATATCGAATTCGCCCTCCCCACACACGCCACCGCATGGATACCGCCGAGTGAGTGGCAAGAAGAATTAGAAAAACCGCGAAACACGCTAAATGACGCGAATGAGAATTTAGATTCATCAAATCCATCATCTAATTCATTTTCTGACTCTTCTCAACTTTCGTGTGCTTCGCGTGTTTCGCGGTTCAACTCTTCATTCCTCTGGGACGAGAGCGGTTGCCGCAGTGACTGCTCGTGGTTCGGCTTCAAAATCACCATCAAGGAATCCGCTCCATTTACCCGCACCGAACTGGCTCAGGAACTCGACAAACACAAAATCGGCAACCGCATGCTCTTCGGCGGCAACCTCGTCCGCCAACCCGCCTTCGTTCAACTCAAGCGCGATGACCCGAACGCCTTCCGAGTGATCTCTTCACCTGCCTCCTGTCCCCCGTCTCCTGATTCCTCCTCTTCCCCGCTTCCAGCGGCAGACCGCATCATGAAACAAACGATGTTCCTTGGAACCTACCCGGGACTCACAACCGAAATGATCGATTTCATGGTGAAGGTCATTCGTGATTATGTTACTAACAAAAAAACTGAGTTGAACGCGAATCCGCTTTAGTCCTGTTGGTGCTACACCGAGAAACCTCCAATCAAGTCTAAACTCAAAAAATCTCTGCACACTTAGTCAGATTAATTACTTCATGAGTCAATTTACGCAGCCACTTCCCGAGAATGATCTCCAACACATTCTCGACCATACCAAGGATTATTGGAATGAATGCCGCGGAAAACATATTTTCATAACCGGCGGAACTGGTTTTTTTGGACGCTGGCTTATCGAGAGCTTCGTATACGCAAACCAAGCGCTCAGTCTTGGATCCACCGCCACTATCCTCAGCCGCAATCCCGACGCATTTCTGAATAAGGCCGATTTTCTTTCTCATCGCCAAGAACTTCGATTCATTCAAGGTGATGTTAGAAATTTTGTATTTCCGAAACAATCCTATCACTACATCATCCACGCAGCTACAGATGATACTGCTAGAAGCGGTGATAGCGCTTTCGAACTTGTGGATTCAGTCATTTCAGGCACTCAACACATCCTCGATTTTGCCGCTGCTGCCGGTATCCATAAACTACTCCTCACCAGCTCCGGTGCCAGTTACGGCCCGCAGCCGCCCAATCTACTAAAACTTCCGGAGAGCTATATCGCAGAATTGGGCACCACTATCGTGTCCTCCACATATGGTGAGGCTAAGCGAATGGCCGAGAATTTAGCTTCCAACCACGCTAGAAAAACCGGCTACGATCTTATCATAGCTAGGTGTTTTGCATTTGTAGGCCCTCATCTCCCTCTAGATTCAGTATATGCCATCGGAAATTTCATAGCCGACATCCGCGCAGGTAGACCCATTCAAATTAAAGGTGATGGCACCCCAGTTCGCAGTTATCTTTACGCCGCCGATCTAGCGATCTGGCTCTGGACTCTGCTCTTTCAGCGTCCATCGAACCAGATCTTCAACGTCGGATCTGATGAAGCAATCAACATCTCCGATCTCGCCCGCCTCGTCAGTCTTACTCTCGGCTCTCCCCTTGAGCCTATGATATTGACAACTCCATCTCACATAAGACCTGCCGACCGTTATGTCCCAGATATCACCCGAGCACGCACCGAACTTGGTCTCAAAGTGCACATCCCACTCGCGTCAGCGATAGACAAAACCCATCGCTGGCTCGGTTGATATTTATCTCTGAACCATTCAATCACCCCACCCTAATCTCTATGAATAATGCTGAATACACTGCACGCTGGCTTGAATCTCGTGGTGTCACGCACGTCTTCGAACTCATCGGAGGCATGATCACTTTCATGCTTGATGCCCTCGAACGCACGACGGATATCCATATTGTTAGCATGCACCACGAACAAGGCGCGGCATTCGCAGCCGAGGGTTGGGCCCGCATGACCGGCATTCCTGGGGTTGCTATGGCCACCAGTGGGCCGGGGGCCACAAATCTCATCACCGCGATCGGTAGTTGTTATTTCGATTCCGTCCCGACCGTCTTCATCACCGGCCAAGTCAATCGCCACGAGCAGAAAGGCAACCTACCCATACGCCAGCTAGGTTTTCAAGAAACAGACATCGTTTCCATGGTGAAACCCATCACCAAGGCTGCCTGGCTTGTCAATGATCCTACGGAACTCCCCGCTATCCTCGATGAAGCGTTCCGTATCGCCACTACAGGTCGTCCCGGACCCGTGCTTGTCGATATCCCCATGGATGTCCAGCGCTTTGCTCTTCCCGATAACACTACTATCACTCCGTTACCCACTACTACACCACCTAACACTGCCGCTTCGAGTCTACGCGCGGACTTCCTTGCCCGTCTGCGGGATGCACTCGCCACAGCAGAACGCCCTCTAATTCTCGCGGGCGGTGGCATCAGAAGCAGTAGATCAGGATCCGCGTTCCGAGCCTTCGTTGATCTTCTCGGAATACCTGTCGTCCACTCGCTCATGGGCGTTGATGTTCTTCCCGAGGATCACCCGCTCCGCTTCGGCCTGATAGGATCTTATGGTAACCGATGGTCAAATCTCGGTCTCGCTAAAAGCGATCTGGTTCTCGTGCTCGGCAGCCGTCTCGATATCCGTCAAACCGGTTCCGATCTTGAAGGCTTCCGTGGCAATCGCCGCTTTTTTCATGTGGACTGCGAGGCGGGCGAACTTAATCACCGAGTCAAAGACTGCACTACGCTTGAAGATGAGCTCCTCCCCTTCCTACTTGAAGCTCCCAAGCTCTGGCAACCCACCGCCAGAGCTTCTTCCGAATGGCTCGCAATGCTAAATCAGCTCAGGGCTGAATGGCCAGACAGCGACGAACTCAAGGACTCTCAAGGAATCAACCCTAACACTTTTATCCACCAATTGTCCGCCTACACACCTTGGGCGAAAGCCTACGTTGCCGATGTCGGTCAACATCAGATGTGGGCTGCTCAGAGCCTCCGTCTTGGGAAGGATCAGCGATTTCTCACCTCCGGTGGCATGGGAGCCATGGGCTTTGGACTTCCCGCCGCCATCGGTGCAGCTATTGCCACTGGACCGACTGTGCTCATCGCTGGTGACGGCGGCTTCCAACTCAATATTCAGGAACTTCAGACTATCCGCCGCAATAAACTGCCTCTGAAGCTCGTCGTCCTCAACAACCGCTGTCACGGTATGGTTCGCCAATTTCAGGAATCCTATTTCAACCAGCGCTACCAATCGACCCTCTGGGGTTACGATACCCCGTCCTTCGTCGCCGTTGCCAAAGCATACGGCATATCAACCTCATCCGTCAGCGAAACTGGAGAAATCCCGTCTGCCCTTGCCTCACTCGCCAACGATCCACTGGAACCATACCTACTTGAGGTCGAACTCGACACAAAAACCAATGCTTACCCAAAAATGGCCTTCGGACGCGACTTCGGTGAAATGGAACCTTTATCCAAACCTCTCGATATGGAATCAACGTAATTTATCTAAATGATCATAAAAATGCTGCCTACTGGCTTAATACTGGAGAGCACGAAACCAAGCGAATCAAAGTCCATACATATCGGATTTCAATTTAACCGGACACCCGTGACTTAAACTATTTAAGAAAAATACCATACAGGCCTGATTATGCGGACTCTAAAACGAATGCTTATCTAATTCTCAATTCATCCAAATCATTGCAAAAAATCGATAGCTTAAAATACAGACCGGAGATTGATGGCCTTAGAGCTTTGGCGATTTTGTCTGTAGTCGTCTTTCATTTGGGAGTCGATTGGCTCCCTGGGGGCTACCTAGGCGTGGACATTTTTTTCGTAATCTCGGGATTCTTAATCACCTCCATTATCCATCGTGACATGGTGAACGGAGTATTCAGTTTTCCGAATTTCTGGAAAAAAAGGTTCTTACGGATCATGCCAGCATTGTTGACCATGCTGGCTATCATTGGCATTGTCGGTCATTTTATAGTTTACGCGCCTGAAGTCAGGGAAATGGGTCAAGCGGGTCTTGCTGCGTTATTTTCTATAGCAAATATCCATTATTGGCTTAACACAGGAAATTATTGGGGAAGCAAAGCAGAAGATTCGCCACTACTTCATACTTGGTCTCTTTCTGTAGAAGAGCAATTTTATCTTTTCTACCCCCTTATCTTGCTAACTCTTTTCAAGCTTTTCAGAAATAAGATCGCCCTCTTCATTTTGGCGATGATCCTAGTGAGTTTTTTCACATTCATTTATGGAGCAATTCACCATCCTACTGCCACGTTCTATCTACTGCCCACCCGTGTTTGGGAGTTAGGAGCGGGTTGCCTGCTCGCTCTGAAGCCTAAAACCACAAATCTATCAGTGAAGTATCAGGAATACATCTCACTGCTAGGTCTTGCTCTGATCATCGCATCATTCTTTCTTATTTCTGGTGAGAATGGAATCTCACCTTTGCTATGTTTTCCCGTTCTTGGCGCTATCATGGTGATCCACGGCACGTCAGGCAATAGCGGCAACTCATCCGCTTTTCTTCGCAACCCTTGCCTAGTCTACATTGGAAAAATATCTTACTCTCTTTACCTTTGGCACTGGCCCATCATAGTCTTCATGGGAGCCCGCCGTGAGGGAGAGAATCATTTGCAAATGCTTGCATACGCCGTGCCGCTAATGTTCACAGCAGCAGTAATCTCCTATCATTTCATAGAAGATAAAACACGATACGCTAAGAAAATTCCATTTGGAATCATCGGTCTCGCTGCCTTGGTTCTAGCAACATTCTCGTTTCAGATGAACGATGATCGAGAAGAAGACATCTCCAAATTCAAGCCAACCGTTTGGAAAGGACAACTTTACAGCACAGCTCCCCAACAAAGTTGGCTAGAAAATTTCAAAAGGGTAACAATAGCCTCCGGAGTAGAATATCAGATGAAAAATCCCGGAACGGCGGATACATTTGCTAGTGGCGGCATTATTAAAAAATATGGAGGTGATCAGCCAGAGATCGTAGTCTTAGGCGATTCCCACTCAATTATGTGGGGTTCCACACTTGATAGCATTGCCCGTGAACTGGGAATGACCATCTCCTTTTATTGTGCAGACGGCACTGCAACATTTTTTCCTATCCCGCTAGAAAAATCGGGGGAAACCATTTATTTTACGGAGGAACAAAAATATATCTTCGATAAGAGTCGGCTTAGTTATCTCGAATCTTGGAAACCAAAACTGGTTGTAATCGCGGCAAGATGGTCCACCACATTCAAGGATCCAGCCATTGCTGATGACCTACTTCAGTTTCTAGGAAATCAACAATCAAAAGTTCTCCTCCTATCTGAGCCACCGGAATTGCCGATAGGCACACGAAACGCCCCTCAGTATCTGGCTTACCTTGGTATCGACCCTGTATCCCTAGAATCATTTTACTTGGAGGCCAGTAACACGGAAGGACACAGTCGGGGCGCGAATCACTTATATCAGTTGAGCCAAAAGTATCCCTTCTGCAGCATTCTTGATATCTCACCAAACTACCTAAAGGACAGTAGATGCCTCGCGGTGAAAGACCGAAGCCCGGTGTTTATTGATGATAATCATCTCAGTGATTTCGGTGCGTGGCTGTCACGGGAAGTAATACTTAATAAGCTAAAGGAGCTTCTCAATCCTTAAAGAATTCAACATGAGCAGGCACAAACTCACAATAGGAATTCCCACCTATAACAGGAATGATAAACTAAATCACACTCTGGATCTTTTGTTACCTCAGATTGATTCAGATGTAATAATCGTCATTTATGACAATTGTTCGGACATACCGGTCTTGGAATCCGCATCCGCGCGTATAGAGGCGTTTAAAAATATTGGATGTGAAATTCGCATCATAAGAAACCCCTTCAATATTGGAGCAAATGCTAACATATTGACGGTACTCTCCCTACAAGAGACCAAGTGGTTATGGCTATTGGGCGATGACGATGAACCATGCGCGAATGCCATTGAGACGATTCGCCGCGAAATAAGCATGACAAATGACGATACAGTACTCCTAAAATTTTCCAACATAAATCCCTCCAGATACAGACCAATAACAACAGAAACATACCAATCAATAGAAGATCTGATTGAGTGCGTTCGTGTGCATGGTCACAGTTGGCACGATAACTTAATGTTTATTTCTACCTCGGTATTTCAAACCAGACTACTCGCAAATCATCTGGCAAAGGCCTTCCACTATACCTATACCTGTGTCCCGCAAGTCATAATAGCACTCTTATCAGTAAAGGATGGATACAATATCCGCTATCTCAACTCCACACTTTTGGATTTCAACCCGAAAACGAATGATAGCACCAATCCAGAGCTTGTAGATTACACTATAGTTCGTATCGGTCTCTGTGCCATGGGTGAGGTCGAAGGCATCCGTGAAATCTCTGATGTCTACGTACCAATTCTTGCAAAACATGAACTTAAAAATGCGATACGTCATTCCGTCATCGGCATCGCCTACGATTATACCAACTGGCGCTTCTGGGCAAACGCTTCGATTCGCATCGGGACAACGGCTGGCGGTATCCACGGTTTATTCTATGTATTCAATGGTTTATTCCTCATTGTGGTTGGAAAGCTCCCCCCATTGCACCGCCTCTTGCGGAATCTAATACTTAGACTGAACCTTAATCCGCAGTGGAAATTCAATCGATGGTGAGACCGGAAAATAAATTCAAGGTTATCACCAAATCGCTATTTGATAAGGTGGGAGCCGATAAGGCCATACAAAATGTTCTGATGGGAAAAATATGGAACCTAGGTGCCACTCCGCTAACATTGTTATTAGTTATTTGGTCTCTGTCTCCAAAAGAGCAGGGCTATTATTTCACATTTGCTTCTCTCCAAGCGCTTCAGGTATTCTTTGAACTTGGATTGACCGGCGTGATTATGCAGTTTGCAAGCCATGAGATGGCAAAATTGGAGTGGACTAATGAAAATGTCTTGGCAGGAGACGAAAGGAACAAACATCGCCTTATTTCCTTACTTCGTTTCACTGTCTCTTGGTACTTAAAGATATCCACTTTAGTCTTTATTACTCTTCTTATTGGTGGATTTTGGTTCTTTTCATCAAGCGGAGATAAGGCATCACATAGTCTCTGGATGATACCTTGGCTATTGGTTTGCATCGGATCCACCCTTCAGATGTTTTCTCTACCATTTATAGGAATTGCAGAGGGCTGCGGAAAAATCTCGGAAATCTACGCGATGCATTTTAAGCAGTCTATTGTCTCATCGATAGTGCTCTGGATTGGCCTATTGTGCGGGTGGGGACTTTACGCGTGTGGGCTCCAGATACTATCGTATGTCGCCGTAGGCTGCCTTCTCTACAAAAAGGTTTTCGGCGCAGCCTTTCGCGATCTTTGGAGTACAAACCACAAGAAGGAATTTTCAATTTCTTGGAAAAATGAGATTTGGCCACTTCAATGGAAAATATCCTTGAGTTGGCTATGCGGCTATTTCATCGGTCAATTTGTTCATCCCATCATCTTCAAATATTCAGGCGCAGAAGCAGCTGGTCGCTATGGATTAACTTTAAAGATCGTGGATTCAATTGCGCAAATCTCATATTCATGGGTTACTACCAAGTCTGCGATTTTCGGGAATTACATCTCAAAGCAAATTTTTAGTGAGCTTTTCATTTTATTTAGAAAATCGTTGTTTAGGTCTCTTGCGATCTATTCATCATTAGCCGTTGTTTTCATGATTACTCTTATAGCATTCCAAGAACACGAGTCGTTTTTATCTTCTATGTTTCATTTTGATTTCAGTATTTTTTCAACTAGGATGATTGAATGGAAGTATGCATTAGTCATTACATTGAATTCCGGTATGTTCTGTTTAACCCTAGCGGTAGCAACCCTCACTAGAGCTGAAAAAAAAGAGCCATTTCTAATCCCTTCTATTGCAATCGGTCTAGCCACGCTTGTAAGCGCTTCAACTTTCGGAGTCTGGTATGGATACCAAGGAATCATTATTGCGAACGTTCTTATAAGTTTATTGATTGGGATGCCATGTGTTTGGTTAATCTATAGGAATTTCCAACTCAGACTCATTAAATAACTGCCAAATTTTCTATCAAATATTAAATTATCATATTCGACGTAGTATTATACATTTCACAAATCAAATGCGTGAAGAATATTCTGCGATAAAAAATTAGCCAATCTATCAAAATTGTCCGATAGCGAACTAGATTTCGCATTGAACGAAGGACGCTACGAAGGACAAAACTAGCTGTGGATGAAATTATAATATCAAGAAACCTAATGAATAAAAAAACAAATACTTGGCTCAACGAAAAGGCTATGGATATTCATTCTCAATTTGGAGAAGATGGTATCATCGAGTCAATTTTAGCAACAATTGGGAAATGCGATAAGTGGTGCGTAGAATTTGGTGCGTGGGATGGAATGTATTTATCAAACACCTACAGACTGATTTCAGAGAATGATTACCACGCAGTTCTTATCGAAGGAGATAAAGAAAAATATAAGGTTCTTAAAGAACGTTTTTCGAAGAATGCCAAGATCGTGACTGTCAATAGGTATGTTGATTTCAACCATCAAAATATTGATAAAATCTTAACTGAGACAGCTATACCTAAAGACTTTGACTTCATATCAATTGATATCGATGGATGTGACTATCATATCTGGGATAGCATCAAAATATACTCACCTAAAGTTGTTTGTATTGAGTTTAATCCGACTATAGCAACTGGAATAGAGTTCGTTCAACCAAAGAATTTCGATCAATTACAAGGTGCGAGTATTTCGTCTTTGATTAGCTTAGCTAATTCAAAAGGCTATGAACTTGTTGCAACTACACGTACCAATTGTTTCTTCGTTAAAAATCAATTTTTTCCTCTGTTTGATATTAGCGACAATTCTCCTGAAATTCTCCGGACTGATAATTTATGGGTGAGTCATATTTTCTGTGATTATCACGGCAAGCTCTACATTACAGGAGGAAATTTATGTCCTTGGAATGGCATAAGGATAGATCGCCAGATACGACAGCTTCCACGTTTTTTACAAGGATTTCCAAGTAGCATGTCCTATATTCGCCGAAAATGCCTTGGGCTTTGGAAAAAAATCTTTAACCTTAACGCCTAAAATATGCTCAATCGAAAGCCCAGAGTATTAATGGTTGCTCCATCTGGTGGATCACACGGTGGTATTGAGATTTTTACCGCAGCTATAGCAAGAGAAGTATTGGATGAGGGTAAAATTGATGTTCGCCTCGTTTATCGTGTAGCTAAAGGTTTAATCGTTCAGAATTCTTTAGAAAAATCCATTTCCAAGCTGGGGGTCAATATACGTTACATTACAAATATTGATTGGCAATATATCAAAGATTTATTTTGGGCCGATATTATACACTGCCATTTCCCATTGATTTACGCAACCTACCCAGCGCGCCTACTCGGAAAAAAATTAATTGTAACAGTAGAGAACCAACGTGTCGAAACACACGGGAGTCGATTTGTAATAGGACTGCGTTTAGCGCATATAGTATGGTTTATTTCCAAATTCGTCGCACAGACTTGGGGAAAAAAAGACTTCGACATAAATTGCGCTATTGTGCCAGCGGTCTCAGATTTACCCACTGCATATGTTCCACCTGAGAAACGTAATGGACTGTTTTTTATCGCCCGTTGGGTACCATTGAAAGGATTGGAGCAACTCGTCGAAGCCTACGCTACTGCACAAATAGACCGCGTATCGAACCCCCTCTTTCTATACGGCGATGGCGTACTAAGAGAGAAAATTGAAACCCTTGTTGATCACTTGAGCATTCGTGAGTTCGTAAAAATGCCAGGTTTTGTGAGCCCTGAGGAGAAAGAAAGGCAGATGGCTTCTTCGCGCTGGAACATTGCACCCGTCGCATTTCAAGAAGACCTCGGTCTGACTCCAATCGAAGCGCGATGCTGCGGTGTTCCTTCCATTGTAAGTCGAGCCGGCGGAGTGCCTGAAGCAGCCGGTGAACAAGCTCTTTTTTGCGAGCCCGGCGATGTTGCTTCATTACGTTTAGCATTGGAACAGGCGGTTCACATGCAAGAAAATGAATACGTAAAACGTTCAGAGCTTTGCAAACAAAGCTTGAATGACTACCTGCGATACCCGGGTTTTTACACTGAAGAATATCTTAGAATTTTAGGGCATGTGTAAAGCATTTCAGTATGTCAAAAACGGAGGTAAGTTCGAGAAATACTCAGAAGGTGACTGTATTCATTATTCTTACTCGTTGTTCGATAGCCTACCGACTATTCGTAAAAAATTTCCCCAAACCTATCTCATGAATACGAAAGGCAATCGAGATAACCTATTCCTTGGATGTCCGAATGTAAGTGTATTTGCCGTGGCGAGTGAGGATGAATTAGAAAAACGCAGAACAAAAGAAGCTAAAGAAGATCTATCTTCATGAAACTAATCGTCATAGATCCTCACGTGGTGGCCCGTAGCCCATCAATGCGCGGATGGATCAGTGCCCTGCCCTCATTCCGAGATCTATTCGATGAAATCGAGATCTGGGCAAGCGAATGCGAGCTCGGCCCAGAGCATGGAGTCATCTGGAATAAAATCCCCCAACGCCTACCTACATGGCACCTACATGTTTTAGATTTTCAGTATCAGGTAAACCGCCGCCTCAGAAATACGACAATCTCCCGAGATACCCTTGTGCAAGTATCAGGCTGCCTCGCCGAACGCGCCGATATACGCTATATGCATTTCTGGAATTGCGCATTGCTCGAGGAAATGGCGAAACGTCCGCAATATTTGCGCATGAATCCCATAAAACGCCTAGGAGCCGAATGGGCCGCTCATACGGAACGAAAAATCGCAGCCGATAAGAATGCAACCTCTTGGTGGTGGGTCGTCAGTCAGTCGATTTCTGAGAGAATCGCATCTCAGGCATCTGGCGGACAATTTCGAATACTGCCGAATCAGTACGACCCAGATCGATTCAACATCAATGTGCGAGCAAAATGGAGAGACTCCATGCGGTCTCATTATAGATTTAGGAATGACGAAAAAATCTTGGCTTTTTCTGCCTTCGGCAGTTTTGCTAGAAAAGGACTATTTCAAGCAATACAGTGCCTGGAACTGCTTCGTGAAAGAGGTATTCAGATTAGGCTTTTGATTCTAGGTGGTAGCCCTCGGACCGTGAATCAGTTCAAAAAATCACTCACTCCATTTCAACTTGAAGGCTGTATCTTTGCTGGACTGGTTGATCATATCGAAAGACATCTCGTGGCTGCCGACGGCTTCTTTTTCCCCTCACACTTCGAAGCGTTCTCTCTCGCTGAAATTGAAGCCGCAGCTCTTGGCCTCCGTCTGTATCTGACTCCACATTATGGCAGTGAAATGATTTTACGTGATCCAGTCAATGGTCGCTTACTGCCCTGGGATCCTCAAGGGATGGCGACGATTATCGAGAATGATTTCAAAGATGGCGTATTAGGCCAGACTCATCATGAGATGGGTGAGGCATTAACAAAAGAGGAGTATGATATTCGCCTCCGTGAGTTTTACCAGCGCGCTATCAAGAATAAGCAAACGGATCAACATTAGTATAGTTTCCAAGATACTAGAAAAGACCTTTTTATTACGGCATCCAATTTACAGGTATGACATCAGAGCCAAAACCAAGGTTAATGCTAATTGGACACACCTACTCAGTTGAGATAAATCGAGAAAAGGCACTGTATTTAGCAAATTATTTTAACGTAATAGTTTGTACGATAGATCTTGAAGGATGGAAGGTTTTTGGACGTGAATCGAAGGATATTAGCACAGCTACTCACGAGGGTGTTTATGAATTACGGAGACTGCTTCGTTGGCCCGCATGGCAAGATCACACGAAAATATTTCTTAAAGGACTACGGCAAGAAATGGCTCAATTTCGTCCGGATGTCATTCTTGTGGAAAATGAACCTTGGTCACTCATGAGATGGCAAGCACGGCTTACATCATGGATCACTTGCCCAAAGGCAACATTTGCTGAATTTTCATGGGAGAATGTTAGACGCGCTGGTCTTAAAGGATTTATTGTTAATCTCTTTTACAAAGCAGCTGCTGCAACGACTGATATTGTGATTGGTGGTAATCGCGCGGCTGGGAATTTATATCTTGATGCCGGTCTGAATCCCGAACGGCTACATATAGATGGCCAACTGGGTGTGAATGAAGCTGATTTCCCCATCGCAAGTCTCGAAGAAAAGCAAAGCTGGCGTGTAGATCAAGGCTGGGCAGCGGATGACTTTGTGATCGGATTCTGTGGCCGATTGGTTGAAGAAAAAGGTGTTCTGGAACTCGCACAGGCAATCCATTCTCTAAGAACTGACTTCCCACATCTACGCCTGGCGTTACTTGGGAGCGGCACTTTAGAAGCTAAGCTAGCGCAGATGGACTCATCCGGTTGTTGGCTTCGCATACTGCCGCCCGTTCCACATCATCAGGTTTACACATTTCTGAACAAACTCGATGTTTTCGTTTTACCCAGTAAACCGCTGAAGCAGGAAGGTCGTTTCTGGGAGGAACAGTTCGGTCATGTCCTTATCGAGGCAATCACCGCCGGAGCCTTAACAATCGGCAGCGACAGCGGAGCCATTCCTGAAGTAATAAACGATGATCGAATGATATTCCAACACAGTTCGCCCGACGCTATAGTCGCAATTCTCTCACAAATCTTGGCTAATCAAAGCCAACACAAACAATTAAGCAAACAGCAGCGGAGTGCATGCCTGGCACATTGGAGTCATGCGGAACTCGCAAGTCGATACGCTGGAATACTATTGATGAAATATATCCAACGAGCATAGACCACTACTCTCAATAAAAATCATATGAAAACCGCTCTCATCTCCGGTATCACCGGTCAAGATGGCTCCTACCTCGCGGAGTTACTCTTAAAAAAAGGTTATGCGGTCCACGGCCTCGTGCGACGCTCCAGTCAGTTCAACCGTGACCGAATCGAGCATCTTCGCAAGGAAGGCCAGCCATTGGAACTCCACTACGCCGATCTGCATGACCAAACCACGCTCCGCCGCATCTTCACCCGCATTCAACCAGATGAATTCTATCACCTCGCTGGCCAATCTCACGTTGGCTTAAGTTTCGATATTCCTGAATCTACCGTTGCGGAGACGGCGGTCGCAACGCTCTCCTTATTGGAGATCTGCCGAGACATGGAAAAGCCACCTCGCTTTTTCCACGCCGCATCCTCTGAACTCTACGGCATTCCAGATCACTCCCCACAGACGGAGGAAACAGCGTTTCGACCGGTCAATCCATACGGCTGTGCCAAAGCCTTCGCTGCAAATCTCTGTCGTGTTTACCGCGCCGCCCATGGCATGTTCGTCGTCAATGGCATCCTATATAACCACGAGTCGCCTCGACGCGGAGAATCCTTCGTCACCCGAAAAATCGTTTCCACCGTCGCACGCATCGCAAAGGGCTCCGATGAGATATTGGAACTCGGCAACCTCGACTCCGAGCGAGACTGGGGTTACGCACCCGAATACGTCGAGGCCATGTGGCTCACTCTGCAAAATTCCGTAGCGGACGATTACGTATTAGCCAGCGGCACCTCCACTAGCGTCCGCGACTATGCCCTCGCCGCCTTCCTCGAAGCAGGTATTAACTTAAACTTTCAAGGCACCGGGATAGACGAAATCGCCACTGACCAGGCCACAGGGAAAACCCTGCTGCAAGTTAATCCCAAGTTCTTCCGGCCCGTCGACAGCCACTGTCTCGTCGGTGATGCCTCGAAAGCCTACAAAATCCTCGGTTGGAAAGCATCTACTTCCGGAAAAAATGTAGCTCGATTACTAACCCGCGAAGAAATGGGAAATTCGGAGTGAAGGGTTGCGTATTTTAATTTCCCGATTTGAGTCTAGTGCTCACCTCAAAATATTCAGCCATAAGCGGTTAGATGACGATCCAAACCATTCAAGTAGCACAAGCTTCTGATTTTGAAATTTCATATTCACGAGAGCTCTTACTTTATTAATGCATGAATAAGTCTCAGTCAGTATCTCCTCTTGAGATTGCGTGGATTCCAGCGCACCCAAGTTTCGGAAATTATTCAATGGATCGGTACGCGCGCTTCCTTAGCGAGCAGCGTCAGGACGGAGACCGCTACAAGTGCGAAATGGTTATCCCGCTGCAACGACGTGCTCGTGGCAGAATTACTCGCCAGCTATACAGACGGTTTATCTATCCGATGCAATTGCAACTGCAAGACAGCCGTCCCCTTGCTCATGTTCTCGACCACAGCTGGTCCCACATGTTACGTTACTTACCCGCCACAACCAAGACTGTTGTAACAGTACATGACTTGATACCATTGCGCTTTCCTGGCGAATTGAAACCAGACCAAGTCGCCCGCTTTCGGAGTTGGGTTGAGAATATCAAGCACGCTGATATGGTAATCGCCGATTCCGATTACACCAAGACCGAGGTTCATTCTTATCTGGAGATTCCTCTGGCAAAGATTCATGTGGTTCCTCTCGGCGTAGAAATGCCGGAACCGCATCTGTTTCCTGTCAAAAAAACTGATGAATTCTTTAGAATCGGTAGCATCGGTAGCTGCATCCACCGCAAAAATCTAAATATCCTCCCAGCAGCTCTGCGCGCACTCAAGGAAACCTCAGAACGGGAACCCATATTAGTCCGCGTAGGCGAACCCCTACCGATCAAACTAGCAGACGAGGTGCGGCAAGCCTTGGGTAACAATGGACTGCAGGAAATGGGAAAGCTAGATGACGGCGAACTGGCTGCCTTTTACGCATCGCTCGACTGTGTGGTCATTCCTTCGCTTTACGAAGGTTTTGGACTACCTGTTCTGGAGGGGTTGGCTGCGGGCGTGCCAGTCATCTGCAGCAATGTTACAAGCCTCCCTGAAGTAGGAGGTGATGCGGTTATCTACTTCGATCCCACATGTCCCGATGAGCTTGCTGAATGCTTGCGTAACCTAGAGCGCGATGGAGTTCCATCCGGCTGGATAGAGCGCGGGTTATTGCGTGCTGAATCGTTTAGTTGGAGAGCTAGTCTTGAAGCTATTTATAAGGTCTATGACATCGTCTTGGGATGCACTAACGCAAAATAACGTAAGTCGCCACAGTTACATCAAATCAATCATGAAAATTGGACTTTCCCTACTCTGCGAACAACCGGACAGGAAGACTGGACTAACCTCTCTCTTCACCTGTTTCGTGCGCGAGGCGTTGCGCTGCTATGATGATTTGGAAGTGGTGCTCTTTTGCGCTAATGGACAAAGCTTGGATATTGAGTCCCCACGACTCACTAACGCAACGGGCTACCCTGCGAACAACCAGTTAATCAAAAGATTGATTGCGGAGCATTTCCGGATTGGCCCAGCAGCGAAGAAACTGAATTGCGATGTAATTCTGACAACAGGACTCGCGCCGCTCCTTCCGCGAGTTCCTGTGGCGATGCACATGCTGACCTTACATCACCTGAACGCCGCAAATCGCATCGGCGGCCTTCGCTCTATGTATCGGGGATGGGCAAGCAGTCATGGTCTTAATAAGGCGGAACTAGTGATCACGAATACCCGTTTCGCCTGTGATCAAATCTTATCCGTCGCACCTGAAATCGCGCCCAAGCTACTCCAGAGTTATGAAGGAATTGACCACGAGGTTTTCCATGCGAATGCTACTGATAGCGAGAAGTTGATGCTCAAGGAACGCTTCGGCATCGATGGCTCTTACTTTTTCTGGTGCTCAAATTTTTATCCATACAAACAGGCTGAACTGATGATGGAGGCCTGGTGTGATCTGCCGATAGAGCTACGCGAAAGCGCACCGATGGTGATGGTAGGCGGAAGTGCATGGGGTGACTCCAAAGAAAATACACTCGAAATCGCCCGCAAGCGTGGAGCGTCTGATCAAGTCAAAGTTCTCGGTTGGGTGACGGATGATGAAGTGCCTATCTTGTTTCGTCATGCCTCGGTATTCGTTCATCCGAGCCGGGAGGAAACCTTCGGCCGCAGCGTGTTAGAAGCGATGGCGAGCGGCGTACCATGTGTTGTCCAAAGCATTCCCGTGATGCAAGAAGTCACTTCGGGTCAGGCTCTGATCGTCGATTATAACGACCGCGAAGCCGCGACTGCGGCAATGGCAGATGCGTTGCAAAACCCAAACACCCGCGAGCGATTGATTGACGGTGGCCTAGCTCGCGCCCAGGAATTCAGTTTTGAACGACTTGCCGTCGAGCGCATCGAGGCCTTGCGCCAGATGCTTGGACTGCCAGCTACGGCTCTTGCACAGAAATACCCACCGATTTACGCATCTTCATTCTCATGATTATTTCCAAAACACCCTTCCGCGCCTCCTTTGCTGGTGGCGGCACCGATCTTCCCGCTTTTTATGAGCAAGAGGACGGATTCGTGCTATCGACGGCGATCGACTCGTTCATGTATATTGCAGTACATCGGTTTTTTGAAAACCGTATCGTGCTGAAATACTCGCAGACCGAAAATGTCGAGACCGTTGAAGAGATATGCCACGGATTGATCCGCGAGTGCATGAAAATCACTGAAGTCAACGGACCGATCGAGATTACCTCATTTGCGGATATTCCATCGAAAGGCAGCGGTCTGGGCTCTTCCTCTTCCTTCGCAGTTGGATTAATTTCCGCGTTACGTGCTTACAAGGGATTACCCGTCACCTCAGAGATCTGTGCTTCGCTCGCATGCGAGGTTGAGATAGGACGCTTGGGTGAACCCATTGGAAAACAAGATCAATACGCGGCGGCATACGGCGGACTGAATGGCATCACCTTTCACCGCGATGGAACGGTCACTGTTGAGCCTATCTTCCTTGGAAAAGAAGCCCTGCGGCACATGGAAGAACACCTCGTCATGTTCTACACCGGAGTTGTGCGCAGTGCCTCAGGAATTCTGCTAGAGCAGAGTAAAAATACCTCTGAAGATAAATCAAAATTCGCACAGTTGCAGGATATGAAGGCGCTCGCCTACCAATTGCGAGATGCGTTGCTGGCTGAGAATGTTGATCAACTCGGCCCGATCATGCACGAAGGCTGGAAATTAAAGAAAGGCCTCGCTTCAAAAATTTCAATGCCAGAAATCGACGAAGCTTACGAAGCAGCGATCGCAGCTGGAGCAACTGGTGGAAAACTGTTAGGCGCAGGTGGTGGCGGATTTCTTCTATTCTATTGCCCGCCAGCAAACCGTCCGGAACTGCTGCGCCGCTTGTCTGCACTGCGCATGGTGCCAGTCAAACTTGAATCCCGTGGAACTCGGGTATTGTTCCAAGAGTGAACCAGCTTATCATTTTATAATTACATGAAACACGTTCTCATCACCGGCGGTGCCGGATTTATCGGCAGCAACCTTGCAAACGCCCTCGTCCTCGAAAAAGGTTGCGATGTCACAATTTACGACAACCTCAGCACTGGCTTTCGTGAAAACATCGCCCATCTGGAAGGAAAGCCTGGATTCCGTTTCGTGACCGGCGATGTGTTAGATCGCGAAAAACTTTCAGAAGCGATGCGCGGTGTGGACACAGTATTTCATCTTCAGGCAAATGCTGACGTGCGTGGCGGAACGGAAAAACGACGGATCGATCTCGAACAAAATACCATCGGGACATGGAATGTGCTCGAATCTTGCCGTGAGAATGGCGTGAAGAAATTCTTCTTCGCCTCCTCCGCAACCGTTTACGGCGAACCGTCAGTTTTTCCAACACCTGAAGACACTCCCTTGATCCAAACCTCACTCTATGGTGCATCGAAACTCGCTGGTGAGGCCATGGCGCAGGCTTATGCGGAATATGACGAAATGGATGTCATCATTTTCCGTTTCGTTTCGTGGACGGGGCCAAGCTACTCCCACGGGGTTGTTAGAGATTTCTCCGCAAAGCTTAAAGCCACCCCGAATAAACTGTTCATCCTCGGCGACGGGGCCCAGCGGAAATCGTATCTCGATGTCCGAGACGGTATCCGTGCGCTGCTTCATGTCGCGGAATACGGGAAAGGTCGCGTGCAAATCTACAATGTGGGTCATGATGATTTTCTCGGAGTCAATGATGTGGCCCGCGCCGTCGTTGAAGAATGGGGCCTTGAAAACGTGACCTTTGAATATGCTGGCGGAGAACGCGGCTGGAAAGGAGACAGTCCTTTCGTTTTGCTAGATACCAGCCGTCTGAAAGCGCTCGGCTGGAAAGCCGAAATACCGATCGAACAAAGTATTCGTGATACCGTGAAATCCATTCGTGAAACCCGCCTGCTAGAACGCCAAGCATGAAACAAGCCGTTATCCTATGTGGTGGGAAAGGCACTCGCCTTGGTGAACAATTTTCCCATGTTCCCAAGCCGCTCGTGCCAGTTGACGGTATTCCGCTGCTCGACCGCATCCTAGAAGTTGCCGTTCGCTCCGGGGTGACACGCGTCATTCTCGCAGCTGGACATCTGGGCGAACAAATCGCAGAACGCTATGCATCTTACAATCCGTGGGGCATTGAAATCCATACCCACATCGAAAATAAACCGTTAGGAACTGCGGGTTGTCTACTGGAAATCTCCGAAATGCTCGATGAAGATTTCGTGCTGCTTTACGGGGATGTGTTTCTCGATTTTAATTTAACCTCGCTCATTTCCCAGCATGAGGCCGAACGACCCATCGCGACGATCCTAGTGCGGCAATCGGATCATCCAAAGGATTCGGATTTGGTCGAAATTTTTTCTGGAACTGATCGCGTCACGGCGTTTCTTCCAAAAGCAACGCGCGATCCTAACGGAGTTTACCACAACTGCGCAAATGCAGCTGTCTATGCCTGTTCACGGAAAATGCTCGGTTGCATTGCGAAGGATCAATCCTCAGACATCGCCACGCATGTGTTCCCAGCAGTGTTGTCAGCAGGTGGTGAAATCAGCGCTCACTGGTTAGAGGAAACGGGTTATGTCAAAGATATGGGTACGCCTGCGAGACTGGTAGAAGTCGAACGCTATTGGCGAAGAAAATTACTCGCCGAAGAAGCAAGGCAATCTCCTAAAAAGATTCGTGCTGTAATCTTGGATCGTGACGGAGTGATTCTGCGTGACAAGGGACCCTCAATCGATCCTGAGAACATCGAGTTCATGCCAGATGCACTCAAGGGATTGGCGGATTTTTCAGCTCATAATCTCATCTGCATGATCGCAACCAATCAACCTTGGATTGCCCGAGGACAACTCACCGCTGAACAATTGGATGCGACTCACAAACGAATGAAGGAGCAGATCGAAATAACAGGAGGAGCGCTGCTTGATATCGTTTACAGCCCTTTCCATCCGGAAACCCATCACGGAGAAGGCATACCAGAAATGAGACGATCATCTGAATGCCGAAAGCCTCGCCCCGGCATGCTGTTTGAACTCATGGAACGCCACGGACTCTCACCTGCGGAGACGGTGATGATAGGCGATTCCAAAGCGGACATCCTCGCTGCACGCAATGCCGGAACCCGCTCCATTCTGATCGGTAATGATGCCATTGCCCTTGCCGCCAACCCCGACGCTACATGTACGAACCTCGCAGATGCAGCGGAAACAGTGAGATATTGGAACAATTTATAATATTATGAAAACACACGATTTCGAACAATACCTAGAGCGACTCAAACAGGCGCTTTCTGGAGTTAACCACGCATCGCTGGATGCAGCGGTTGATGCCTTAATGGAATGCCATCTTGCTGGTGGAGCAATTTACATCATCGGCAATGGAGGCTCTGCATCCACTGCGACGCACATGGCATGTGATTTATCGAAGGGACCAACGCCAATCGGAGGCAAAGGTCTAATCGTCTGGTCACTAACAGATAATCCGGCTTTATTGACCGCAATTGGCAACGATTTATCTTATACGCATATTTTTTCCGAAGTCATTCGCCAGCGTATGAAACCTCTAGACATACTCATCGCTATTTCTGCGAGTGGTAATTCTCCAAATATTGTAGAGGGCTTGAAAGCGGCGAAAGCAATCGGCTGCAAGATCATTGGGCTCACGGGATTCTCAGGTGGAATCCTCGCAAAGGAAGCAGACATCCAACTGCACGCAGCGGATAACACCTACGGTCCAGTGGAAGATGTGCACATGATCTGCAATCACTATCTTGTGGAAAAGCTGAAAGAACGCTTTGCCACCCTGTAATCATCAAAAACATCCCTAGAATTGGCAAAAGTCTTTTATCAAGCTGTATCAACAAGCCCAAATGAGTCAATGACCTCACCATCATTCGATTATCTGATCGTTGGCGCAGGCTTTGCAGGTCTCACGGCAGCAGAACGCCTATGCAATGTGCATGGCAAGAAGTGTCTTGTGGTGGATAAGCGAAGTCACCTTGGCGGCAATGCCTACGACCACATCGATGATCACGGAGTCTTGATTCATACTTACGGCCCACATTACTTCCGCACAAACTCACCCCGGATCCGTGAGTACCTCTCTATGTTCACCGATTGGCATGCTGTGGACTACAAGGTGCTTTCCTTTACCGAAGGCCAGTACTGGAGTTTTCCCATCAACCTCAAAACCTTCGAGCAATGGTTAGGCCATGAATCGACCACTGAGGCAATGGAAACATGGCTCGCTGAAAAACGTGTGCCCATCGAAAATCCTTCCAACTCCGAGGAAGTGATTATCTCTCAAGTCGGCTGGGAGATGTATGAGAAATTCTTCAAAGGCTACACGCTCAAGCAGTGGAAAATTCATCCCAAGGAGCTTGATGCAAGCATTTGTCGCCGCATCCCGATCCGCACCCATCGCGACGACCGCTATGTGAGTGAAGAATTTCAAGCGCTACCAAAAGCAGGTTACACCAAGATGTTTGAACGGATGGTGGAGTCTTGCGGGGATAGTATTCAAATCTTACTCAACACGGACTATCGCGATATCCTATCCAAGGTAAAATACAACCGCATGATTTACACGGGACCCATCGATGAATACTTCAATTGCCGGTATGGTAATCTCCCCTATCGCTCGCTGCGCTTCGAAGCGGAATCATTCACACCCGATCAACTCAAAGGCAGAGAATCCATCTCAGGCAAGCCTGGCTATTGGCAGCCCGAGATGCAGGTCAATTATCCTAACGAAGAGGAATTCACCCGTATCGTCGAAATCAAGCACGCGACGGGTCAGGCCTGCGATAACACCACGATCGTTAGAGAATACCCTGAAGACTACGAGCGCGGCAAGGAACCGTATTATCCCATTCCGAGTGCCGATTCAGCTACAGTCTATCAAAAATACAAAGCCTTAGCCGATCAAGAAGCCAATACATCATTTATTGGGCGTCTCGCCACCTACCGCTACTACAACATGGATCAAGTCGTCGGCATGGCACTCGCGGAGGTAGGGCGACTGGAATGATTTGTTCGTATTTGAGAAAGGTAGGGTCGCCGCGCCGCCGGCGACCCATTTCAAAGATATTCACGCACTACCCATCTAACGGACGTGCGACCACCATCAACGCCCACTATCTTGAATCCACGGTCATCACGGCGTGATGACCCTACCCTCACAAAAGGGTCGACTCGGCGAGGCGACCCTACCTTTTAAAAATCGCGTGGGGCAGAGCCCTTTACGCGATCACTTCACCGGATGAATCGTCCATGCACCAGCGTTCTTTGCCGCATCGGGTGATTTCTGCCAATGACCGCTCTTATGCATCACATAGGGATCTTGATCATCGATTCCCACTACCCGAAATCCCAGTTGGTGGGCCGTGGTCGGCATATCGAGTTCAAGATACCAATCCGCAAGTCGCGTATCAGCGCTGACAGCAAGCCATGCTTCCCGTTTCCACAGGTGTCCGGTTCCTAACATGCTCAGCACTTCCGGCCGTTCCAGATCCGCAGGCGGGGAAGCCAACCAATGAGGATAGATCGACCCATCGATCCGTTGAAGCGCATGCCCAATCACATCCGCATCGCGCTCTTTCAATCGTTCGAGATAACGAGATACCGGATCTGGATCGATTGGGATTTGATCATACTCCGTGAAGAGAACATGGGTGTGAGACGTTTTCTTGAGCACTTCCGAAACATGGTGCATGACTCCACGATAACTCTGGCGCTCGCGCTGGAGATCGCGAACACGAAGTCGATCATCCTGTACCCAAAACTTTTGCGGGTGAGCAATTTCGTTCAGCCGATCGGTTAGTCCACCGTAGGCAAGGAGGATGTTTTGCGCCCCATGTTGCTGCCAACGATGGATAACTTGCTCCACCAAGCTGGGCTCTCGGTGATCCAAAATCACCAACAAGACATCAGCAGGTTGGGATGAGGTCTCGACCACCCGAATCCTTGGATAATCAGGCTTGGGATATACGGTGAACCCGATGCTTTGATGCCAATAGCATAAGCGTTTCTGCCGCGCGATCACGGGCACCAGTGCGCGAGAAGTGCCTAATACACGCATGCGTCCCCTGAACCACAGAACCAAACCCCGATCCAACACCTCGCCTGTGTGGACGTCACGAATTCGTCCGCCAATAAGGCGCACGAATAAAACGAACAGATTTCTGAGAAGCAGACGCATGGAATTTACGCTAGGGGATGAAGTGGTGATTGGAAAGAGAAGAGTCAGGGAAGAGGCGTTTGGTTTGACTACGCACTCATTTCTTCGACCAACCACTTAATAAGATCGGAGGTCTATAGTGGCTTGATCCTTAACAAAGGTAGGGTCACGGCGCCGCCCGTGACCCAAATTAAAACGCAGATGCATGATCCATCTCAGTGAAGTGACACCTAATCAAAGGCTGTTCTTCCTATCCCACATTGAAATTCATCTACGGTCGACACGGCGTGTCGACCCTACCGTTTAACTGAGAACCAAAAACTCTTCTCCCAACCAGGAACGGTCGAAAATCATTTGATTTTCGACCAATCAATCTGCACCTCTCCAAATTCTTGGAGAAATGCTTTCAGTTTTTCATCCGCCTCTTCGAGGTGGGTTTTTTTTTGTAGCCATGGGAGGTCCCCATACCACATGGATACGGAGACGTAGGCCCAGCGTTGGTCGAGGCCGTAGAGCAGCCGGTCTTTCATATCTAACAAAGTCCGATTCAGGTGATCCTGAGTGATTAGTTGGCTTCCCACAAAGAAGTAATAGGTAACGCAGTCGAAAGATTGGTATTCGGTTTTTGCTTCATTTGTTGGAATGGATTGCACGGAGAGCAGGCGGCGCACGGTGAGTTTCTGTCCATTTTTCAGAGTTACGACGATATCAGTGGTGTTGTTGATCGTGTGTCCTTGGGCTGGCATGCAGCGCTCGGGACGGTGGATGGAGTTGTTGATATCGTGGCCGGAGAGTACGATGGAGAGATCGATCCGATCTGCGATGGGATTGTTGTAGAGGAGATCAAACTCACCGGGGCGGGCTTGCAGGCAAATCGCTTTGGAGAACTCGGTATCCGACGCAAGGCCATCGATCTCTTCTTTGCTGGCAGGAATGGCTTTCAATGACCAACCGCCGAGCGTAACGGGGAGTTTCATGCTGACGGCAGATGGGATCATCGATTCTGTTTTTGGCAGAAAATAGATCATCACCATGAGCAGAGCTATGCACAGAGGGAGCAACCCGTATCGAACTTTCGGTGACATCAGGGTGAGGGTTCGGGGTTGGTGGAATCGCTATCGCGGGGCGGGCTGCTTTGGACGGAAACACGGCGGACCTTGCGGCGATTACCAGATTTCCATGGCAATCCACCTTCTAACAAGGAATGGATGACCAACAGCAGGAACATGGAAAACGGATAGAATAAAAGTAAGCCGGACCAATCATGCCAGGTGGTGGATGCCCATGTGTGGTCCCCGTGTTCCGCGATGACGAAAATGGAAATGATGCGCAGGGCGTTACCGAGAATAGCGAGCGGGATGGCACTGAGGAATAGGACCGCTTTTTTCCATAGCGGAATTTTTGCCATATATGCCCATGCGGCGGAAATCATCAGCAAGGCCATGAGCGAGCGGATGCCACTGCAACCGTGCGCGATGCTCAACGGTTTCCAATCCCCTTTCACTGGTAAGACCATCGTTCCTTTGGTGTAGGTTTCCACGCCTAAGAGATTGGATCCATGGTGAGCGAAGGATGTGGCGAGCAGTTGGAGGTGAGTGGTCGCCTGTTGGAAGGAAGGCAGAGGAATGGCGATCCAGATGAAGAACAAGGGAAACGCGAGGATTTTAGCGACCTGCCAGCCCCACAGATATAGCACGGATCCCCAGACAATAAATGGCAATCCCCCGACGGCGACGCGCGGTTGATAGGTGCGGTAGGCTGCGATATAAAACAAACAACCGAGAACAATCGATGCCAGCCCCCACATGCTTCCCGGCTGAACCGATTTCAGGAGATCTTTGAAGCGATAGACAATCAGCCCGAGAATGACAAACGGCACGAGTTTTCCATGTTCGTAATCCGTTTCTGCCTGCCACGTGCTACGCAGCCAAGCCAGAGGGCTGCTGTTCTGTCCGGGCCCATAACGCCCCACAAAACAAAAAAACCAAACCAAGACCAAAGCCGTAATCCCCACGGAAATCCAAAGTCCCCAGTTGATCCCAGCATCGCGCGAACAAGTCGCTTCGGGGGTGGATGTGGAATTGTTTGAAGGCATGCTGGGTTTTAAGATAGCCCCAAGATGAAGAGACGCAAGACTTGATCGAACGGTAGGGTCGACACGCCGCTGTCGATTGATTCGTGGTCGCCCCACGACCACTCACCCTGCGGGCGCGCTGTTGCACGTCCAAACGACCTACAAGCCTTCAGTCGTTTTGAAGAATATTTCCGATGAAAAGGTCGAAGGTCGAAGTGCGATGTTCCAGCTCTCTATAAGCCAAATCGCACCAGCGATTGTAACCATGACTTTCAGACTTTCGACTTTCGACCTCTTCAAGAAATCCATCGCTGCGTGGGGCTGCGCCCATCAGTCGGTCGACAACGACGTGTCGACCCTACCTTTTGATGATCCCTACCGTTTCTTTATAAAGCATGCCCAAGCTGATCCAGCAGATGGCGATGATACCGGCGAGGATCCACCAGAAAGTTTCCCAGCCATTGCCGGCATCGTCGACACAGACGACACGTAACCAGGCGCAGAAGCAGGCTCCGAACAAGGGGCCGATACCCGATGACATCAAGCCGAACAAACCTTGTGCTTGTCCTCGCATTGAGGGATCGACCCGTTTGTCCAGATACACTTGGGCACTGACAAAATAGAGCGTGTAACAAACTCCGTGCAGGATCACTCCTGCAAAGTGCCAGTTGATCATTCCGCTGAACCCTGCGAAGCCGCTCATGGAGTAACGTATGACCGACAAACCAAGCCCCCACATGAGCAAAGTTTTGAGCCTGTATTTCACCATCAGCGCGCCTAACAAAAACATTGCCACCACTTCGGTGAACTGGGCAGCGCTGACCGCTGCCGTTGGTGCTTTGCTTCCGAGCGCTTTGAACATTTCTGCGGAATACATGTAGAACGCGATCAAGGGTACCGAGAATAAACCTGTTACTGCGAAGAGCACAGCATGGTCGCGATTTTTGAAAAGCTTGAAGCTATCTAGACCCATTGCGCTTTTCCATGATTTGCCCAACCCAAGAGGTGGGGTGTTCGGGAGAAAAAACGCCAGCAACCCCGCCGCCACGCGCGCAACTCCCGCAGCATAGCCGCATTTCACGGATGAGTCCGAGTGCAGCACGTAGCTGATCAGGAAACCCGCAGCCATCCATCCGAATGTTGCGCCCACTCTGACCATGGGATAATGACGCTCACCATGTGTTAGATGAGTGAGGCTAATGGTGGCCATCAAGCCCCATGTGGGACCTGAAACCAAGGCATACATGGCAATACCGAACAAAAACCAAACCGGACTCCAACCAAGATCCAATGCGAGGAAAGCGAACACAATCGTCACCGCGCCGAGCAATGAGCTCCAGCCCATGAGTTTCTGCGCGGACATCCTTTCATCCGCAAGCGCACCACCCACCAGAGGCGAGATCAAAGAGGCGATGGGCGGCATAGCAAAAGCCCATGCTTGCCAACCCTCCAATCCCTCTGCTTTCAGCACATTCGTCAGCGATGGCACCCAGAACCCCGGAGCCATTCCATGAAAAAAGAACACCAGCCACAACAGCGGGAACGTGCCTTTTTTATACTCCTTTACCTCCACAGACCTTGGTTAGCTGGAAATTCCCGTCACGCAAGAGCGATGAGATCTAAAAGCCTAAAATCACCGCCGTACAACGATCCGCCTCCGCTAATTTTCCCATTTTCCTCGCGTCGTTGCTCATCAAATATCCGTCCGCCTTCAGTTTATCCAAACCACGGATCACCCGCGCATCAGGCTTGAGACGTGGCATTTCAAGAACCCCGACTTTCGCACCGCCGGTCAGCGCTTCGTAAACCATCGATACCGTATCCTCAGTCACCCAAACTTCTGCCGCACTCGAAAGTTTTTCCGCCAACCAACTCGGGCCCGTATCTTGATGTGGGAAAATAGTTAGATTCGGGATTTCATTTTCTAAGCGTTTGAGAAAATCACTCGGTGTCCGTCTTGAATCCGCGACCTGCCATGTTCCATCCCGCGCTAGCTCACGAATTTGTTCAATCAACTTCGTTTCATCAAAACCATGAATCTTCGATGGGCCGCCGATTAAAAACCATTTCTCAGATCTCTCCCCAGCAGAAGGAACCACCCGATTCAATGCTCCCTTGCTCAGGATCAACTTGGAATTGTTAGGGATTTTTTTGAAATCGTGCTCGGGAGCCACGCACCAATCGAACCAACTCATCGGCAGCCCCGGCTTCATCAGCACGATGCTTCGCGCACCCAAAATCCGGCTGATCAACAACAACACGAGGTGCGTGCCGTGGCCGGCTCCGATGACATAATCAGGGATAGGTATTTTCTTACTCGCAGCCAGCGCTTCCATCATCCGCACGATGGGATTGCGATCCATATCCAACCGCAACACATGCAACTCCACCGCCACCCGCCGCCCCATCGCTTCGGCGAGACCCAAGGACTGGTTTTCATGACCCGCCTTGCCATCGCTGAGAATTAGAATGTGAAGTGGTGCACTCAATGTCCCAAGAAGGTGAAAGGTTTTAAGCCAGTTTGCAAAACGAAAGTCTAGAGGTCTAAAGGTCTAAAGGTCAATGTTCCAACCCTACATCAACCAATCGCCCCAGCGATTGTAATTCAGACCTTCGACTTTTAGACCTTCGACCCTAGCCCACAAACATTCTCCGATAAATCTGCCTCTTCTGTGTTTCCTATGTTACCATGAACTATGTTTGCTAAAAATAGCCGTTGGGTTTTCCTCGCTGCCTTCATTCTCCTTTCTCAGGCAGCGCTCGGTGTAACGCCGGCACTTTTGGCAACTGCGGATCTAAAAGATTTCGAGAACTTGGAGCCATCCCGCAAAAAACTCATCGAAACCGCTATCCTCGCCGCGAAGGAAGTCACGGGGATGCCATACCTATTCGGAGGCAACGGCGCGAAAGATGGCGGATTCGACTGCTCGGGCGCGATGTATCATGTCCTCAATAAAGCTGGGCTCCATCCACCACGAACCTCTTACGAACAATTTCTCTGGGTTCAAAAAGACTCAATCCTCCACCTAGTTTCCACCGAAGCAAAAGATCTCACCCATTCCAGTTTCGCTAAACTCAAGCCCGGCGATCTGGTTTTCTGGAGCGGCACTTATATCCCCACAGATAAACGATTATCTAACATCACCCATGTCGGGATGTTTATGGGCTATGAAAAAAATGACGGCCATCCCGTGATGATCAACTCAAGCAATGGCCGATCCTACCGCGGCAAAAAACAAAGCGGCTTCGGGGTGAATGATTTCCGCTTACCACGAATAGGAGGAACATCGATCATGGTCGGCTACGGCACACCTCCGAAGCTGGAATGAATCTGAAAGGTAGGGTCGACACGCCGCTGTCGACCGTGACTTCGGCGCAGCCGCGCGCAGCGAAACGTATTCGATATTCCATTAGAACATCCATTTCTTCCTCATTCCATGCGGTGCCCTCCCCCGACATTGTCGGGGCTACCAAATCCTAATCGAGGTTTCGCCTTGCACAGACGATTCCATTCATTATTAATAAAACCATGAAATCCAAAACGCTATCACTCGCCATCCTAGCTTCCATTTTTCTGAGCTCTCCCCTGTTTTCTCAAATAGAGGCAGGGCACTCGGTCATCATCAAAATCATGGGGGTTCCTGTAGAGGAAAAAGCCAAGATTGATGAAACATATCCTGTATCAAAACATGGCAAAGTGAATCTGCCATTGGTCGGTGAAATCCAAGCAGCTGGTTTGGATTCGGATCAACTCGCAAAATCGATTCAAAAAGCTTTTCGCGATGGAGAAATTTTCAACGATGCAACCATATAGGTAATCTCTAACCAAATCGAAATACAACCTGTCGCACAGAAGGTTCACATCGCTGGTAAAGTGAATAATCCCGGAGCTTGTGACTTTGCAAAGGACTTAACCATTTTCCAAGCCGTGCAAGCTAGAGGTGGCGCATCTGAATTTGGAGCAATGAATCGTGTCTTACTCTTGCGCGATGGCAAGCAGCAGATAATCAACCTCAAGGCCCTTGAGGGTAAAAACATTGTAGCGATGGCTAACGATACGATTGAAGTTCCTGCAAAAGATATTTTCGGAAATTGAGATTCCTCTAACGCAACTCCGCCGAGACCATCGCTTGGTAAATCGGATCGGTTTTCTCCAGTTCATCGTGAGTTCCATCACTGACGACACGGCCGTCCTTGAAAACCAAGATCCGATCCGCGATACGGATCGTACTGAATCGATGCGCGATGATCAGAGTGGTTCTGCCTTTGACTAAATCAGCAAGTGCTTGCTGCACCATCGCTTCGCTTTCGGTATCGAGTGCGCTGGTGGCTTCGTCTAAAATCAGGATAGGCGCATCTTTCAAAAACGCACGAGCGATGGCGATGCGCTGGCGCTGACCACCGGAGAGCAAATCACCATGCTCCCCGACCATATTCTGATAACCCTCTGGAAAACCCATGATAAAATCGTGCGCGAAGGCTTTTTTCGCCGCGGACTCGATCTCCTCCTTTGTGGCATTCATTTTACCAACCCGGATATTTTCCTCAAGAGTCCCAAGGAAAAGCGAAGGCGTCTGCGGCACGATGGCGATGCGATCACGGAGGTCATGTTTCAGGAAATCTCTAACCGAAACTCTGTTCAAACAAACCTCTCCTTGCTGGGGGTCGTAAAATCTCGGAACCAAATGTGCGAAGGTGGTTTTACCCGCACCGCTCGGCCCGACGAGAGCGACCACTTGTCCGGCTGGAATAGTTAGATTCACATCATGCAACACAGGTTGCTCGTTATACGCAAAGGTCAGGTGACGGAATGCGATTTCCACATCCGAAACCGGACAGGGTTTGGGAGAATCGGGATTCAGAATCGTGTCATCCGAATCCAAGATGTAATTCAACCGATCCACCGATGCCTTGCCTTGTTGGAAAAGCGAATGCATGTTACCGAGCTTTTTGATCGGCTCGTATGACATGTAGAGCGCCATACCGAGAGCAAGGAAACCTTCCAAAGTCATTCCCGCCCGTACACCGAAAAACAACGCCGCCGCAAATCCCGTCGCCGCAACCACCTCGATGGATGGTGAAATCATTTGGCGATACTTCACCACTTTCATCCCCAACTTGAGAATCTCTGCGATCCGCTTTTTGAATCGGGTGATTTGCGTTTCCTGAAGATTGTATCCACGAATCTCCAATGCTGATTGCAGGTTTTCTGACAAAGCAGCCGATAGATTACCACCACGTTCCTGAAGCATAGCCGCTCTTTTGGTGAGTTTTTTCCCAGCAAAACGAATCGCAAAAATACAAACCGGCACGGAAACCAAGGCGATGAGAGCGATGAAAAAGCTCTTATCCTGATAGGACATCCAACCCACCATTCCCAACGCTGCCAACATTGTCGCGGGTTGTTTGATCAAGTCACTCGATGCCTGCGCGATCACCTGCTGTAGCAATTGCGTGTCGTTCATCACGCGCGCTAACAGATCGCCGGATTGATTCTTCCTGAAAAACGCAAGCGGCAGGCTTTGGAGTTTGATGAAAAGATCTGTGCGTATCGATTCCACCACCCGCATCCCGACATACTGGATGAAATAGGCATTGGTATAGCCGGCGATGGCGCGGAGCAAAAACACCGCAGGGATCCACAAGCAGGTGTAGATCAAAAGATCATCGCGGGAAATTTCACCGAGCTTGGAAGTGATCCAGATGATGTAAGCACTCTTTTCATCGACCTTTTCATTGAAGAGAACCGGAAAAACGATCTTCGTCATCATAGGCAAACCCGCACCCGATGCAGCCGCATAAACCAGACCCGCGATCACCCCGATGGCGAAGCAACCTTTCACCTTTAGGAGGTGACGGTAATATGGAAGGAACTTCTTCAAATGGGTTAATAAGGGTTATTCTAACCAAAAGCCCGAGAGGCTTTCAGTGAGCGAAGCTGAAACGTTTATACTTCTAACATCAAACGATGAGGTGCTTCCAAGCTATCCTTGATACGGATCAGAAAAGTCACCGCTTCTTTACCATCGACGAGACGATGATCGTAGCTGAGAGCCAGATACATCATTGGACGAATGACCACCTGACCATTAAGCGCAACCGGACGTTGCTGGATCGTGTGCATGCCGAGGATGCCGCTTTGTGGAGGATTGAGAATAGGCGTACTGAGCAAAGAACCGTATGTTCCACCGTTAGATATGGTGAACACACCACCTTGCAAATCTTCGATCGCGATTTTTCCGGCCTTGCCTTTTGCTGCGTAATCCAAAATATCCTGTTCGATTTGCGCGAAAGATTTCTTCTCGCAATCACGGAGAACCGGAACGATCAGCCCTTTCTCTGTGCCGATCGCTACGCCTATGTCGTAGAAATGATTTTCAATGATGTCGGTGCCTTCAATTCGACCATTGATCGATGGAACATCTTTGAGCGCTTGGGCAACCGCTTTAACGAAGAATGACATGAAACCGAGTTTCACTCCGTGCTTTTTGAGGAAATCATCCTGCACACCTTTGCGCAGTTCCATCACGGCGGTCATGTCGACCTCGTTGAAGGTTGTTAGAATCGCAGCGGTTTGTTGGGCGTTCACCAAATGAGTGGCGATCTTGCGACGCAGCATCGACATCTTGCGGCGGGTGGTGCGTCCGTCTTGAACGGCAGCGGAAGATGTTACTTCGGCTTTCGGAGAGGTGAGAACTGAGAGATCCGGTTTCGGGCGAGAATCGGTGACTGGCTGAGGCGCAGGTGCTACGACTGACGCGGCAACTGGAGCAGGTGCAGGTTTTGGAGCAGGTGCGGCGGCGGAGGCTTGGCCTGCGGTGATCAAACCGATGACTTTTCCAATCGAAACTTCCTCACCTTCTGGAACTAGAATCCGAAGCGTTCCAGCAACGGGTGCTTCGAGTTCGTTAGAAACTTTATCGGTTTCCAAGGTCACGAGGATTTCGCCTTTTTCGCAGAAGTCGCCATCCTTTTTGCGCCATGCAGCAACGTTCGCGGAGGTGATCGACTCGCCAGCGGCAGGAACCACGATCTCGACGGATCCGCCGGCAGCGACGGGAGTTGGAGCAGGAACTGCGGCAGGAGTTGAAATTGCGGCAGCTTGTGGTGCAGCGGTTGGAGCGAAACTTTCACCGGAAGGCGCGAGTTGGCCGATCACGGTTCCGATCGAAACCTCTTCACCTTCGCCAACCGTGATAGTTAAAATTCCGTCGACCTCGGCTTCGAGCTCATTGGAAACTTTATCGGTTTCCAAGCTCACGAGAGCTTCGCCTTTTTTGACGAAGTCGCCGCTGTTCTTATACCATTTCGCGATGTTCGCGGAGGTGATGGATTCGCCGGCTGCCGGCACTTTGATATCGATGGCCATGATGGAGGTGGTTTGTGTAAAATGTTAGATTTCGAAGGCTTTAGCGAGGAGCGCTTTTTGTTCGCGGTAGTGCATGGCTTTGGAACCGGCAGCAGGACTCGAACCGGGTTTGCGACCCGCATAGAGCGGCCAGACGCCGAGGGTGGCTTCAATTTGCGGTGCGACGTAGGTCCATGCACCCATGTTTTTCGGCTCTTCTTGGCACCAAACGAAGCGTTCAGAGTTGGTGAACTGACCGAGAATCGCTTTGAGCATTTCACCATGGAACGGATAGAGCTGCTCAACGCGCAAGATCGCAACATCGTTGATGCCGTGATCTTTACGATATGCCACGAGGTCGTAGTAAACTTTCCCAGAGCAGAGCACAATGCGTTTCACCTGCTCTGGATTTTCGAACACCATGTTGTCCGGAAGAATTTCTTGGAAACATGTGCCCTCGAGAAAATCCTCTTCGCTTGAAATCGCTTCCGGTCTGCCGAGCAAACTTTTCGGAGTCATCAAGATGAGAGGTTTGCGGAAATTGCGGCGTTTCTGACGACGTAGTGCGTGGAAATATTGGGCAGGTGTGGTGAAGTTTCCGACGATGAGATTTTCCTCCGCGCAAAGCTGCAGGAAACGCTCAAGGCGTGCACTCGAGTGCTCAGGGCCCATGCCTTCGTAACCGTGTGGAAGAAGCATCACCAAATCGCTCGGTGTCTGCCATTTCGATTCCGCAGAAGAGATGAACTGATCGATGATCACCTGCGCACCGTTCGAGAAATCTCCGAACTGGGCTTCCCACATGAGCAACATGCTCGGATAGGAAAGTGAATATCCGTAATCAAATCCGAGCACGGCGAACTCCGAGAGCAAGGAGTTGTAAACGCAGAACTTCGCTTGGCCCGCTGAGAGATTTTGGAGCGGGATGTATCGTTCACGCGTCTCGTAATCATAAAACACCGCATGGCGTTGCGAGAATGTGCCGCGTCGGCAATCTTGTCCGGAAAGGCGAACAGGTGAGCCTTCTAGCAACAACGAACCAAAGGCGAGCGACTCCGCGAAGGCCCAGTCAAATGGACCAGCATTCGCAAGTGCTTCAACCCGACGTGGAATGAAACGTTTTTCCAAGGTTGGGTTCAGGCTGAAATTTTCTGGAACCGTGGTGAGGACTCGGCCGATGTCTTGCAGCATGTCGCGACTGATTCCTGTGGCGATTGGAGCGTGAGAGTAACTCGGTTGAATGATCGCGGTCGATCCACTGAACACCGTGCGGTCTCCGGCTTCGGAAAGCTCGATCATGGTTTTGTAGCCTTCTTCTAACTTATCCCAGATCGTTTGTTCTAAATCATCAGCCTCTTTTTTAGTCATGACACCATCAGTCACGAGCTGGCGTTTGTAAACTTGTCCAAAGGTTTCGCGCGCGGCGATTTGTTTTGCAACCAACGGCTGGGTGAACGCGGCTTGGTCCGCTTCGTTGTGTCCTTGGCGGCGGTAGCAATACATGTCGATGACAATATCGCGTCCGAATTTCTGGCGGAACTCGAGAGCAAATTGCGCCGCCCAGTAAAGCTCCATCGGCTCCTCGCCGTTCACGTGAAGAATCGGCGCTTCGATCATTTTCGCCACATCCGTCGCGTAAGCAGACGAACGCGCATCGGCTGGCATCGTGGTGAAACCGATCTGGTTGTTGATGATCAAATGGATCGTGCCGCCGGTCCGGTAACCTGGAAGCTGGGAAAGATTGAGAACCTCAGCAATCGAGCCCTGACCCGCGAAGGCGGCATCGCCGTGAATCAAAATTGGCAACACGCGTTTACGATCTGTCGAGACTCCGTCATCGCCAAGCACTCGCTGACGCGCCCGCGCCTTACCTTCCACCACCGCGTTCACCGCTTCAAGGTGACTGGGGTTCGCGGCAAGGCTCACTCGCACATTCCCATCCGGAAACTCACGAATACTTTCATAGCCTAAATGGTATTTCACATCGCCATCACCAGCGACCAAGCCCGGCTCATAGTCGGGAGTGAATTCATAAAGCAAAGTCGTCAGCGTTTTTCTAACAAAATTCGCCAAGATATTCAATCGACCGCGGTGCGCCATCCCCATTTCGATTTCCAAAACTTCCTGCCTCGGACAATTTTCCAATAGTGCGTTGAGCACGACCATCGCGCCTTCGCCGCCTTCCAAGGAGAAACGTTTTTCGCCCAAGAATCGTTTCGCGAGGAAATTTTCAAACGACTCCGCTTCAAGCAACCAGCGCAGAGATTTCACCTTGAGGTCATTGGATTTTTCCGCACCACTCAGACCATGACGTTCGATCCTTTCACGCACCCAGTGACGCACGGTCGTGTTGTGGATGTGCATGAACTCGAAACCGATCTTACCGGAATACGTCTGTTTCAGCGCGGCGACCATTTGGGTGAGCGGCATTTTCGCACCATTCAGGAAAAACGGATTCGATGCCTCGCGAGCCATTTCCTGCTCGGTAAACTTGTATTCATTGATCGAAAGTCGTGGGTTCACTTCTGGCGTATCGTCCAAAGGATTGATCTGCGCTTGAGTGTGACCCAGCGTCCGGTAATTATAAACCAAGCTGACCACTTTTCCATTAAACTCGATTTCCGATGCAGACAGTGTCGTAGCTGTGGCAGGCGCGGCAGCTTCCCCCGCTTCCTTTTTCTTCAGTTGAGCAACGCCCAATTCAAATCCTTCAAAAAACGCAGACCATGTCTGATCCACAGATTGCGGATTCTCACACCATTGTGCGTATTTTTCGTCTAATAAGTCCGCATTGAGTCGCGCCGAAACCGTTGAGTTCATGTGATTAAAAATAAATGCGTGCGAGGTTGCTGATATTCAGGCTTCCCTCGGAGCGCAGGCATTAGTTAAAGGTCTCGCAGGCTTGCGTCAATCATTGCAGAATGAAAATATAGCCGCATCTCAAAATTGTATGATCGAAGTCTCCAACCTCTCCAAACGCTACGGACGCCACCTTGCCGTACGCGATATCTCTTTTTCGGTATCGAAAGGAGAAATCGTCGGCTTCTTAGGCCCCAACGGAGCCGGAAAAACCACTACTTTACGGATGCTGACCGGCTTTTTACCACCTTCCAGCGGGACCGCGACCATCGCGGGGTTTGACATCTTCCGTGACTCCATCGAAGCCCGCAAACGTATAGGCTACATGCCCGAAAATGTCCCGCTCTATGATGATATGCGGGTCCGAGAATACCTTTCTTTCCGCGCTCAGCTCAAAGGACTCAAGGGCAGCGACGCCCGCCGCCAGGTTGCCCACGTCATTGATACCTGCGGGCTCGAAAGCGTCCGCCGGAAAATGATCAAAACCCTCTCCAAAGGATACCGCCAACGGGTCGGTTTAGCCGATGCCCTCGTCCACCAACCCGAGCTCCTCATTCTCGACGAGCCCACCAACGGCCTCGACCCCGTCCAAATCCGCCAAATTCGGGAGCTAATCAAACGCCTCGCCCTGAACCACACGGTTCTTATTTCCACCCATATACTCTCGGAAGTGGAAATGATCGCGGATCGGGTCATCATCATCGATAACGGCCAGATCAAAGCTGCTGACACTCCGCAAAACCTCATCAACGAGATGCGCACCGCCGGCCGAGTGCACACCGAAATCCAAGCCCCTTTCGAAGAAGCAAGCAGCGCCCTTGCCGAAATCGGCAGCGTAAAAAAAGTCACCTCAGAGCTACTCGAAGACAGCTGGATCCATTTCACCCTCTGGTCGGACTCCGGAACCGACACCCGCCAATGCATCCACAAGCTTTGCATGAAACACCAATGGCCGCTGCGCTCCCTCGTCCGTCACGAGGCAAAACTCGAGGACGTTTTCATTGAGCTAACCCGGAAAGACTGAACCGCCCCAGATTCTTTTCTGGCGCTCCAAGCACCCGAGGTCTATGGATGACCCTACATTATGAAAATCCGTAACCTCATCCTTGCCACCTTATGTGTTATTTCTAGCGCCGCCCACGCAGAGACCGCCGCTACTCCTCTTAAAAAAGACGACCGCATCGTTTTCCTCGGCGACTCAATCACCGCAGGTGGCGTTAAACCAGGAGGTTACGTCACTCTCATCAAAGATTCGATCGCTGCCGCCCACCCAGATCTTGGAATCGAAGTCATCGGCGCCGGAGTCAGCGGCAACAAGGTTCCTAATCTACAAGCAAGACTTGAAAAGGATGTCCTTTCCAAAAAACCGACTATCGTTTTCATCTACATCGGCATCAACGACGTCTGGCATTGGAAAAAGAACAAAGAAGGTGAGATGGCTGGTGGCACGACCACCGAAGCTTTCGAATCCGGACTCAAAGACATCATCGCAAAAATCAACGCCGCTGGAGCGCGAGTCATTCTCTGCACCGCCACCGTCATTGGTGAGAAAACCGATGGAACGAACGAGCGCGATGCCATGTTAGAAGAATATTGCGCGATCAGCCGCAAAGTCGCCACCGATACGAAAAGCCAAATGGTCGACCTCCGCAAAGCTTTCATGGATCATCTCAAAGCCAACAACAAAGACAACCTCCCCAAAGGCATCCTCACCGGTGACAGTGTCCACCTCAACCCAGCCGGCAACCAACTCGTAGCCGTGGAAATGGGCAAGGCGCTCGGTTTGAAAATCGAAGCCGCCGCGAAATAGGATTAGGTAGGGTCGCCTGACCTCAGTCGACCCATAAAGAAAATCTCAACGCACGACCCATCTAGCGGGCGTGAGATCAGGATAGAGTCCACCGTTTTGGAATTTACGGTCATGCGGGCCGCATGACCCTACCTTACAGAGCCTAAACACCCAAATCCGCATTATTGCCAACAGATGCTTTCAATGCGAGCATCCCAGCATGCGCACATCCGCGATTCTTATTTCAGTTTTTCAGCTTTTAAGCCTTTCAGCGTTTACCCAAGCCGAGTCCTTCCGAGCCGCCAACGGCTTGGAGCGCTCGCTTGTCGCGAAAGAACCGATGATCAAAAACGCCGTTTCCGTTTCCGTCGATGTGGACGGAGCGATCTACGTTACTGAATCAGCTCGCCGCCAAGTTGCAGATCTCGATATCCGTCAGTTCAAAAATTGGATCAAAGATGACGTATCCCATACTTCCATCGAAGAAAAAATCGCGTTCTTCCAAAAACAACTCGATGGCAAAAATAAGTTTCCTAAATCATCACTGAAAGACCAAAACAGTGATGGAGAAATCGACATCAAAGATCTAACAACGATCTCTGAAAAAATCATCCGTCTCGTTGATACTAACGGCGATGGCGTAGCGGATCAATCGACTATTTTCGCAGAAGGTTTCAACACAGAAGTCACTGGCATCGCGGCGGGAGTGCTTGCATGGCGGGGTGATGTTTATTCAACCATCGCACCCGATCTCTGGAAACTTCGAGACACGACTGGCGACGGTGTAGCTGATCAACGTGAGTCGCTCGCTCATGGATTCGGAGTTCACATTGCATACGCCGGCCATGACATGCATGGTCTCATCCTTGGCCCTGACGGTCGCATTTATTGGACCATTGGAGACAAGGGAACCAACGTCACATCCAAAGAAGGAAAAAGATTCTTCGCCCCGCACGAAGGCTCTCTACTCCGCTGCTATCCGGATGGTTCGGGATTTGAAATCTTTGCTCGTGGTTTGAGAAACCCTCAGGAAATCGCTTTTGATAAATACGGAAATATTTTCTCCGTCGATAACGACTCCGATCAAAAAGGCGAGCGCGAACGTTTCCTCCACATCACCGAAGGTTCTGATACGGGCTGGCGCTGCTACTACCAATACCGTGGTTCTGATTACAACCCATGGATGGAGGAAAGCATTTGGGAGCCAACCGGAAAATTTCAACCCGCCTATATCACCCCAACCAATTTGAATTATTCCGATGGCCCTGCAGGTTTTGCTTACAATCCAGGAACCGCCCTGAACTCAAAATACGATGATGCATTTTTTGTGAGCGAATTTCCCAAAGGCAACGTCCGCTCATTCAAAGTGAAACCCAAAGGCGCCACTTTCGAAATGACTGATGAACACATCGTTTACTCCGGCCCGATGAATGTCGGCATCGACTTCGGTCCTGATGGAGCACTCTACTCAGCCGACTGGGCGGGCGGCTACCCGATGAATGACAAAGGCTCCGTTTGGAAACTCGACGATCCAACGATTGCAAAATCCGACATCCGAAAAGAAGTCGCTAAATTTCTCAAAGAAGGTCCGACTAAAGTTTCTACTGCAGATCTAGTAACTAGACTTTCCCACAAAGACATGCGCATCCGCTTGGACGCGCAGTGGGAGCTGGCGAAACGCGATTCTGCCATCACAGATCTACAACAAGTGACTTACTCGCCAAAATTCGATCAACTAGCAAGAATCCACGCGATTTGGGCACTAACCCAGCGCGGAAAATTTGCTGATAAATCCTATTACAACCTCGCCATATCTAAAGACCCCATTCTCCGCGCCCAAGCAGCCAAGCATGCAGGCGAAACTTTGAAAGGTTTTGACCCCATCCTCACCAGCCTCCTCGCAGATCCCGATCCACAAGTTCGCTTCCAAGCCGCCACTGCCATCTGGAAAACCGGCGATGCCACCGCCATCGATGCAGTCATCAAGTTACTTGCGGACAACAACAACAAAGATGCCTACCTCCGCCACGCCGGTGTGCTTGCCCTCACCGCCGCTCCCGCTCAAATCATCGCGGATAAAACGTTCACCCACAAATCCCCCGCCGTTCGCCTCGCAGCCGCTGTTGCTTTTCGCCGTTTGAATTCTCCTCTCGCCGCCGAACTGCTTAAAGATGAAGACCCACAAGTGGTGACCGAAGCCGCACACGCGATCTTCGACGATCCTGCCATCGTGACCGCATATCCGGCGCTCGCTGCTTTGCTCACTGATAAACCGAACGCGACTCCTCCCGCCATTCGCCGCGCCATTGCCGCGAACCGTTACCTCGGAGATGAAAAGTCTGCTACCCGACTCACTAAATTTGCTGCTAATGAATCAGTCCCATCAGAACTCCGTATCGCGGCTCTCGAAGCTCTGGAGTCATGGCCTCAATCTACGGATTTAAACTCAGTCGATGGTCGCTATGATCCTCTCAAACCCGCAGACAAGGAAGTTGCAAAAGCAGCATTCCTATCCTCCTCAGTTCTTCAACACAGTCCTGATAAGACCATATCCACCGCAGCAGCAGCTGTCTGTAAAACTCTCGGCATCGTCGCCAACGCGGCTGATCTCGAAAAAGAAGTTCTCAATCAAAAAGCCGATCCCGCAGTGAGAATTAGTGCACTCAATGCCCTCAAATCTGTTAAGCCAAACGTGTTTGAGAAAATGCTACCAAGCTTACTTGAAGACAAATCATCCTACGAACTCCGTATCCACGCCGCCACTCTGTTAGCTGATAAAGACCCGCAAAAAGCCGTCGATTATGCGGCGATGCAAATCATCAAATCCGAGCAGATACAGGAACAACAAAAAGCCATCCTGCTCCTCGCGAAAATCAACACACCCGCCGCTAAAGAACTCCTCAAAAATTACGCCGAAAGATTCAGTAATAACCCCAGCAAACGCCCTTCCCTTTATCTCGAATTCACCCAAGCACTACCCGACTTCGGGAAAGACCTACCGCCATACTCTGCCTCTCTCCATGGCGGCGATCCCATCGCTGGTGAAAAAGTTTTCAACGAACACCTCGCCGCCCAATGTATCGCGTGCCACCGCATCGGCGATCAAGGCAGCGAGGTCGGGCCACCACTCACTCACATCGGCAAAAAAGGCCGTGATTACATTTTTGAATCCCTCGTTGCTCCCCAAGCCAAAGTCGCTCCGGGCTACGGCATGATGTCGATCACCACCAAGTCCGGATCATCCATCGCAGGTGCGCTGAAAGAGGAAACCAAAACCGCTATCACTCTCATCCTCCCCGACAAAACAGAAGCCACCGTCAAAATTTCCGACATCGCCACCCGCACCCAACCCATCTCCACCATGCCCCCCATGGGCAATATCCTCTCAGCGAATGAACTCCGCGACATCATCGCTTTTCTCGTGGGAGTGGAATGAGGTTGTAGCGGCGATCTTCGGTCGCCATATGAAATGAATAGTTGATAGAGTCGACTATATATTCATCTAGCCCACCTATCAAAATCCTGCTATCCAACCTCAATCATGAAATACCTCTTAGCATGCACCCTCCTCCTCTGGGACACCATTACTCCCACTTTTGGCTGCGCGGCTGTCACCATCTCACGAGGGAACGTCGTGAATGCCGATCAGTCGGTAATCATGATATGGGATAAGGAAAAGCAAACCCAACACTTCATCCGTCAGGCGAATTTCAAAACCGATGCAAAGGATGTTGGCTTCATCGTTCCATCGCCATCACGACCGCAGTTAGAAGAATCCGGCAACGAGGCATTCGCTGCACTCAAGGAAATCACCGCGCCATACATATTTAGTGGACATTCCATTTCGATCGGTTGCTCTGCAGCTCCTGCTCCTGTAAAGCGACAAAACAGCGTCCGTATCATCGAAGAAAAACGCGTCGCGGGATACGACGCCACGGTGCTAACCGCACGTTCGGGCAAGGATCTGGTCGCATGGTTAGAGCAAAACGGATATCCTTACTCGCCAGCATTAGCAGAATGGGCCGCGCCTTATCTCGGCGGCGATTGGCATTTCACGGTACTGAAACTCGCGAAGGATAGCGCATCGACCCAAGACATCAAAGCCTCCGCCTTGCGCATCACTTTCCACACAGATCGTCCGCTGTTCCCCTATCGCGAGCCCGAGTCCGCAACTGCGAAATCCAATCTCGACGTCTCATCCCGATTGCTGCGCATCTATTTCATCGCAGAAGCACGCTATCTCGAAAAAATCGACGGAGGCAAAAAGTGGAGTGGCGAAGCCGTGTGGGCGAAGGACATCACTCGACACAAATCCAGCCTGCTGAAATCTTTGAAACTCCCTGATTCGACCGGTCCAAAGACGTGGTGGCTCACCGAGTTCGAAGACAACTGGCGTTATGAAAAAGCCGCAGGCGATGTCTATTTCTCGCCCAATCCCAAGCAGACCGTTTTGGACACCCGCAGCACAGGCCGCGCACCCTCTTACGATGCAGCTTTTCTAGGAGCTTTCTTGTTTCTCGGAATAAGATCTCTCTTCCGTAGACGGCAGGTTGGAATCTGAATTCATTCCCCGAGCTTGCATCTCAGCTCCACAGGGCTTTACCTACCCACATGGAGTCACACGAGTGGAATGAGCGGACAGAAGAAGGGAAACGGTTTTTCCGCGGGAATTTCCACGGAAACGAATGGAGAATTTTGACCACCCTGCAAACCGATCCGGATTGGGAAGTTCTCGAACAACCCTCCGAAGAAGTCTGGCGAGCCCTGCGCGACATCGTCTGGAAAAAATATCAACGCAAACGCTGCCCATGGGAACGCGTCGCTTCCTTGGACAAAATCCTCGGCGACGATGTACCTAAGTAACTTCTAGTGCGACATCGGATTCTCGCCCGATGCATCACCAAGATGCTCGAGATTTTTCGGCAAGAATTTCTTAAAGCGGGTCTTATCGATCGCTTTCATGTAGGCCTCTTCAGGTGCGATCATTCCTTCGCGGAGTTTCGACCAGATCGACTCGTCCATGAACTGCATGCCCTCGCCTTTGCCGCCGGTGATGACGTCATGGAGTTTTTGGGTCGCCCCTTCACGGATGATCGCAGAAACGGCGGGAGTCGCGAACATGATTTCATGCACGGCTACACGGCCGGGTTTGTCCACACGCCTGCAAAGGAGCTGGGCGACCACTCCGCGCAGGGATGCAGCGAGCATGGTGCGAACTTGTGACTGCTGGTCGGCAGGAAAAACGTCGATGATACGGTCGATGGTTTTACGAGCGTTGTTGGTATGCAGGGTTCCGAAAACCAAAAGACCGGTTTCCGCCGCGGTGAGTGCGAGCGAAATGGTTTCCAAATCCCGCATCTCGCCGACCAGAACAATGTCTGAATCCTCGCGCAACGAGGCACGCAGTCCATCGGCGAAGGATGGGGTTTG
>JANPEG010000032.1:0-44908 GCA_031431855.1 Akkermansiaceae bacterium | reverse complement strand
CTGCCGCGAGCGCGGTCTCCCGATCCGAGTCGTGGGTCGCGGTTCAAACCTACTCGTCAAAGACGGCGGCATCCGCGGCGCGGTGATCCATCCCAACGGCGGTGCATTTTCCGAACTCAGCATCGACGCCAAAGGTCACGTCACTGCTGGCGTTGGGGTGCGTCTGAAAAAACTCGCATCTTTCGCAGGCGCGCACGGCATCGGTGGCTTCGAGTGGATGGAGGGCATCCCCGGAAATGTCGGCGGTTCCCTTCGCATGAATGCAGGAGCCATGGGCATCGAAACCTTCGATCAAGTCGTCCGCGTGACTTTTCTCGATGAAGACGGAGTCATCCGCACCCGCGAGCGCGACGAGATAGTCTCCAACTACCGCAACGTCCAGGAGCTGCGCCGCAACTTCGCTCTCCAAGCCGTTTTCAAAGGCAAAAACGACACCCACGATAATATCAAACAACGCTGGCAGGAATCCCGCGACAAACGCAAAGACTCCCAACCCATCGCCGCCTCCGCTGGCTGCACCTTCAAAAATCCAGAGGAAATTCCCGCAGGACGCTTGATCGACACACTCGGACTGAAAGGACAAAGCGTAGGCAACGCCGCCGTCTCCGAAGTCCACGGAAACTTCATCGTCAACAACGGCAAAGCCACCGCCAAAGATATCCTCACCCTCATCGACTCCATCCGCAAAACCGCCAAAGAAAAACACAACATCGATCTAGAAACTGAAGTCAAAATCATCGGAGACGATGAAACGCTGTTTTGAAACTCTAAACTTTAAATTTTAAATCTCAATTAAGACTTTAACTTTCATAGCACCTGCTTTGCGAACCTTCGCGATCTTTGCGACTTTGCGTTGAACTCTTCCACCTAATTCCATGCCTCTCTCTAACATCAAAATCGCTGTCCTCATGGGCGGACCTGGTTCTGAACGCCAGGTCTCCCTGGCTTCCGGAAATGCTGTGCTCAAAGCCCTGCTCTCGATCGGGCTCGATGCGATTGCAGTCGATGTCACTTCCACCGAAATCGATTTACCCGAAGGCACAGGTCTGTGTTTCAACTTGATCCACGGAACCTTTGGCGAAGATGGCCAACTCCAAGACATCCTCGATAAAAAAGGCATTCCCTACACCGGAGCACGCGCGAAATCTTCCCGCATCGCTTTTGACAAGGGACTCGCCAAACAAGCCTTCCTCGCCGCCGGAGTGCCTACCCCGAAATCGGAAATCATCGATTGTACCAACGGCCCAGTCCTACCCTCGTTTCCCGCACCCTTCGTCGTCAAACCCCCACGCGAAGGCTCATCGGTCGGAATCGAAATCGTGAAAACGCAGGATCAAGCAGAAGCAGCAATCGCCAAAGCTTCCGAGCATTCGAAAGATTTGCTCATCGAAGAATATATATCCGGACTCGAACTCACCGTGCCTGTGATTGATGGAATCGCTTATCCCGTGATTCACATTATCCCACCAGAAGGCGTATATGACATGGCAGCCAAATACCCATGGCTCACCGGCCTTAGCAAAGGTTCCCAATACATCTGCCCCGCGGACATCGATCTCGAAACCACCATCGCCGTACAAGCCGCCGCAGTCGCCGCCCACAAAGCCCTCGGCCTCGAAGTCTACTCTCGCGTTGATGTCATGTTAGATTCTAATAACAATCCCTACGTCCTAGAAGCCAACACCATCCCCGGCATGACCGAAACCTCCCTCCTCCCAAAATCCGCCGCAGCCGATGGAGTACCGTTTCCGGAACTCTGCAAAAAGATCGCGGACTTATCTTTGGCGCTGTAGTCCATCATACGGTGGGGTGTCATCGCCGAGGGCACCGCATGAAATGAGAGGGAAATGGATATCTCATGAAACGATCGAATGCATATCACTTCGCGCGGTGCCCTCGGCGATGGCCCCTACCGTTCTTCACTCCCCACCCACCTTGATCCGCGCAGGCACTTCGTTGATGCGTATCCCAGCCTTGCTCAAAGCATCCCAAACCTGCAGCAAGCGCTCCAGTGGAAGCCTCCTATCCGCTTCTAATTCGAGTTTCCGTCCGGGGTTTTGTTTTTGGAATGCGGTCAGATACGATCCAAGCAATCCCTCTGCAACGGGCAAGCTATCGAGCGTGATGTTGCCCAACGAATCAACTGCGATCACTGAACGTGTATCCGTGACTTTGTTAGAAGCGATCTCTTTCACCGTGGGCAATTCAATTTGTAAAACCTCACGTGGTTTTTTGAATGTCATCGTGACAATAAAAAAGATCAGCAAGATGAAGAGGATATCGATCATTGAGACGATCGGCACTTCTGGGCGCTTGCGTTGGATTCGGTAAAAATTCATCGGGGAGGCTATTTAGAATTCGAACAAGCGGCGACAAAGTCGCTCAGAACAGCTTCCATACGAGCGGTGAGGAGTTCGATGCGGCGCATGAAATAACTATGTGCCACGACGCAAGGAACGGCGATGACAAGGCCGGAAATGGTTGTGATGAGGGCTTCCGCAATTCCTCGTGCGATTGCGAGGTAGTCAGTTGTTTCTCCGAGCCCCTCGAAAATGGTGACTAGTCCGGAAGCTGTTCCGAGCAATCCCAGGAGTGGAGCTACGGTGATGACGACATCCAGCACGCCCATTCCTGCGTGCATTTTTACGACTTCCTCACGAGCTGCAACTTCGACAGCATGGCTGATATGTTGGATATCTTTGTGCTGATGTCTGAGTGCAACTGAAGCGAGACGAGAAAGCGCGCTTTCATGATTTTCAATTTCTCTACGGACCGCCTGAATATCCCCGCTCAAATTTTCAAGGGTCGCCGTGAGTTGCGCCGGAGCAATCCGCTTACGGGAAAGCGCAAGCAACTTGAATCCAATAGCGGCCACTCCAGTTATGGAACAAAGCAGCAGTGGATACATGAAAATGCCGCCTTTATCCATAAATTTGAATGCGGCATCAATGACGGAGATAGCGAGATAATCCATTTTTTATATATTGATTAGAAGTAAAAGTTGAAAATGAGTTCTAGAGAATCGCCTTCCAATTCTTCTTTGACTTTGGGAGGCATGGCTGGAATTTCAGCCTCGCGGATTGAATCTAGAGTGAAGCCTTTTTGAATTTCACCGCCCTCGATCTCTCCGATTAAATTGATTTTAGTGACACTGCCATCAGCATCAAGGAAGAATCTGGCCGTTAGGTATCCTGGGACAATGAAGTCGCGGCGCTTCACGCAATTGCGTTGCCATGCCAGCTCAACGGAGCGGCTGATTTGTGCATGGTAACGACCCATCGGCGTATCGACCACATCCAGCGCACTGCGGCCGGTGCGAGAGATGCTGCCGTGAATAGCCGTCTTGGATTGATTCCCTCTAAATGCCGGATCTTTCATCTGGGCGGAAGGTGGTTGAGTCGCGGGCTTGGTCTGATCTTCAGGCTTTTTCACCGCCAATCCATCAGGGTCGCCATCACGGGTTTTCTTCTCATCGCGTGGTTTAATGTTCTCTTTCACCTCGCCGCTCGTGACCTCTTTTTCAGTAATATTGGGTCCATCTAACAAATTATCTCGTATCGCCGTTTCAGCAATTTCAGCTTCGCCCGGATCTGACTGTGTCTTGCCCTTTATTTTTTCGGCTGAAGACGTCAGCGGAGCGGGTCGTTTACCAGGCAATGAAGTCGGCGGACTCGGAGTATTGGATTGGATAGCGGTATCGAGCCTGCCATCTTGATAGGCGCTCTCTGTGGTTTCAATATCCTCAGAAGGCAAAAGCTCGCGACCTGCTTGTGATGGCATGGTTTTATCATCACTCGTCGCGGTGCGGTCACTGGTCGCTTGAGTGTTACGCTCGCCTATGTAACGGCGGCTCGAAGGCGCTTCAGGACTTATCTGATCGTCTGAAGTGCGTACGGCTTCTGGCTCAGTGACAGCTGGCTTCACCTCGGCGGATTCTTCCACAAACATTTCTGGAAATATCGTGGCGACCGATTCGGCTTGGGGCTGCGTAAGGATGCTACGCCTATCCATTTTTACGGTGATTGCTCTATAACTCAAACATCCCAGCAACAGGCCGTTGAGCACAACGGACACCAAAAGCGCCACCAACCACAGGCGCGCTTCGTCTCCATTTTGTCGTGTTCCTTCGGAAGTCACAGTCCTAGCTAGACTTTTTCTCAGATTCTTGCAACGCCTCGCTTGTAACAAAATATCTGGAGACCAATCCCGCAAGAATTCCCGCACAGAAACCGAAAACATGCCCGAGAACATCCGTATTTGAGCCAGGCTCTGCACCACCCAACATTCCAAGCATTGCCAAGCCAGCGATTGGCGGCGCCAGCACCCTCACCCATGGCATGCTGACTTTTTCGCGAAAGTTCTCCACAAACCCAATTCCAGACAAAATGCCCAACGCGCCGAAAACTGCGGTCGAAGCTCCGATTGAAATGAAAGACTCCGGATACGTGAGCAAGGAGGTGATCGCATTCCCCACCGTTCCTGATAGCAGAATCATCGACCAAGCTTTCAACGGACCGATTGATTTCGAGACAAGCATTCCAAACAATGCGCCACTGGCGAGATTACCCAACAAATGTCCGACGTTCGCATGAAGGAAAAGCGCCGTAAAAGGCCGCCACCATTCACTATGCTTCATCAAATCTATACTCGATGAGGCCCCGCGATCCGCTAATGTCAGGTCGTTTTGTTGAAGATAAAAAACCACGATCAACGCCGTTGCCCAAATCATGTAATATCCCCAACCCGAAGGATACTTCGCCCAATTCGACGGCATGATTTTTGGATTTCCAACGATTTCCGACTCCGCCTCATAATGACGAATTTCCTCAGAAACTTTCACCGCCGCATCCGGCTCCACCTGTAGATCGAACTCACCGGGTTCATCACCATGCTCAACCCGTATCGACTCCCCCATCGAAAGCGCGACCAACGCACGTTCATGAGCCTCATCCAAAGTTGGATAAGTCCCGATGTCGATCCAATCGTCTTCTTTGTTTTCAATGCTCATGCTTCACATGTCCGCCTAATAGATCGCGACCAAAGTCATTTTTCGAGTCACGCCAGACACCGTGGAAATGGTTGCCGTTGTTTTGCACGTTCGCGACCTCCACCAGAAATGTCGTTCCTTGGATACGGTAGTAATAAGGCTCGTCGCGTTTGATTCCGCCCGCCCAACCGAAACGCAGGTTTTTTAAATCCGCTTGGATCGCTTTCAAATCATTCTCCGCCAGCTCCTTGCGGTGGCGGTTCGCATACACCGCGATCAATTCCATCAATGCCTTTTGCTGGGTCTCCGTCATTTCCGTGGCTTTGATTCCAGCGGGCTCAAGCTGCTTCACCGTGCGATCCTCTGCCGTGAGAATTTCCGCCGGAGTTTTATCGGAAAAAATCACATCCTTACCGCTCTCTTTCAAAATCGTGACCAGTGCGCGCGCGAGATCTTCTTCCTCATGGAAAGGACGCGTGCCTTTCAGCTTGTTCTCGATCTTCACTTCACCCGGGTTGGCTGCAAAGAACGAAGGCGTCACGCTCACCGCTTTGCCATCGACGATCGTGTAGTTGAGCGAGAGGTGATGCCCTTCAAAACGCCATGCCCATGTGCCGGTCGCGGACGGATCGCCGAAGATCGATGTGAAATACGCTTTCGGGTTACGAAAGTCCGGACGTTTTTCGATCTCCGCTAAAAACGCCTCAAGTGTCATGATTGCATCGACCTTTTTCAAACCGGGATCGCTCAGCGCGGTTTTCAATAAATCACGCACCAGACCGACCTGCTTTTCATCGAGCGCCTCTAAAGGAATCCCTTTGCGCTCGCGCGGCACAAAGCCCCAGTTCTCACGCTGATCAGCGTCAAACGTAAACCGAGCCTTCTCCGCTTGTTCTTTATTCAAACCCGCAAGCAACGCATTTGCCGCCGCCGCCATTTCCTCAGTGACTTTTCCAAGTTCGTTCGTCGCCGGCTTCAGTGGTGATTCTGCATACAGTGATGAACAGGCAAATAATCCGAGGAGGAAAAAATATTTCATAAGGCGATGGATACGTTGAATGGGATCTTGGACTTGCAAAGACGTCACGGAAAGAAATTTCCCATCGAAAGGTTGACCGTGGACTCAACTGATAAATCCGCGTATCAAGGCGGGAGTGAACGATGCGTTACGGGATATTTTTGGTTTTGGAAAACTGCGGGCAGGGCAGGCGGAAGTCGTTGCGTCTTTGATGGAAGGGCGTTCGGCTTTGGCGATTTTTCCGACTGGCGGAGGAAAATCCCTGTGCTACCAACTTCCCGCTGTGTTGTTAGATGGAACTGCTCTGGTTGTTTCACCCCTCCTTGCGTTGATGAAGGATCAGGTCGATGGCCTGATTGCAAAAGGCGTAGCCGCAGCGCGCTTGGATTCCACCCTCAGCGCGGAGCATTACGCAGAAACTCTCTCCCAACTCAAACAAGGTCACTTGAAGCTGTTGTATGTTTCGCCCGAAAAACTTGCGAATGCTGAATTCCAGAAATCCCTCAAAGGCATGAAAATTTCCCTGATCGCAGTCGATGAAGCGCATTGCATTTCTGAATGGGGCCACAATTTCCGACCCGATTACCTCAAGCTCGCCACGATTTTCCGTAAACTCCGGGTCGGTAGAATCCTCGCGCTCACCGCCACTGCTACCCCGAAAGTGGAAACCGACATCCGCCGCCAGTTCCGCATCGCAAAGAAAGATGTGGTGAAGCTCAGCTTTCATCGATCCAACCTCGATTTGTGCATCACGCCGTGCTCGGTACAAAATCGGAAATCAATTTTGTTAGAAAAAGTCAGGACTTCAGCCAAACCCGCGATCATCTACGTCACCCGTCAGGAAACCGCCGAGGAAATCGCGACGTTTCTCGCCAGCAACCATCTTGGCGCTCGCGCCTACCATGCCGGACTTCGATCCGAGCTACGCAGGGAAATCCAAGAGGAATTCATGGGCGGTGAAATCGAGATCGTGGTCGCGACGATTGCTTTCGGGATGGGTGTAGATAAATCCAATATCCGTGCGGTGTTTCATTACAATCTCCCGAAAAGCTTAGAGGGTTACACTCAGGAAATCGGCCGCGCCGGCCGCGATGGACAAGTCGCAATCTGCGATCTTCTCGCCTGCGCGGATGATCAAACCGTGCTCGAAAATTTCATCTTCTCCGATATCCCCAGCGAACGAGCGGTGCGAAATTTGTTAGAACGGGTGCTGCGTCTTGGGGAATCATTCGATGTGTCGATCTACGAACTCGCAACGACCTGCGACATCCGCCAAACCGTGATCGAAACCCTTTTCACCTATCTGGAAATGGATGGGATTTTGGAGGTCTGCGGAAAAAGTTTTGATACCTATCGCTTGAAACTGCTGCGTCCATTGAAGTCGCTGCTGGCTGGACGCAAACCCAAGGAACGCAAGCACCTCGAACACCTCTTCGCGCCTCTGGACGCCGAGTGGAAATGGCTTTCAGTAAAAATTCCCGATGTCGCAGCCGAACTTGGAATTTCTTCTGACGCCTTACGTGAACTCATTTCCGAACTGGAGTCCGGCGGTGATATCGCCCTGAAAAAATCTGGGTGGAGGCAGGCCTATCGATTGAAAAAAACCGATGTTGATCCGAAATCCATTTCCGCAGAGATGGCTATAAAACTTCAGGAACGCGAAACCCGCGAGCTGTCTCGGCTCGACCAGGTCCTGAAGCTCGTTCAAGGAAAACGCTGCCTTACCCAAGCCCTGCTGGCTCATTTCGGCGAGAAAATGGACGAACCGTGTGGTCACTGCGATCGCTGCCGTGGGATCGCCCCGGTAAAACTCAAACGCGCCAAGCCACGCAAAATCACCCAGTCCGAACACACGCAAATCCGAGCCTTGCTCGAAGAAACCCATGCCGCACTAGGCACACCCCGCCAACTCGCCCGCTTCCTCTGCGGCATGTCCAGTCCCGCCAGTATGCGCGCGAGGCTTTACCGAAACGATAACTACGGCCTCCTCTCCAACCTACCCTTCACCGAGGTAGAGATTTTCGCGGAGAGCTTGTTTTGATTGCGGGTAGCCCTTTGCTGCTCCATTTTCCAGCCATGTGGATTTCCAAATTTGATTTCGAAGACATCCGTTACGAGACCAGCGAAGACGGTGCGATCGCCAAGATCACAATCAACCGCCCCGAAGTACGTAACGCATTCCGACCCAAAACCGTCACGGAAATGCTCCGCGCCTTCGATATGGCACACGAAGACCCACAGGTCGGCGTGGTCATTCTCACTGGCGAAGGCGATCTCGCATTCTGCTCAGGCGGTGACCAACGCGTCCGCGGTCACGCTGGTTACGTCGGTGGCGACGGCATCCCGCGCCTCAATGTGTTAGATCTTCAGAAAAAAATTCGTTCTCTTCCCAAGCCGGTGGTGGCGATGGTTGCCGGCTACGCGATCGGTGGCGGACATGTCTTGCACATCGTTTGCGATCTCACCATCGCCGCGGATAACGCCCGCTTCGGCCAGACCGGCCCGAAAGTTGGAAGCTTTGATGGTGGACTCGGTTCAAGTTACCTCGCTCGCATCGTCGGCCAGAAAAAGGCCCGCGAAATCTGGTATCTCTGCCGCCAATACGATGCCCAACAAGCGCTCGATATGAATTTAGTCAACACCGTCGTCCCGCTCGCCGAACTCGAAACTGAGACGGTGAAATGGTGCCGCGAAATGCTCGCCCATTCTCCTCTCGCCCTGCGCTGTTTAAAATCCGCACTCAATGCCGACTGTGATGGACAGATGGGTCTGTTAGACCTCGCCGGCAACGCGACCCTGCTCTACTACATGTCCGAAGAAGGCAGAGAAGGGAAAGAAGCCTTCCTTGAAAAGCGCCAACCAGATTTCTCGAAGTTTCCACGGGTGCCTTAGGGTTCGATTATTTTCGGAGCTCTTAATTCCTTACGGAAAGTAAGGTTGACAACGCAGCTTTAGCAGCTTCACAAGCTCCTCATCCATGTATTCATAATTATCCGGGATACCCAGGACGGCGATTCGTTTACCTCCGAGATATTTTCTAAATTTATCGTTAAGTCGACTCCTGTGGACTTTCTCCATCACAATGATCGTGTCCGCCCATTCGATCTGCTCGGCGGAAAGCGGAACTTCTGCATCGTTATTGAGACCTGCTGAATCGACTTCTACACCTGGGTGATCTTGAAACACAGCTTCAGCCGTTGGGCTCCGAAGCTTATTTTGCGAGCAGAGAAATAGAATGCGGCGCATGGCCTTCACGGGGTAGGTCAAATGCTCATCGCCTGGAAGCCGCCATCGACGATCATTTCCATACCGGTGATGAAAGAGGATGCTTTCGGTGAGGCGAGGAGGAGCGTTGCGCCGATGAGTTCTTCTGCGTTTCCAAAGCGGGATGACGGGGTGTGGCGGAGGATATCTAACACACGGGATTCATCGAGAACCTTGCGGTTTTGCTCGGCTGGAAAGAAACCGGGGACGAGGGTATTGACGCGGATGTCTTTATCCGCCCACTCACGAGCGAGGTTGCGGGTGAGGTTGTGCACCGCTGCTTTCGAAGCGGAATAGGTGAACACGCGGGAAAGTGGATTGAGTCCGGAAATCGAGCCGAGGTTGATGATTGAGGCAGGTCTCATTTCATCGACGAAATACTGACCGAACACTTGGCATGCGCGGAAGATCGCGGTGAGATTGGTTTCGATGATGCGCGAATATTCTTCCTCGGAAATTTCCAGGAACGGCGTTGGTGAGTTGGTGCCGGCGCCGTTGACCAGGATATCCACGCCACCGGATTTTTCCAATACTGTATCTAACATATCGTGAAGCGATTGGCGCGATGTGACATCAACAGGAACGAAATAACCTTTGCCACCATAAGACTCGATTTCAGCCAGGCGCTTGTCGGCTTTTTCCTTGATGCGTCCACCCAGAACGACGGTTGCGCCTGCGCGAGCGAGGCCAACGGCCATCGTTCCGCAGAGTTCACCTGTGCCACCGATCACAACGGCGGTTTTTCCAGTGAGATCGAACATTTCCTTGAGATAAGTTGTCGCTGACATGAATGAATGATTTACGGTGTGGCCGATTTGCCAAGTGGAATCGCACATCAAGGTTCGTGCTATTGTTCTGGGAAAGTTTCGGGGAATCATCAGAATTCCGCCATGTTCAGTTCCAAACAGCTCACCGCAGAGCAAATTTCAGTGATCAAGACATGGGCCTCGGAGGGCGCGCAACTCCCTGAAATCCAAAGACGCATCCGCGAAGAGATGAATCATCCAGTGACATACATGGACACGCGCTTTCTCATTCTCGATCTCGGCATCGAACTGATCGTAGAAAAAGAACCCGAGCCAACTCCCGAAATGACTGAATCACCATTTGCCGCCAACGGAGCCATACACGCGACGATGGATGCGATTCCTCTGCCTGGGAGTTTGGTCAGCGGAAAAGTGACGTTTAGCGATGGTGAGTTAGGCGTCTGGACGCTCGATCAGACGGGTCGACCGACCTTGGATTTCGATACCGTTGGATACCAACCCTCAAGCGAGGACATCATGGAGTTTCAAGTGCAGTTACGTGCGTTGATTGAACAATCAGGTCTCTGAAAAACAAAAACCGCTGAGTGATTAACTCAGCGGTTTTAAATATTGTTAGTTAAATAACTCTTATGCGAGGCCAACTGCAGGCTTCGGCAAAGGTTTTTCTTTCTTGCTCAAAGCACGGCGCATTTTTGTTAGAGCCGAGTTTTGGAGCTGACGGATACGTTCACGTGTCACACCGAACTCGCGACCGACTTCTTCCAAGGTGAGTGGTTTTTTGCCATTCAAACCGAAACGCTCATCGATGATGCGGCGTTCGCGTTCGTCGAGAAGCGAGAGCAGCCCGTCGATTTCACCATGCATGTTTTTATCGGAAAGCATATCGAGTGGACTTTCTGCGCGATCATCACTGATCACTTCTCCATACTCGGTGGTTTCACCTTCGTTGATCGGAGCATCGAGCGATGCAGGGCGCTGAGATGCCTGTCTAAGCATCGCAAGCTTACGGCGCGGGAGACCCACTTCATCGGCCAATTCTTCATCGGTCGGCTCACGACCCAACGCTTCTGCCAGAAGCGATGAAATGCGGCGCATTTTAGCGATTTTATCCACCATGTGAACAGGCAGGCGAATCGTTTTCGATTGGTTTGCCAAAGCACGTTTGATGGATTGTTTGATCCACCATGCGGCGTAGGTCGAGAGCTTGCCGCCTTTTTCAGGATCGAAACGTTCAACTGCTTTCATCAGTCCGATGTTGCCTTCGGAAATCAGGTCAGTCACCGGAAGGCCATAGTTGGAATAATCCTGTGCGATTTTGACCACCAAGCGCAAATTCGCACGAATCATGTGCGCACGGGCATCTGGGTCACCATTTCTGATGCGATCGGCAAGTTGGATTTCTTCTTCGACTGTGAGTAGTGGAGTTTTTGAAATCTCGCGGAGGTAAAGTTTTAAACTGGTGTCGGATTCGTATGACATAAGGATAGTTTTTTAGGTTTCTACCCTTTAAGCGTCATAACTGACACTTTTATTCCGAATATTCCGGAATATCTTTCAAAAAAAACTACCTAGATGCCCTACCTAGATCACGCCTTGTTCGCGCAAAACCTCGTCGACATCGTCGTGAGAAGGAGAACCTATCCCGATATCGCGGATTTTCTGAATTTTACGGTTCACTCCAAATTTGCTCTTTGGACCAGTGATCAGACCCGCCACGCCATCTACAACAAATGGCAGCAAGGCTGCGACACCGAGAACTCCAAGACTGATACCAACTCCGCGTCTCGCATTGCTGTGCATCATATCACCCACGAGCAGGCCTGCTGCCGCTCCAAGAATAACAGGGGCAACCAAGGCGCTACCTTCCACCCATACCGGCGTTGTGTCTACATGCTGATCTGACATGCCATATATCTACCTTTTCTAATCCGTTCCGACAACCCAAGAAAATGATTCTGCCAGAAAAGATATTGCGACTTCCCGAAAACCCAAGAGCAGTTAACATCCTTTTCGCATGCCAACTCCTGAAAATACCTACGCTCTGATCCTCGCCGGCGGATCCGGAACTCGCTTCTGGCCTCTCAGCCGCAACAACAAACCCAAGCAACTTCTTGATCTTTTTGGAGACGGGACCCTTCTTACGCAAACCATCAACCGCCTTGCCGGTCTAGTTCCCGTTGAAAATATCTTGATTCTAACCAACTCCCTACAGGTCGATACCGTGCGTGAAATCGCTTCCATGCTACCTGCGGAAAACATTTTCGCCGAGCCCGCAAAGCGCGATACCGCACCCGCCGCCGCCCTCGGCATCGGTCTAATCGCAGCACGCAACCCCGATGCGATCATGATGGTTTTGCCTTCTGACCAGCTCATCAAAGATCATCATGCCTACCAAGCGGTCATGAAAGACGCGCTCAATTGTGCGGAGCATTCCGATGGATTGGTCACGATCGGCATTCGCCCGACCTGGCCTTGCCCTTCATACGGTTACATCGAACGTAGCGAACGTGCTTCCATTCAAGGTGCGGAGTTTCAACACCCTCCCTTTGAAGTGAAACGATTCCGCGAAAAGCCCAAACCGGAGCTCGCCGAGGAATTTCTCAACGCCGGCGGCTTTTCATGGAATGCCGGAATGTTTGTTTGGTCGCTCCCGACTGTCATCAAACAACTCACGAAGCACTCGCCACAACTCGCTGATTTCATTTCAGAACTCAGTAAATCCAAAGACATTCTCGCAACGATCGAAGCGCAGTTTGCTGGACTCACTCCAGTTTCGATCGACTACGCGCTCATGGAAAAAGCCGACCGCGTTTTGAACATCGAGGCTACTTTCGATTGGGACGATGTCGGTTCGTGGGTGTCCATCGCAAAATACCTTTCAGACGGAGGGAACAACAACCGCACCAACCAATCCATTTCTCAGATCGATTCGGGAAACAACATCATCTTCAATGCAACCGATGGAACCCACATCGCCTTACTTGGCGTGGATGACTTGATCGTCGTGAAAACTCAAGACGCGCTCTTGATCGCGAATCGGCATCAGGCAGACGCGATCAAAAAGTTATCCGATCTCCTGCCGCAAAGCCTGCTTTAAAGAATCACAAGGATTTCAAGCAATCATCTCCAACACCTTTGAAACGGTGTAAATAAACACCGCAACTAAGCAGAACAGGAAAACTTTGATCGCTAGCTCAATGGAAGAACGTGTCATGACAACGCCGAAGTAACGCTTCTTTCCCCACCCGCCAAGAACAATCCATCCTCAAATCATGAAATCTCGGCACCTTGTGTTCAATCAATTTGGAGCGGCCAGCACTGTTTTGAATCTTGAATCATTTACCCTCCCGCCCCTGAAAGCTGGCGAACTCCTTCTTGAAATCCAAGCCAGCCCTATCAACCCCGCCGACCTCAATTTCATCGAAGGAACCTACGGAATAAAACCCGAGCTGCCCGCCACCGCCGGCATCGAATGCTTCGCGACTGTTCTCGAAAGTCAGTCGGAACTATTCTCGCCTAGCGACACCGTGATGCCACTTTCCAGAGTTGGCGGCTGGGCAGATCACGCCATCACCCACGAGCAAAACCTCATTCGGCTTCCGAGTGGGATCGATCCCCTCCAGGCCGCCATGCTCAAAGTTAATCCAGCCACAGCATTCCTTTTATTGAACCATTTCGAGTCCCTTCAGGCCGGAGATTGGGTCGCGCTTAACGCCGCAAACTCCGGGGTCGGCCAATGCACTATCCAGCTCGCCAAACATTTAGGCATCCAGACCCTTTGTTTTTTGAGAAATACTTCACTCATCTCCGAGCTGAAAAAACTCGGAGCCACCAAGGTTTTTGAAGACTCACCCACCGGATATGCTTCAGCCACGGAATCACTCGGAAAAGAACGCGCCAAACTCGCTTTCAACGCAGTCGGCGGCGAAAGCGCACTGCGCCTCATGAAATTGCTCGAACCAAGTGGCACACATATCACCTACGGCGCGATGGCAAAAAAACCTTTAACCGTCCCGAATGGCCCACTGATTTTCAACGATATCCGACTCCGCGGTCTATGGGTCAACCAGTGGATTCGCGAAAGCGATCCGCAAACGCTAAACCAAACCTATGCGGAACTCGCCGAACTCGTTCGTTCGGGCAAACTCATCCAAGCCATCGACAGCACTTACGACCTCGCCGATTTCTCAAGCGCCCTAGCTCGTTTGGCTCAACCCGAACGCCAAGGAAAAATCATTTTTCATAAAAAATAGCTCAGGATTTAGACTGTTTGCTAAAAGTCATTGAGTGAAAAGGCCGAGCGATTGAGTGACGAGTTCAAGGCGTGATGAGGGCGCGGATGAACATCCGCAACTGAAGAACAACGCAAAAATCGTCACTCAATCGCCGGGACTGCAGCAAACCTCCCGCGACAGCGGCACAAAGCAAAACCTAAAGAATCTCCCTTTTGCACAAGGACTTTTAGCAACCAGTCTATATAGAAAATTTAAAATTTCACCCTTTCCAATGAGATCTTTTAGGGCTAAATTAATCATTATGAATGGTAATCCAAAATCCGGCTTCACCTTGCTCGAGATGACTGTGGTAATCATGGTACTCTTAACTTTGATGGGCTTGGGGCTCTTCGTGTCCACGAAATACGGTGATTGGCAAACGGGTCGCGCTGCGTCAGAACAACTCAGAAACGTATACTCCGCGCAACGCTTGTATCTCTCTGATAATCCAACAGCTACTGTCGCCTCAATCACCTCTGCTCAGCTCATTCCTTATCTGACGGGTGATGCAACGGCACTACCCGTCGTTAAATCACTCGACGACGTCACACTAACTATCAAAGTAGACGTCACCCCTCCTGTTTTTCTGAAAGGAACAGCTACTTACGATCCTTCGGGACAACCCCTTGATTCTATATGGGACGTTGGTCAATGAAAGCTCTGATCCTAAGCCTCTTGTGCTTCGCGTCAGTTGCTGCTCATGCTACTGAATTTCGCCACATTGGTGATTTCTTGCTGCAGTCACATTTCAAAGTCACTGGAACAGGTGCCACACCCATCCCCATGAAACCTGTCGCGTTCAAGGTTTATACCGATGGCGTCACGGTGCGTATCAACCTCATGGAAGATGAAAAAGAAGCTTTTACCTCCTTTGAAATTTATCGCTCAGATGGAATCAGCCGCCAACAATCAGAATCAGGAGCTATTGAGGTCATCCCTGGCATCCAAGCTTCTAGTAATATAGACGGCACACTACGCCACTTGCGCCTGACCAAGGAATCTTTCACCATCACCACGTTTCTAGGCGTATCCGATCAGACTACCGTTAGCTACGCCGTTGCCGCAACTTCCAAAGAGACCGAATCCGAAAAGAAACCATGAAGCATACCTCAGGTTACGAATTCCACAGAGAACCACGTCCGCTCGACTTGACTCTAGCTGTCAGTCCAAGACCACATTCCCATTCTTATGCGAACCGGAGGGTGGTTGACCCGAAGATACAACGACTTTACCCCATACTGCTATTGGCAAGCACAGCCGTCGCTGGCGTCTTTTGTTTTGCCTACATCACCAAACCCGTTATTGCGACATACTCTTCCATTCCAGAAAAAGTAGCCATACTAAACCCGATCACGACTCCACCCGTAATACCTGTCGTTAAAACAGAATCTCCATCTAACATTCTTCCCGGACTGAAGCCTAAAAACCAACCATCCGAAACCAAACAAGCGCCTCCCTCAGCTCCCCATACCGTCGGCTTTGAAGAAACCAACATCCGCATGCAACACATCCTTGATGCGGAAAGCAGCAACGGAGAAATCCACCGCATCGTGATCGATGTTCCAGCTCTCTACAAAAGCCGCAACCTACGCTGGTCTCAAAACGATGCCGCCCAAGCACGCGTATTGCTCAGACGCCTCGAAGATTACCAAGAAAAATCCCGGACGCTTCGTGAAGAAGGCAGCCTCATTCTAGCAGATTGGAACAAACTCATGGATACATCCACTCCAAATCAAATCCTGCGTGCCGATAGCCCATCAGTTTCCTCAAACCTCCTCAAATCCTCCCGTATCAACCATTCCCCAAATTCAGACGCAGTCAAAATCCAACGCGACAAAGAATCCCCATGAAATCATTTTACATCCTTAGCCTAGCGTTCGGAATGATTTCTTTAGTTCCCGCTCAAGATGCAGATCCAGATTCCATTCCGGATGCAGAGCAAATTCAAAAAGCGATTGATGAATTCAATCGTAACAGAAAAGCCAAACCCGCCGAAATCACCGTCGTTCTTCCGCCTCCCGGCAAGACCGAAGCGACACCTGATAAAACCGAAGAAACCCCACGCGCCATTGCTGTCGAAGAAAAGCCTGCCAATAAGAAACCTGTTCTAATCAGCGGTAAACCTCCTGAAGCCAGAAAAGATGAACCGGCCAAACCTCTCCAACCAGAGTCCGAAGAGCAAATCCCTGATACCGTTGCCATCCCAGAAACGACCGAAACTCCAGCCGAAACTCCAGAAACCCCAGCCGAACCCATCAGCGTCCGAGTCGAATCCATACGTTCCGGATCTGGTAAAATTGACCCTAATAATATCGAGATCAAATCTAGCTTTCCAACCAAAGCACTGATTCCTGCTCCTGCTGGCTGGAAACTCGGATCCGACAAAAGCGCGCCAGCCTTCTCCCGTCAGGTCGAAATCAAGCCTGGAACTTTTATCTCACTTGAAATTATCCCCCACATTTTATCCCCAGACGCCGATGGGGCCAAAGTCTTTTCTGTGACCGAGCCGGGATACGATTACAAGAAAGGATACCAGCAGGACCAGACCGTGGCGAACATCCTCGAATCCTCCATCACTCAACTCGAGACCGATTCTTTAAAAATGGGCAGCGCTTTATCCGAATTACACAGGTTACTTGCGTCCTTGCCAAAACCCGAAACTCCTGCTTCTAATACTAACCCGCCTATAAAACCATGAACTCCACCCTACCCATTATCTGTGGAACCCTGCTAACCGCAATGGTTGGCGCTGGGGTTAGTCACTACTGGTCAGTTCAGTCAATGGTAGCCATGGCTCCGCTTCAACAACAACCGAATCAGATCGCTCCATCTTTACCCTCCATTCAAAAGCCGATCCAAAAAATCTCTACGCCCGTTGCAACCACGGTTGCTTCACAGGAGCCCATCGCAAAAAACCACTCACAGGAAGAATTTTTTAACGAGTTACTAGCCGAACTCAAACAACTGAAAAACGAGAATAAGGACCTGCGTGATCTCATGGGTGAGACCAACCGCGATGTCATGAAGCTCTCCTTCCGAGTGGATACTCACTCGGAATCCTTCAGACCCCTTCCAACTTCCGAGCAACGCCAAGAGACCTCATTCCACATTCCTGACGACAGCCTGCCCGGCGTCCTACCTCCTCGCGCCACTCCCGTCCTGGGTTTTGGTGAGTGAAGTTCTAGACCTCGATGAACCGCCCCACCTCGCTTCGCATTCTTTGCTTATTCGTTCTGGCCACGTCTCCCCTGTGCGCAAAACCAGATTGGAAGGAACAACTCACTCCCTCAACTTTCGGAAGCCATCCTGCTATCGAAAGCTCCAAGCTAGAGTATTCACTCAGTTGGAAAGGCGTAGTCAAAGCTGGCTACTTCGACCTCCAATTCGCACCCAAAACAGTCAGCAAACCTGGATTCCTCGTCGTTACATCCAAGGCATATAGCTTGGGAGTGGCAAAAAAACTTTTTCCTTACGAGCACAACTATTGGTCGGAACTCAAACTCGACACATTGGAGCCCTCTTTCTTTGAATCCACCGAATCCGATTCCAAAGAAAAAGTCGTCACTACAAATCGCTACAGTCCAGCACAGGTTGATATCGATGAAGTCACTACAAACATAAGCACCTCCAAAGAAAAAACGTTTGTAAAAACGTTTAGCGAACCAAATGTCCGAGATCTAATTTCAGCTATACTTTTTATTAGAAGTCAAAAACTCGATGTCGGAGATACCCATGTGATGTTGATTCTCCCTTTCCGAAGCCCTTACCTTTTGAATATCCGCGTAGAAGCCAAAGAGAAACACGAAGGCAAAGATGCTATTCGTCTCAGCATCGCGATGCAAAAAATTCAATTCGATACTCACGAGCTACTCCCGTATAAAAAAATCAAGAAACCAGTTAAGCTCTGGCTTTCTGACGATATCGATCGAATTCCTCTGGAAGTCCGCGCTTCCGCTTACATCGGTGATGTGCGTGCAGTATTGGTGAAACATACCAAAACTCCATGAAGCCTGTTCTCACTGCATCTTCACCAGAGGCAATGATGAATCTTGGCGGCTTATTTGCCATTCAAGCAAAACCCGGAGATGTATTCGCCTTGGTTGGAAATTTAGGCAGCGGTAAAACCCATTGGACTAAAGGTTTCCTCGAACACCTTCAGCCTGAGACCTGCGTCACCAGCCCTACCTTCAGCATCGTCAATTCCTACAAAGATGGCAATTCCACTATCCATCACTTTGATTTCTATCGACTGAAATCTGCCAACGAACTCATTGATCTCGGCTGGGATGAATACCTTGAGGAAGACTCCATCGTCATCTGTGAGTGGGCGGATTTATTTCCGGAACTTTTTCCAGAACACACCCAATGGTTGGAATTCAAGCATCAGCCTGAAGACAGCCGGGAAATTCAGATTTCTAACCGAAAAGCGTAGTGATGGGTTTTCCCTGATCGGCAATCTTGAATGGCCGTTTTGTCGGCGACATCATTACTAAATCGTAAGGCAAGCCCAAGCTGTAGGCGATTGTCGCATTGAAATCCTGGACGGTCACCAAGCCCTCCTTCACTTTGCTTCCGGAACTATCGGTCAGTCCATGTTTCACACCACCCTTGATTCCACCGCCCGCAAGCACACAACTGAATGCACTCGGATGATGATCACGACCGTCTTTATGCTCGCTATTGATTTCAGGCGTTCTGCCGAACTCGGTCGCCACCACAACCAATGTGTCTTTGAGTTTCCCTCGCGCTTCCAGATCCGTCAGTAATGCAGCGTATGCTTGATCAAATTCTTGGCAACGCCCTTCAACTCCTGCGAAATTATCGTAATGCGTGTCCCACCCCCCTAACTGCACTTCCACAAAACGCACATCATGCTCAATCAATCGCCTAGCCAACAAACAGCCCTGCGCGAAGTTCCCAGAACCATACAGATCACGCGTTACTTGAGATTCTTTCGCTAAATCAAATGCCGTAAGATCCGCTGACTTCATCAGCGCAATCGCATCCCGATAAAGCTCCTCATACGCCTTCACATCCGCATTCGGATAGCGCGTGTGAAATTCCTGATTCAACTTATCAGCCAACGACAAACGTCTATCAAAATTACCTTCTGAAACATCTACAGATCGCTTCGAATCCGACAAACCTTCGTCAGGCTTACCGATCGGAGCCGCTGAAAATTTCGCCCCGAAAAATCCCCCTGAAGTCACGGCAGGAGGCGTATTGATCGCAACAAATCCCGGTAACTGAGGATGAATCGGCCCGGCCAGTTTCAATACCCACGAACCGAACGCCGGATGCCGAATCGTTCCTAGAGGAGCATAACTATGATGCATCATATACGTTCCCTGCTCATGCGCACCTTGAGTCGAACTCAATGAATTAATAATACACATCTTATCCGTCACCTTTGCCGTCTTTGGTAAATATCCACTGATCGGAACATCCGCCTTACCCATAATCGTTTCCGTCGGACCCATCACCGCCTTTTTCTTAGGCTTCGGATCAAACGTATCCAAGTGACTCATCCCGCCTGACATATAAAGATAGATCACATACTTCGCTTTTCCTCCAGCACCCACCGCAGCAGGAGCGGCACTCGCGACTGAAGAGCCCAACATCGGAAAAAGATGAACCCCAAGATATGCCCGTGCCGCATTCAACATAAACTGCCTACGCGTCAACTCATCGGTGCGGTTCAAATCTTGGATATTCATTTTCGATTAGGTCTATGGATTGAATCTTATTGCAGGAAAACAAACTCGGAGGACATCACCAGAGCCGCGACGATGTTTCGATACGCTTGATCTCCGGTAGCTTCAACTTCAGCCAACATCCATTCCATTTCCTTGGCAGTTGGTGGGCGACTCAAAATAGCAAGATACAGGCGGCGGATCTTTTCATGAGAGGTTGTAGCGCCCTTAAGACTCTTATAAATGTGCGCATCTGCCTTATTCACCAGTTGCCTCTGCACGTATCCATTCATCAAGGATAGCATTTGACCCACATTGGGATCCTTACTCGCCGCTTCCACAACCTCACGATCCGATGCGCCGAACAAATATAGGAAATGCTCTCGCGGCGCTGGTGAAGGCAGTTCAGACGCCCTCACTGCGGAGTCCACTCCATACTTCTGAACATTCTCCATCATCATTGACGCACTTCCTTTCTTAGAATCACCTTTTGATTTCACTCGTTGTGTAAACTCATTGAAATATTTTCTCACCTGCGCCTCTGTCTTCAATGCGAGCACTTCATTGGAAAGCTGAACCATATCCATTTCCCCAACTAAAACTGGCTGACCGCCGACATAAATCCGATCATCTACACTGCGCTTTGGCAGACGATCCGGATCGCCATTCGATAATGTGATCAGAGAATCCCAAATTTGTTCCGCCGATAGACGATCAATTTTCCTCCCATGAAAATCATCCCCACCATCAAGGGTCGACGGTTTAGGATTGGTCGCGAATTGAAAGGTCTTTGTTAGTAATAGCACATTCTGGAATGCTTTAAGATCATAGTCCAACTCCACTATCAGCGTAGAAAGATAAGTCATCAAATCAGGATAAACCGTTTTCGAAACATCGATGTAATCATCCACGGGATCATGGATTCCTTTTCCCATGATTCGTTTCCACATCCGGTTCGCGATCACAGATGAAAACTGCGGACCGGTCTTTCCTACGATCCAATCAGATAGTTTTTCACGACCATCATCATCGTCTTTTCGATCCGAAGTTCTGGTGAATTTTCCAAACGGAGTCTTGCCACCCACTATCTCACCTGGCTTGCCGTCGCGATATTGATAGTCATATGGCAATTGAATCCGACCATCCCCTCCTCCTGCCAGAGACATCCCATAAATTCTATCCCAAAACAACTGCCCCACCTGATACTCAATCCCTTTGGACTCTCTCACTTCTCGAAGCTCCTCCCATAGATTACTCATCAAGTGCTGATTTAGCTGACCCTGCCCATGCGTGAAAGCTGCCAGATGATAGAAATCCATCCGATCCGTATCGCCAAATGGATCGTCATGGCATTGTGCACATTCCATGCGAGTCCCGAGAAATACGCGCATTGTGTTAGATAAATTATCCAACGGCATTCCTCGATCACTGGTGTAATAACCCACTGCGGCCGTCTTCGGATCCCAGCCGTTTCCACTGCTGCTGATCAACTTTTCCACAAATTCATTCCAAGGCATATTCTGGTCCATCGCCTGACGAATCCAGTTGCGATACGGCTCACTGTTTCCCTGACCTCCTTGCCGATAATCCCTAAGCCGCAACAAATCAAACGCCCAGTTCGTCATGTGACTCGAATAGCCCTGGGATTTCATTAAATATGCAACCAGTTCAACCCGCTTGTTCGAATCTTCTATCTCGATAAACGCTAATGCCTCCTCAGCTGTAGGGATTCGCCCTATCGTCACCAAAAATGCCCGACGTAAAAATGTCGCATCGTCCGTCACTTCTGGAACCGACAGTTTCTTATCCCGATAAAAATTCGCGATCAACGTATCAATTTTTACAGCCGATTTCTTAAGATATTCCGCATCGTTCTTCGGCTTAACCTCATTAAACCCAAACGCACCCATTCCCAGTGCGAAACTGGTCAGCAAGACACAACTGGAAATTTTATGCATGGATTTTTAGTATTCTCTCAAAATAACTAATTCTCATCCTGAGTCAATCCTACGAATCACGGATAGGCATATGAATACCAACCATGCTTAATTTTTATAATCCATCTCATTGTGAATAACTGTGAAAAATTCACACCCCCCCAATCCCCAAGCAACCGTTTAAATATAAGCAAAAGCCTACGATTTGAGTCAGCTGCTCAGCCTCTTCACAAGTTATTCACAACGCGGATACGGTCATTGCATCGCCTTTTCCATGAGCGCGTTCATGCGGCGGATCATCTCGCGGGCATCGTCTAGGAGCCCAGCCGAAATGAGGGCGTTGTCGAGCATTTGCGCGGCCACCAATTTCGCTACCTCGGGATGGGATTCACGAGTTTCAGAGAGCTTCTTAATCAAAGCGTGGCGGGGGTTGATCTCGAGTTCGACTTTGACCTCGTCTTTGAAATTCTCATCCATCGCCTTCATCATTTGGCGAACCTGCGGGCTCATGCCGTCCTCGGGCACCAAGGCAATCACCGGGCTTTCGACCAAGCGTTTGCCGCTGGAAACTTGGGTGACTTTATCGCCCAACTCGGTTTTTAAAAACTCACACAGCCCGTTGATCTGCTCCTCGCTGAGGCTGTCGGCATCGGAATCGACGTCTTCCAACTCCACTCCCGCATGACGCACGGATGCCAATTTCTTGCCATTGAACTCACCGAGGGAATCGACCACGTATTCATCCACCGCATCGGTGAAATAGATGACTTCCAAGCCGCGCGCTTTGAATGCCTCGATGTACGGACCGCTTTCGATTTGATCGCGATTCTGGCCGACCAAATAATAAATTTTTTCCTGACCGTCTTTCATGCGACCGACGTAATCGGTTAAGCTGCAGACTTCTCCGGCATCGGTCATGGAAGATTCGAAGCGTAGCAGTTTCGCAAGCGCGTCTTTGTTAGAGTAATCAGTGGCGATACCTTCCTTGAAGAAGCGCTCGAATTTCTTGTAAAACTCGCGGTATTTCGCCGGATCGGCAGCAGCTTCTTTTTCGAACATCTTGATGATGCGCTTGGTGATCACGCCGTTCAATTTCCGCACCAACGCGCTGTCCTGCATGGTTTCACGGGAAATGTTCAGCGGCAGATCCGCGCTATCGACCACGCCTTTCACAAAGCGCAGCCACTCCGGCAATAGACCTTTCGGCTCTGCATCGATCAGAACTTTTTTGCAATACAACGCCACACCTCCCTCGACTTTTCCAAAGCCCATTTTCTCTGGATTTTCGCCCGGAGTGAAAATCAACGCGTTGATCGTGATCGGCGCATCCGCACTGAAATGCAGGCGATAGGCCGGTTCGTCAAAACCCTTGCAAGCAAACTGATAGAACGCTTTGTATTCCTCATCCGTGATCTCGGATTTATTTTTCAACCACAACGCCTCGACTTCGTTGACGCGTTTGCCATCGATCAAAATTGGGAATCCAACGAAATTGCTGTAGCGTTGGATCAATCCTTTGATGCGGAAATCATCTGCGAACTCTTTGCTCGCTTCGTTGAGATGCAGCACGATTTTCACGCCGCGTGGCAGTTCATCCACCGTCTCGATCTCGTAGCCGGTCTTGCCATCGCTTTCCCAGCGCAGGCTCTCCGCATCCTCTTTCCAAGAGCGACTGAAAACCTCCACCTTATCCGCAACCATGAACGCGGAGTAAAAACCCACGCCGAACTGACCGATCAGGCCCGATGAACTTCCGCCGTTTGCTTTGATCTGTTCAAGAAACGCTTTGGTTCCCGAATGTGCGATCGTGCCGAGGTTTTCAATCAACTCCTCACGGGTCATGCCGACCCCGCGGTCGATCAAAGTCACCGTGCCGGCTTCTTTATCGGCCTCCAAGGTGATTTGGAGTTCCTCGCCCGCATCTTTGAAATGCTTTTCAGTGCCCTCAAGATGACGAACTTTTTCCATCGAATCCGATGCATTCGAGATCAACTCCCGCAGGAAAATATCTTTGTCGGTGTAAAGCGAGTGCACCACCAAATCCAGCAGTTGTTGGATCTCTGCTTGGAATACATGCTTTTCTGTCGTTGCTGTGCTCATAAATAAATAGTTTTAAAAAATGACTCGGCAGGGACATAGCCTCTAGTGCACCTCGTTGTCAAAAAAAACAGCGCGAGGACAGAAGCCAGAAGCCAGAAGCCAGAACTAAGAACCAGTCTCAGCCCCCAAACATCTTGGTGATGGCTCGTTTGATTTTCGAAGTGATCGAACCTCCGCTCGCGGGCGATCCTGAATTCTTAGCATTTGCATCAACAAGTTCTTCTTTGAGAGGCTTTGTCCGTGGTGTGTAATCTCCCACTGGCACGATCTGCTCACAGTGTGGGCACGGTGCTGTCTTTCCTCTCAGCTTTTCCTTGGCTTCAATCCGCCCTCCACAGGATGAACAATGAAATTTAAACAGGCGATCAATGGCGTGAATCGCTACGAAATTATCGCTGCATTTCGCGCATTTGATAGACATCCCTTCGTAATGGGACGGGGTCTTATTGACAGCGCCACAAGAGGTGCAGATAGCGTCGAACATCATAGGAATAGTGAGTTAGTGTAGATTGAATTTATAGCCAGCGTTATAGCAATTTGATTTTTTCACAGGGCTAATCACTGTCCTTTATCGCTCGGCGGAGGTGTAGCTGGTCGGGAGAAAGGCATCAGTAGGCGGCGTGGTGGCGGCGGCGTGCCGATGACATTTCCAGTAGGAGTGAGGACACGGGTGGGCGGGCCAGTAGGATTGCCTGGAGGAGTGAGGACGCTGGTTGGGGCTCCAGTCGCGGTAACAGTTATAGGAGCTGGAACGGAGACTTCTTCTTGAGCAACGGGCATCGCGCTCGGCGTCAAGGTCGCTTCTGAGGCAGGAATGGGTAGAGGCGCTACTGGAAATGCAGGCGCTACTGGAATAGCAATGGGTTGCGAGGCAACCGGCTGCGCAAATGGAATGGGTGGCGCGACGGGGATCGGTGCTGCTACTGGAGGGGTGGCTGGGGCTCCGCCGGGTCTGGCGGGAGCGGTACTCCATTTCACACGAAGCAGAGTTGTCGGAACTGCAGATTGACTGATAGGAAATGCCTGAGGGATATCAGCTTTTTTGATCGTGTCTTTTGTTTCGGCCTCTGGTACACTTGCTTTTGTCTCATCCGTAGATATTTTGGAAAATGGAGTTGCGGGGGCTACTGGAAGTTTAATTGAGCCGGTTAATCTCTCATCTCCGAGGAAGGAAACGGCTCTAGGCGTCGAATCTGCAGGTAGAGGTGTTGGATCTGCAAAGAAAGGAACGGCAGCGGGCAAGGGATCTACTTGAGGTGGTGTCGAATCTGCAAAGAATGGAACGGCGGCAGTCAATGGGGTGGCGACAGGCAATGGATCTACTTGGGGTGGTCTTGGATCCGCAAAGAATGGGGTGGCGGCAGGCAATGGAGCTGCGGCAGATTCCGGCGGTGCTTCAAACGCTGGAGGCGTGCTAGGTGCTATGAGAGTTGCAACCGAGAGTGGAGTTGGCGGCGGAGTGAAAACCGGCACTGCGGGAATAACCAGACTGGCAGCGGGAGCCATAGGCGCTGCAGGTCTCGGGCTTTCTGGGAAAACCACTCTCGCTGGGAATGATGGCGGACTTTCGATCGGAGTCACAGTTGCAGGCGCTGCAATAGGCGCAGGCGGAGTTGCTGCAATAGGTGGAGGTGGAGTTGCTGGGGCACTGCTAATAACGGCAGCTCCATACGTTTCATCAAACAGGCGATCTTTGGGATCGACGCGATCGATAGGAATCGTGACGGCCGGCGGCGGGGTAATTTTCGCCTGATGCTTGGCTTCTTGCTGGTAGAGATCGTGCTTGAGATCCTCGCCGTGGACTTTGGGAAGCTCGGGCACGGAGATCGGAGTCGTGTGAAGGCTGACGCGCGAGGTAAGTCTGAGCGCCTCTTTCGGATCGCGGAGCATCCATGGAAGCTGTCCGAGCTTCGGCCGATTTTTTTCAAACAGATCCCACATGGTGCATTCATCGTCGGACCATAAGACGAAGTGCTCGAGGTCTGGATTGACCAGAGTAGAATCGGCCTCCAAGGCCGCGCCGTAAAAACGAGCAGCTTGAAGAACCATACCGTGATGGAGTAGAGCATTCGCCATCGCCATGTTTTGCACGGCCTTGCCTTGGTTGAGTTCTAGCACAGCTGTTAGAAGTCGGATCGCACGACGCGGCTGAGCTTTCGCTAGAATGCGAATGGCGAAAGCGAGATCAAGATCGGTGCTCGGGATTTGATCCGATGTCCAAATGATTTCCGCGGCCTCTTCGTAAGCGTGTTTATTGTAAAGCCCATGCGCGAGCTCACGACGTGTCTCCCAAGTTGTTGGGTCACTTTTGAGTTTATCTTTAAGAAAAGTTTCGTCGAAGGGTAGGCGTTCAGAGCTCACAGTATGTAAGTAGGTTTAGTTGGATTACTAAAACGCCATCCCCGCCCATTTTCGGCAAGCAAGAAAGTGCGCCATGGATCAATTTTTGAATCCCGATATTTTACCGAAACTTCCACAAGATCACTAATTCGGCACTTTCTGGGTTTATTCAGGCAGATAGTTTTGCGCAACTATTTTCTGAGGCGGCTGTTTCAACCCATAGAATAATTATATGAAACGCACTTTTTTCCTAATTTGCACCTTATCCGTATTTGGCTCGAATGCTTTGATGGCGGCTCCCGATGGCAAAAAAAAGGGCAAAGATCGCCTCAATGCGCCAAGCAAAGAAGAGGTGCCACAAGCCAATCCCAAGCCTGCGGCCTCTCCTTCATGGCATACTTGGACGGCATCCGGGGGAGAGAAATTGGAAGCGAAATTCAAAGCACTGGAAAACGGCATCGTGACCGTGGAGAAAAAAGACCAAAAATTGGTGAGGTTTGCCCTCTCGCGTTTGAGTGCTGACGACCAAGCATTTGCCCAAGCATGTAAAATGGCTCAGCCAAATGCTCCGTTTTCACAAACTGTGATCAACAGCGCTGCCGCACGCTTGGATGAATCGATCAATCTCGCGCTCAAAACCAGCAATACGCCGCCGAATCTGACCATTCCGGATACCTTGTTTATGCGACGCATTTATCTGGATAGCATCGGCCGCATCCCGACTGAAGCGGAAGCCCAAGCGTTTTTAAATGACTCCTCACCGCAGAAGCGCTCGAACCTGATCAATGCGTTGCTCAATTCTCCCGGCTACACGATGCACATGTATAACTGGCTCGCCGATATGCTGCGGGTCAAAGACGACTACGGCAAAGGCGCGCGCGCTTATCTTTACGAAGATTGGCTGAAAGACCAGATCGCGATGAATGTGCCATGGAATGCGGTGGTGCGCGACATGTTGACGGCCGATGGGAAGCTCTACGAAAATGGGGCTGCGGGATTTCTCCTGCGAGATGCGCAGATGCCGCTTGATGGCATGTCCAATATGCTGACCACTTTTCTTGGTGCGAACGTTTCTTGCGCGCAATGTCATGATCATCCGTTTGCCGATTGGTCACAGCATGATTTCTACAGCATGGCTGCGTATTTCGGAGCGACCGATGGATTCCATGAGGATGTGTTTCGTAAAACTCGCCGTCTCCTCAAATCCGAAGAAATCGCCTCAATGGGTAAGAATATGGTCTTCCAGTCGCTTTCTGCAAATGCGCTTAACTTGGTGGATCTACCGAAGAATCGGTTGAAATTTCCAGAGGATTATAAATACAAAGATGCCAAGCCCGGTGAACTGACCGTGCCTTCATTAATTCGTTGGCCTGACACGAAAGAAAGTAATCCCGCCTACGATTTGACCAACCAAAGCTCCGCTCAACTTCGCAATCAATTTGCCGATTGGATGGTGCATCCGGAGAATCCCCGCTTTGCCACCGCAATCGCGAATCGCTTGTGGAAAAAAGTTTTCGGGATCGCGGTGCAAGAACCGGTCTCGGACATCGATGATCCAAAGCTCGCCAGCAATCCGGAATTGTTAGACCAGATTACCACTTACATGAAGCAGTCGAAATTTGATCTGCGCGAATTCCAACGCATCCTTTTCCACACCGCAGCTTATCAACGACAAGCAAGTCAGATGCCGGAAAATCCGAAGGAATATCGTTTCCCTGGGCCAGTCGTTCGTCGCATGAGCGCGGAGCAAGCATGGGACTCGATCGTAACCTTGGCCTCAGGTGAAAGCGCGGATCAATTACTGCTGCGCCGTGGTGACGATCTTCAGAAAACGGTTATTGCCGATGATAAAATCAATGTGGAAAGCGTCAAAAAACTCGTCGAGGAAATGCAAGAGAGTGGCACATTTATGGGTGGCGGTGGTGGTAAGAAAGCGGGCGGTGGTATGCGCATGATCGCCTCATTTTATGAGGGAGGAAAACCCGAGTATCGCTTCGGCTTGCTACTAGCGCGCGCCAGTGAAATCCAGCAACCCGCTCCGGAAAATCACTTCCTGCGTTTGTTTGGTCAAAGTGACCGACTTGTGTCCGACACGAATACCTCGGATGGCAGCGTGCCGCAGATGCTACAACTCATGAACGGCCCCGTGCAGGACATGGTGACCCTAAACTCGCTCGCGATGCGTTCTGCAAAACAGCAGTCAGATGCGACAGCTCAGATCACTTCGCTCTATTTGAGTTTCCTATGCCGTAAACCTACCACCGATGAAACGTCTAAAGCCCTTGCTGCTCTCAAAGACGGCCTACGTCCCGAGGATCTTGCATGGGTGTTACTCAACACACGCGAATTCCTTTTCCTTCCCTAACCTTTTTAACCGCATTCCTTATTATGAAATCTGACCATACTAAACTGAACGAAGTGACCCGCCGAATGTTTGTCGAGCGCATGGCGAAATCAGCCTTCGGACTCAGCTTGTTGCCCTATTTTTCACAACAAAGCTTCGCTGAAGAGGCGATCCAAGACGCTGGCCAAGCCAAGCCGGGCTTCGGTAAAGCCAAGGCTGTCATCATGCTGCAACTCACAGGCGGAATGAGTCAGATCGATAGCTTCGATCCAAAAACCGGAGCATCGAAAGGTCCGGGCTCGGCAGTTAGCACCAAGGCTGATTATCAGGTTTCCTCGTTTCTTCCAGAAATCGCAAAAATCGCCGATAAAATCACCGTGATTCGCAGCATGACCGCAAAAGTAGGAGTGCATGAACAAGCCCAATATCTGATGCGTACGGGCTTTGAAAAACGTGGCACGATTGTGCATCCAACACTTGGCGCGTGGGCGCAAAATTTTCTTGGCCCAAGCCACCAGACTTTGCCGAGCAGTGTCTGTGTGAACCGATCCGCCAATCACGGCAACGGATTTTTCCCGGCGACCATGAGTCCGCTGCCGATTCTTGATCCCGATGAAGGACTGCAACATGCGATTTCCAAAGCGGATTCGAGCGTAATGCAGAAACGTTTGTCACTGCTACACCAGATGGACAGCATGTTCAGTGATGCGGTGAACGACCCAAGCGTTTCTGCATATAATGATTTTTATGAAAGCACCTTGCGCCTGATGAAAGGCAAAGACTTGCAGTGCTTCGATCTTGAAAAAGAACCCACTGAGCTACGCAGCAAGTATGGCAGAAATAAATTTGGCCAAGGTTGTCTGCTCGCGCGGCGCTTGGTCGAAGGTGGCGTGCGCTATGTCGAGGTGCAAAGCGGCGGCTGGGATATGCACAAAGACCTCGAAGGAGGAATGGAAGATCGTGGCGCGGAATTCGATACCGCTTTCGCAGCGCTCATCAGTGACTTGGACTCGCGTGGCTTACTCGATAGTACGATGGTCGTCGTAGCAACGGAATTTGGTCGCAAACCCACCTTCGATGGCAGTGGTCGCGGCCATCATCCTCTGGTCTTTTCTTGCGTGCTCGCCGGCGGTGGCGCGAAACGTGGCTACGTCCACGGTGCCAGCGATGCCGCGGGCGGAGATGTCGATAAAGATCCCGTCACGGTCGGTGATCTACACGCAACGGTGGCACAAGCCTGCGGTTTACCGATCGAAAAAGCCGTGGTTAGTCCGAACGGCCGACCTTTCACCATCGGCAACAAAGGCAAACCCGTAAACGCAATATTTGCTTAAGCTAATTAGCCTGAACCGTTTGCCAGAGTTTAGCGATAGGCAGCGCTACGCATCATCAACGACCAGGGGGCAAGTTTTGTCGACGTGGACCGAGGTTAACTGGAGCAGCTGGAGTAACCGGAGCAGCTGGCACGAACGGAGCAGATGGCACGAACGGAGCAGATGGAGTAACCGGCGCGACCGGAGGTGCGACTACAGGGATAGCTTGATCTCCTGGTGTTGTGGGAAGCGTGCTCCATTTGACGTGGAGAATGGCGGTTGGAACGGAGGATTTACTAACAGGAGTAGCAGGGGCGATTTTATCTTTGAGGGCGTCTTGCGCAGAGAAGTCGTGACTGAATTCTTCACCGGCGCCTGGGGTCAAGTCTGGCAAGTAGACCGGGAGATCGTGAAGAAGCAGACGTGAAGAAAGATCGAGCGTCTCACTCGGATCGCGAACCGTTCGCGGAAGATTGCCGACTTTGGGAAGTCTCTTTTCATACAGAGCGATTGTAGCGGCTTTATCATCGGACCACAAAATCAAGGCCTCAATGTCTGGATTCACTTGAGCAGGATCGACCTCCAGAGCAGCCCCATAGAATCGGATGGCTTGCGTGACCATGCCGAAGTGGAGCAGCGCGTTTGCCATCGCCATGTTATGAGCCGGCTTACCTTGATTGAGTCCGAGCACGGCTGTTAGAAGTCGGATCGCCTTACGCGGCTGAGATTTTGCTAAAATGCGGATGGACAGAGCAAGATCCAGATCGTTGCTTGGAATGATTCTACCACTCCATATAACCTCCGCTGCCTCGGCGTATGCCTGCTTGTCGTAAAGCCCATCAGCAAGCTGCAGGCGCGTGTCCCAGTCTGATGGATTAAAATTAAGTTTTTCTTTTAAAAATACTTCGTCAAAGGGTAGGCGTTCTTCACTCACAGGGTTATTAGGGTTATATTCAACTACTAAAACGCCATCCTCAGCGTTCTTGCGCAAGCAATAAATGAGGCATCATGCGATTATTCACTTAGCAACTCTTCAACCAGTGGAACATCGGCCTTTGCCCAATCTAGATCGGGGAGTTCAAAGGGCTCACACCAGCGAATTTCCTCATGTTCATGAGCGTGGGGGGAGCCTTCCGTAATCTCACAGAAAAAGCCACGCAGGCGGATTGAAACCGCACCATCCGTCCATTCCACCTCGGCAGCGAGTTGCTCACCGACCCGCACCGCGATACCCAATTCCTCCTGAAGCTCTCTAGCTAAAGCCGCCTCCGGGGTTTCTCCGGCATCAACCTTGCCTCCGGGAAATTCCCACAACCCACCCAAATGCCGCTCTAAGCCACGGCGACAGGCGAGGAATTTTCCTTCAGTATTTCTAATGATTCCGCAGACGACTTCGAGCATGGACATGGGTCTTATAGGACTTATTCGACCCATATCCATTTCTTTTCTTCTTAATGCGACCGCTTCTCTAACGCACTGATCAACTCGACGAATTCCGCACGATCCTCGTTTTTGTCATCTTTCAGACCCGAGCGAGCCAACTCACGAACGCTCTCCCATGAAATCTGGGAGACTTCACTCATGCCGCGCAGCTTCATTCCGAACATGGCAACAGCTGTTGCGAATTGAAAATCCGTTCCAATTTTCTGCCAAGGGGTCGGCTGACCTTTGAGAACGCTTTCCTCCAAGGCGCTGATATCTCCCTCCACATGCTTGTGACGCAGTTTCAATGTCAGCCACTCATCGCTGGGTTCGGTGGATGGTTTTAACGCTGAAGTTGTGGGTTTTTGATACTTGAGCGCATCGACAGCGCCACCATTCGGTTGCGGCGATCCGACAGGAACGATTTCATAAAACGCGGTCACCGTATGACCTGCGCCGATATCACCGGCATCTACTTTGTCATTGTTGAAATCCTCATCTTTAAGCACGCGATTGGCGTAACCGATCAGGCGATACGAAGCGACTTTCTCAGGATTGAACTCCACTTGGATTTTCACATCCTTCGCAATCGTGATCAGCGAACCTGTTAGGTTTTCAAGAAACACTTTGCGTCCTTCGCGAATGGTATCGATGTAGAAATAATTGCCATTTCCATCTTTGCAGATCGCCTCGAACATCGAGTCGTTCAAGTTGCCCGTTCCGAAAGCGAGAACACTCAGATAGATGTTTTTCGCCGCACGCTCTTTGACAAGCTCCACCAACGCACCTTGACCTGTGACCCCTACGTTGAAGTCTCCGTCACTCGCGAGAATGACCCGATTGACCCCGCCTTCGATAAAGTTCTCCAAAGCCAATTGATAAGCCCGGTTAATACCTGCTCCGCCGTTAGTGGAACCACCAGCCTCAAGCTTGTTCAAAGCTTCTAGGGCTTTCACCCGACCTGCTTCGGTCATCTTAGTCGGAGGCAGCACCACTCCCTCGCTCCCAGCATAGACCACATAAGATACGCTGTCCCGCTCATCTAACTGATGCAGCAGCAGCTTCAACGACTCTTTAACCAGCGGCAGCTTGTTGCTGCTCTGCATGGATCCGGAAACATCGATCAAAAACACCAGGTTTGAAACCGGACGCTTCTCAAGAGCAATCTCACGTCCCTTGATCCCGAATTTCACCAAGAGATTATCTTTATTCCATGGGCAAGTCGCGAGCTCGCTATGAACCGCGAAGGCTTTGTCTTCTGTCGGTGGTTTATAGGCGTAACTAAAGGCATTAATGCATTCCTCGATACGCACCGCGTCCGTAGGAATCTGGCGACCTTCACGGATCATGCGCCGGATGTTCGCATAAGATGCGGTATCCACATCGATGGAAAAGGTGGACAAGGGCTTCTCCGTCGGACGCTGCCATGTCGGATCAACAAGCTGACCGTAACGCTCGGCATTGCTTGAATCCGTGCTGCTCGGTATGCCCCCACTTCGCGTAGCATCGTCCAATCGATTTTTATCGCGTAAAGTAAAGCCATTGCCCTCGCCTGCACCGAAAACACTACCGCCACCTGCACCTGCACCACCGCCGAGACCACTGCCAGTAAGACCACCAGAACTACCTCTACCACTTAAATCTCCCAAACTTTTATTAACCTCATCGAAATTTCTGGAACTCGTAGCTGGCTTTTTCATCGCGATTTCCGCAGCAGGCACCGGATTTGAGGATGGAGGAGCGGCTGTGACAGACGGACTAGTCGTTGTAAATGACTCATCGTTCTGTGCCAGCTTCATTTGTTCCAGCTGATTTGCTTCCGCTAAGTAATCAGCTTCCGCTTGCTTGCGGCTTGGCGGAGCTATCGTCTGCGCTAGTGCTTCTAACTTAGCTTCAGCTTCACGATTTGTTTTATTGAATTCCGTTCCATCTAACGCGCTCAACTGATTCTTAAGATCTTCGACTTTTTCATTCTGTTGGAGATTCGCTTTTTTAGAATAAGCGATCCTTTCTTGCCTGGAAAATTTCTCATCAAGCTGAGCTAAGTTACGCTTTTCATTTCGTTGTAAATTGACTCCCGTCACTACAATCCCTCCCAATGCAATCGATGCCGCAATCATTCCCAAACGTTTCGGCCACATGGGTCGGGCTTGTGCGGGACTTCCTAACATCTGTTCATTGAGCGCGTTTTCAATATCCGCAAGAGCCACTTCCCTGTCCGTGCGGTTTTGCTCGTGCAACAGGGCATCGAGTAATTGATCTTCTAATTGTTCTTGATTCGGTTTCATGGTCTTAAGCGTTGGTAATAGGTTTCAGTTGTAGGCATTGGCGCAGTGCTTCACGGGCTCGTTCGAGACGTTTTCGTAAAGTTGCGCCGTTGATTCCGAGACGCCCTGCGGCCTCGTCGGTGTTGAGTTGCTCATCATAAAAAACATCAATGCTCTCCGCCAAGGTACTGGGCAATTTGGCGCGGCAATCCGCGAGTCGGTCGAAAACTTCAGAGCGATCCGCCTGCCATGTGACGATGGTGCACTCGATCGCTTCGAGCGTCTCTTGATCCATGCTGATTTCACGGTTGTATCTGCGGCAGTTTTCCCTCCATTTATTACGTACGATACCCCGCAACCAACTCGACACATCCCGTGTCACATCGAACTTGCCGATGTTCTGCCAGGCCGTGACAAAGGCATCCTGAACCACTTCGCCAGCTTTTACCCCATCGCCCGTAATCATCCGGGCATAGGCGGTCAGTGTGGCGTGGTTTTCACGAACCACGCTGGAGAAGGATTCACGGGTCATCATAACGGTTTTTGGAAAAGTTTGGGCGACGGCTTTCATGGTTTCTACCCTTGATTGCCGCGCGCTCACTGTTTTGTGACATTTATTCTTGAAACCCTCGGTGAAAGTTCAAAATTCGACATCAGGAGCCATAACGTTTCTGCGCCTGCTCCTTCAGATCTATCTTAAATTTCACGAAAACAAAGGCCGCAGGCAGGAAGCCGTCAGCACGGCTTGAATTTCCGAAATTCCTTCTGTAATTTCATCTCCATCCGCGTCACCTTCCAAGGCGTGTTTCAGCGCGACGATAAACCACTCAGACTGCTCCTCGATGTCGATATCGAGATTTTCCGGGAAAGCGGCATCAAGTAGGCTGATTCCAAAATCGCTGGGCTCCATCAGTTCTTCCGCCCAGCCAAGGATGGTATCGATGGGTGATGAGCCGGGGAATCGCTGGGTGATGAGCGAGATGATATCGCTGCGATTCTGCACATTCATCAATAACGCGAGGAAAAATCGATGCTCCGGATTCACGATGAAATGACGCATCTGGGAGATCGTCTCGCGGCGCAGACATTCCTCCAATGTATCAGGCACACCCAAGGCGAGTTCGCCGTGTTTGTTTTGAAACGTCGCGAGAACCGCATCCCACTCATCGAGTTCTTGCAGGTGCGGCATGGCGTGGCGAAGCATGTTGAAGCCGCGCTCGAAATCCAACTGCTCCATCATTTCATTCACGAAAGTTGCGTAGTGCTGATCGTCGGTGGCTTCCAGCACGTCCAGCAGTTGCTTGCGCCGGGCTGTTAGCGAATCCGAGTTTAGCGGATTGATCGCGATGTGTGGCGGCAGGTAATTGTATTGCGGCCCCGTGCCAGGATCGTGATGGGTGCGAATCACCACGGTGATGGAAGGAGTATCGAGGTGAAAAAGCGAATGGATGCATTCCCGTCCGGAGGTGATGGGCACCGTGCGTCCGGTTTCTAACAGCTCGATCCGCTTCACGCGGAGATCGCCAATGCGGATGTGTGGAGTGACGGAACGGGCGCCCACGAAATCGAATTCCGAATGCACGCTTGAACCGCGCATCACATGGAATGCTCCGGAGAATTCGTGCTGATGGATTTCCGTTGTTCCCTCCAGCCAGAACAGGATCTGAATATAAAACCGCGTGTCGTTGAAAGCGATCAACTCCGGTTGCCCGAAGCCGGATTCGCTTTGAAAAGGTTGTTCGTCCTTGGAAAGGAACTCATGAATCATCTCGTCTATATCGACGTTCTCAGAAGGCGGAGCCTCATCGATCGCGATGCGGGTCAGTTCGGGAAAAACTTCGAGCGAGAAATTCTGCTCCCGCCACCGCTCCAAAACCGTCTGGCCAAGCTTTTCAAAATAGGCATTCATGTGAACCCATCCTGCGTCCAACCCACACTCGGGCACAAGAGATAAGAATGAGACGAGATCAGCATCTCAACTCACCATCGCCAACCCCGCGATGCGTCCGCCGGTCCATGCGGCTTGGAAATTGAACCCGCCGGTGATGCCGTCGATATCGAGGCACTCGCCCGCAAAGTGTAAGCCGGGGACAATGCGACTCTCCATTCTGCGGAAATCAATTTCTTTAAGTCTCACTCCGCCGCAGGTGACGAACTCATCTTTGTTGGTCGTCTTGCCATTGACCTGAAATCGACAATCCGTAAGCTGATTTACCAATACGTTTTCACGATCTTTGGTGAGCTGCGACCATTGGGTTTCCGGCGCGATGCCAGTGGTTTCGAGCAAACGCTCCCAGAGCCGACGCGGCAAACCAGCAGGCACTTTGTTTTTGACCAGGGATTTTCCGGAATCCAAGCGGTTGTTAGAAAACGATTCGCGGAGTTCTGCGGCTGAGGTATTTCCGAGCCAATTGATCGATATTTTCACCGCATAATCCTGCTCAGCAAAACGCCGCGCCTCCCAAGCAGATAGCCGCAGGATCGCTGGCCCGCTGAGGCCGCGGTGGGTGATCAACACCGGACCGCTCTGCACCGGACTTTTTGGGACAATTTTCACTCTCGCATCCTGCACCGAAAGTCCGGCGAGCCCTTCCAAGCGTGGATCCGGAATGTTAAATGCGAACAGCGAGGGAACCAGCGGCTCGATGCTGTGCCCGAGCAATTCAATAGCACGGGTTAGCGGAGATGCTTTGAGCGATCCCGAAGTGATGCATACTTTATCGGCTCTAACCGTTTCACCATTGCTGAAATTAAGTGAAAACTTTCCGTCAGGATCAGTTTCCAATTCATTCAGTGCAATACCGGTTTTCAAAATCACCCCGGCATCGCGAGCGGATTTCATAAAACAATCGATGATCGTTTGTGAGCTATCGGTCACCGGAAACATCCGGCTATCGGCTTCGGCTTTCAACTCCACCCCGCGCGCTTCGAACCAAGCGACCGTATCCTGTGGCTGCCATTCATGAAACGCCCCGCGAAGTTCACGCGCCCCGCGAGGATAGTTTTTGGAAAGCAGCGTAGGATCGAAACAAGCATGCGTGACATTGCAACGCCCACCACCGGAAATTTTCACCTTGGTGAGAAACGCGTTGCCCTTTTCATAAACCGTTACCTCCGCCGATGGATCAGCTTCGGCAGCAGTAATCGCTGCAAAAAAGCCTGCTGCTCCGCCGCCAATCACAACGATTTTGAGGGAAGTGGGTGGCGTAGATAACATCTGGCCGGAATGCTAAGAGGAAGCGGCTACAGAGGCAAGAACTCAACGGATTCCATAGACATTGTTTCATGTTTACTCGCCCTCAGGTTTTCAGTAGGTTAAATGGCATAACTAGAAATAGTTCTGTTTGAATCAAAACGAAGGACACCGTCCCCAACTCCATCTCGACCACTTCCAGAATATTTACTGAAAGATAAACCTATGAACCAAAAAACCATCACCCCTATCCTCGTAACCCTTGGATCCATCGCCATCACTGCGATTTTATTTGCGCAAGGCCCACCACCGGGAGGCCGAACTCATGAGGAAACGAAAGCCAAGCCTTTAAAGCTTTACCCAGCAAATCGAGACGCCCCCGGAACCAATAAAGTCAAAATCGAGATCAAAGATGACTTCCGATTGATCACCGCTAACAGCATTCCCAAGCATCTTGTTGGAAAATTTCCAAATGACGGAAACCCTAACGAGATCTCCGCACAAGAAGTTGAAATCAAGCTTCCGCTCAAACCTGAAGCTCGCGAACAGAGCTCGCCAGCCAGAGGCTCAGTCGGAATTTTACTAAACGGAGTGTATTTGGAACCTGGCACCGCTGAATTTTGGGGCGCACAAGGAAGCGCATGGAACTATGAAGCTCTCGGAGGAGCTATTGACCTAGGTCTCGACGTAAATCACGCCCATGTCCAACCCACAGGCAAATATCATTATCATGGAAAGCCAACGGGTTACTTGAAAGACGTTGAACTCTCTCCTCAAAAACATTCTCCATTGATCGGATGGGCTTTCGATGGATTCCCCATCTACGCACTCTACGGTTATGAAGATCCAAAAGATCCCACATCCAAAATCGTGGAAATGACTTCGAGTTTCAAACTGAAATCCGGAAACCGCTCGGACACCATCAACGACCCGGGTGGAAAATACGATGGCGCGTTCGTCCAAGACTATGAGTATGCGAAAGACTCCGGCAAACTAGACGATTGCAACGGACGATTTACCATCACTCCGGAATTCCCTGAAGGCACTTATGCCTATTTCCTAACAAACCAGTGGCCGGTTATCCTCAGAAACTTCCGAGGCGAATCCGCAGTCAAACAAAACGAAGGTCCTGGCGGAGGCCAACCCGGTGGTCCGGGCGGTGCTGGCCCTGGCGGTGATCCAAGACGCGGCCCCGGCCCACCACCTCACCCCGGAAGACCTCCCGGCCCTCCTGGTCCACCAAGATGAGTCATCATTTTGACGTAGGTCTTAATAAAATCTATGCTTTCACATAAACTTCAGCTCCCGCTTCGGCGAACTCTTTACTCTTCTCTTCCATGCCTTTTTCAAGGGCTTCTTCTTCAGAAATTCCCTGAGCAGCCGCATACTGCCGGACATCTTCAGAGATTTTCATCGAGCAGAAATGTGGGCCGCACATCGAGCAGAAGTGGGCGGTTTTCGCGCCATCCTGCGGAAGAGTTTCATCGTGGAATTCACGAGCGGTTGATGGATCGAGACCGAGGTTGAACTGATCTTCCCAACGGAATTCGAAGCGGGCTTTGGAAAGGGCGTTGTCGCGATATTGCGCGCCGGGGTGACCTTTCGCGAGATCGGCTGCGTGAGCGGCGAGCTTGTAAGTGATCACGCCGTCTTTAACGTCTTTTTTGTTAGGGAGGCCGAGGTGTTCTTTCGGAGTCACGTAGCAAAGCATCGCACAACCATACCAACCAATCATCGCGGCACCGATGCCTGAAGTGATGTGATCATAACCCGGAGCGATATCCGTAGTCAATGGTCCGAGGGTGTAGAACGGAGCTTCGTGGCACCACTCGAGTTGCTTCGCCATGTTTTCCTCGATCATGTGCATCGGAACGTGACCCGGACCTTCGTTCATGACTTGGCAACCTTTCGCCCATGCTCGCGTGGTGAGTTCACCTTGAACTTGGAGTTCGCCGAACTGTGCCATGTCGTTGGCATCCGCGATCGATCCCGGACGCAGGCCATCGCCGATGGAGAAGCTGACATCGTACTTCGCACAGATGTCGCAGATTTCATCCCAATGCGTGTAGAGGAAATTTTCTTTGTGATGCGAGAGGCACCATTTCGCCATGATCGATCCACCACGTGAAACGATGCCTGTCATACGGCTGGCGGTCATTGGCACGAAGCGTAGAAGCACACCGGCGTGGATGGTGAAATAATCGACGCCCTGCTCGGCTTGCTCGATGAGCGTGTCGCGGTAAAGCTCCCATGTTAGATCCTCGGCCTTGCCGTTGACTTTTTCGAGCGCTTGATAAATCGGCACGGTGCCGATTGGCACCGGGCTGTTGCGCAAAATCCATTCGCGCGTTGCGTGGATGTTTTTTCCTGTAGAAAGATCCATCACGGTGTCGCCACCCCACTTGGTCGCCCAACGCATTTTCTCGACTTCTTCTTCGATGGAGGATGCGACCGCGGAGTTGCCGATGTTCGCATTGATTTTCACGAGGAAATTACGACCGATGATCATCGGTTCGCATTCGGGGTGGTTGATGTTGAGTGGAATGATCGCGCGTCCTGCGGCGACCTCGCTGCGCACGAATTCAGGAGTGATCTCTGCGGGGATGCGTTGTGGGAAACGTTTGAAAATCCCGGGAGTGTAGGGGCTGTCAGGAGATTGATGCGAACCCGCGTGCTGTTTGTTGAGATCATTGCGGACGATATCTGCCGATTGATCGGAGATCTTCGCGCGGCGCATGTTTTCACGGATCGCGATAAATTCCATTTCAGCAGTGATGATACCGTTGTCGGCATACCATTTCTGGGTGACGGGTTTATCTTTCGCGCGCAGCGGTTGACGGCGCTCAGCGGTCAGACCGGGAAACTCGACGAAACGATTGGCGCGCTCCGATTTGGAAGCAAATTCAGCATGCTTTTCTGTTAGGTAACCGTTGTCTTGTGGTTGAACCTCACGGCCATCGTAAGCTTCCACATCACCACGTTTTAAAATCCATTCACGGCGCAGCGGCGGTAAACCTTCCTCTGAAGTCCCTTGGAAATCCGGATCGCCCCACGGACCCGAGCAATCATACACGCGAACCGCTTCGTTTTTCTCAATCCGTCCGTTGAACGCCTTAGTATCGCTCAGAGTGATCTCACGCATCGGCACTTGCACCTCAGGATGAATCTCACCCTGCACATAAATCCGGGTCGATGCTGGCAACTGCGCGCGGGATTCATCGTGTGTGGCTGATTCCGTTCCGGTGGTTTCTTCTGGGCTGATCATGGTCGTTTCTGAGTTCGTGGTTATTAATCGCGAGTCAAAAACCATCGGAAAACAAGAACACCCACCGGCATTCCCGACTCCCTCCGGCGGCATGACCCACTTCAGGTTCGAAGGGTTTCTTTCCGCGCGCCGGAAAATCTCAGCCCCCCGTTCGGAAAGCTCCCCTGTCGTTTGAGCAGAGTCGATCAGCCCACCCCACTTGTCAAGAACCCGAACTGAAGAGCCTCCGGCACATTCGCTCTCTCTTTGCTTGCCCCACTCCCCGCTGTCGGCTACTCCAGCACTCACATGAGCGAAGTATCCCAAGCACCCCAGTCCACTGAAGCCGAATTGATCGCCGTTCGCCGCGAGAAGCTCGCTAAGCTGCGTGAACTCGGAGTCGATCCCTACGGTGCACGATTTGAAACCACGATCTCTCCTGCCGATCTCAAGGCAAATTTCGAAGAAGGCAAACAAGTGACCACTGCTGGCCGCATCGTTGCGCTGCGCGACATGGGCAAATCGGTTTTCTTCGGTGTCGGCGACGCGCATGGTTCCATCCAAGGCTACCTCAGCATTAAGGAACTCGATGAAACTCAAGCGGCGATCTGGAAATGCCTCGACCGCGGGGATTGGATCGGGATCTCCGGCGAAACCTTCCTCACACGCACTGGCGAGCCGACGATTAAAGTTTCCTCCTTCACCGTGCTTTCCAAATCCCTGCGCCCGATGCCGGATAAATTCCACGGCCTCACGGATAGAGAAACGAAATACCGCAAACGCCACCTCGATCTCATCGGCAATCCTGACAGCGCGGCCTTGTTCATCACCCGCTCGAAAATGATCGCGGAAATCCGCAGCTTCCTCCACGCGCGGGACTTCCTCGAAGTTGAAACCCCGATGCTGCAATCCGTCGCCGGTGGCGCCGCCGCACGTCCGTTCGAGACCCATCACAACGCCCTCGGCATGCCGCTCACTCTGCGCATCGCTCCCGAGCTTTTCCTCAAACGTCTCCTCGTGGGTGGCTTCACGAAAGTCTTCGAACTCAACCGCAACTTCCGCAACGAAGGGATCTCCCGCCGCCACAATCCAGAGTTCACGATGTTAGAAGCCTACTGGGCATTTTCCGACTTCGTAGAAATGGCTAACATGGTTGAAGAAATGACCTGCCACCTCGCTGAGAAATTCTGCGGTGGATTGAAGATCGAACACAAAGACGAGGACGGCAACGTCACTCGCACCATCGATCTAACACGTCCGTGGAAACGCGCAAATTATCACGACCTCATCAAAGAAGTCGCAGGCGCTGATTTCTTCGACATCACCCCCGCCGAACGCCGGGCGAAATGCGAAGCGATCGGTGTGCAGCTTTCCGAAAACATGGAGGACTACGAAGTCATCCAACAAGTCTTCGAGAAAAAAGTCGAGGAGCACACCTTTGATCCATGCTTCGTCACCCGAGTCGCCAGTGAATTAGTCCCTCTCGCCAAAGTCACCCCCGGCGGCAGAACCGTCGAGGTTTACGAACTCATCATCAACGGCCAGGAAATTTCCCCCGGCTACTCCGAACTCAACGATCCCGACCTCCAAAAACAACGCCTCGAGCACCAAGCCGGCGGCGAAGAAGAACAAAAGGTCGATTACGATTTCATCGAAACCCTCGAACACGGCATGCCCCCAGCAGGCGGTATCGGCATTGGGATTGATCGCCTCGTCATGATGCTCACCGGCGCACCAACCATCCGAGACGTAGTGCTTTTCCCGCTGTTGAAGAAGAAGGATTGATCGGCCAACTCTTCAGCCCCAACGGGGCGCCATTCGATAGCCTAGGGCAACGCCCTAGGTGATGTGACGAAAAAATCCCCAGCCCTGAAGGGGCGTAACCCAGTTCATGCCGCACACGTTTAAAACAAAATTCAAGGCACCCGAAAAAACTTCTTCTCACTGGCCGGAAAATGCGGATCGATCACCAAAACCCCACTTGGAATGGCCGTAACATCAATCACAAGTTTGTTGTAGGGGCTGAAAACAAAACCTGGTTTGTTTGGAACTAGAGTGGCAACCGGATAGCCCTCCTTGATTTCTACGGCTTGCTGTTTTTGCTCCTTATCTTCGGGCTGATCGTCCTTTGGTTCCGGAACACGCTTTTTGAAAGTATCTTCATCGATGCGCTTCAAGCCAAAGCTTGCGTCTTTACCTTCAGGCTCTTTGCCAGCTAGAACCAGTAGGTTTTCATTGATTCTTAAAGTTGTTAGAATAGGTTCATCATCATCAGTCTGAAAATCAGCCATGAGGATATGCTTTTCGAGATCTTGTGACTTCACGGTAATTTTGACGATACTTGTATTGTCAGCTTGATGCATCAGCATTTGTCCCAGCTTGAATTCGAAAGTGGTGACCTCCATGTTTTTCTGCACGTCTGCTGATGCCCCTTGCTGAATCATGTCTGCCACAAACGTCTTAGTCTCGGCAGCATCGAAATCCATCACCCAATAACCCAGGACTTGTTTTGATAAATCCTGCTTTGCTTCAGCCTGTACCGGTTCCGTTTCCTGAGCATGCGATAGCCCTGCAAATGACAACCAAACGAGAATCGCCGGTAAGTGGAATGGGTATGAATTCATTTTGGTAGCTAGGTGAAAATTTCTATACGGATTTTAATGATATGACAGGAAAAAACTCACACGAATAGCGCCCGCAGCGACTCAACCACGCCGATTCCGCGCGAGGCTTTTGTGTATAAGAACATTCCCATTTTAATATAGCTCACTCGGGTATGAATTTAAATTCATGTTCTTCGTCATTGAATCCGGCTGTGATTGTCACAGGTATTTTCTTTGGGACATGATCTTGATCAGTCTGGATGATCTTGAAAAACATCTTATCAACCTCAGTGGGCACGAAATCTGCGGGTAAAATTGGTTTTACCGCTGCTAACACTTCGGGGAAGAAGTTGAGTTTAATACTAGGATTTCTAGAATCGTCATTAGGATCTTCTACGTCAAAATCGATGCCTCCGATTATTGATCCATCATGATCTTTGCCGTGAAAGTGCTGCACGTAAGCCGTTACGTAACAAGGAAATAGAATCTCATCTCCCTTATCTTTAAAGAGCGAACATTCACTAAAATATGTAGGTAATTCCGCGGCTTTCCTACAGTATTTGAGGCCCAAAAAGTAGACCGAGGTATTACCTTTTTGTTGGTGCTGCACTTTTTGGATTAGCTGAGCCTGACCTTCTGCCTTAACGGTTGGAATCGTCAATATTGCAATGACCAAAGCAGTGCTAGCCGCAATAGCGTTCTTAATGGATAGTCTCATAAGTAATGCATCTGACTGATTTCTTTGTTGGTCCTACTCTATATGACACGTGAGAGAGTGTTTCCTTAGAATGAATGCTAGGAATTAACTTTTTGAAGGATGGTTACTGAAGTTGATCATGTGCAGTCTGGCTTGCCTGTCGTAGCCTTCCTGACCTTCGTAGTCTTGGCGAAGGAGGTGGCGAAGACTGGAGGGTGAGGAAAAAAGGGGGCGCGTCTTCAGCCCCAACGGGGCGTCATTCGATAGCCTAGGGCGACGCCCTAGGTGATGTGATGAAAAATTATGATTCCTAAACCGACCAGTCAGAAAAACTTTTCCCTGTGAATTCTCGCAGTTGCTGGCTGTCAGAAGCAATCTCAGCAGATAGTGCCTCTCTGTCTTCAGGGCTCAATACAGGTTTCTGTATCGGACGCCTGAGGCGTTTCACGACATACTTACCGAAGCGACCAAACGGAGGGGAACCCATATATTTTGTCATCCATCGCTCTGCCGAGGATTTTCTCATCTTCACCCGGGATTCATGGAACTGCCGCTGAAAAATCGTTTTATCGTATTGTCCCGAGAGATTCAAGAATGAGCATACCTCACCAAATACTTTAGCAGGTTCGTTTTTCATTTCTTCAGACTGAACAACTAAAATTTGCTCTTTCGAGTAATACTGGAGATATGCCTGAAGTTGATAGAAATATTTGCTAGTCAGGACATAATTGTTGTTTTTCGGATCCTGAAGAGCTTCTGAAATCGAACGCGACTCTCGACCATTCGCGTAAATATGAATATAGTGGGAGACGATCCTTTCGATTGGGTCGCGAACTAAATAAATCAGTTTAACCCTGGGCAATATGGATTGCATCCGCTCTGGCACACCCGGAAAAATATGGCGTTTCGTGTAGTCTGGAGAAGCCTCAAATGCGACTCGCTTGTTTTCGCCCCACAGAGATTCATACCGCTCCAGTCCTTTGGCAAATTGTTCAGGTTTTCGAAAAAAGTTGGTCTCTTTCATCGATGAAGCCTGTAAATCGGGATGAGAAGCTAAATAATTATAAAGACTGGTTGTTCCACCCTTCATTGCTCCAATGATGATAAACTCAGGCAACATGAATGCTAGGAATTTGCTTTTTCATTGAGGCCGGAAAATAGCCTAAACAGCCGGTCGGTGAAAGAAAAAAGATGTTACCGTATAACCCCCAACGGGGTGCCATTCGATAGCCTAGGTGATGTGATGCAAAAAATCCCGAGCCCTGAAAGGACGTAACCCAATTAATACCTCATCCGCAGTTTACTGAATTCCGTGCATGCTAAAAATTAACCTCTTTATTAAGAGCTAAGATTGGCTCGAAAGGCCGGTCTGAGGAAGGAGCAAAAGGGCGATTCAGTTGACACTATCTAGCGGAAAGCGTACGATTTTCTGTGCCATTTTTATC
>JANPEG010000031.1:0-6556 GCA_031431855.1 Akkermansiaceae bacterium | reverse complement strand
TGTGAGAACCTTACATACGTCCGGAAATAGATCCTGGCTAACCAAGATCCAATCCTATGAAAAAATTACTTATCCTGACGGTGTGTTCGATGTCTGTTATCGCTTTTGTTTCCTGTAAGAAAAAAGGCCCGGCTGAAAAAGCTGGTGAGAATTTGGATGATGCAATTGAAAATGTCCAAGACGCAGTGAATCCCAAGGGACCTATTGAAAAAACAGGTGAAAAAATTGATGATGCGTTGAGTCGTTGATCCACTTGGTTGTTAATCGTCGGCTGATGAAATCATGTATTTCGTTTGATCGAGCTTTTTACGACAGGGAGGGAAGAGAAGTGGGAGGAGAGGAGGAATTGGATAATAATTCAATGGATCCCATTTTCACTCTTCCTTCCTCAATGCTTCGTCGATTTCAGCACCGAGGAGGATGAGGAAAGCTGTGATGTAGAGCCAAAGCATGAGGATGGCGATGGCGCCGAGCGAGCTGTAAGTATTGATGTACAAACTGTAATTTCCGACATAATAAGAGAAGATGGCGGAGGCTGCGAGCCACATAAGGGTAACCGTAATAGCACCGGGGCTGATCCATTTCCAAGTGGGTTTATGTCTCGAAGGGCCGTAACGGTAAACTAGGGCGAGTAGGCAGATAATGATGGCGAGGAGAAATGGCCAACGAAGTAAGGCGAAAATGCCGAGTGTGTATTTATCTCCGGGTAGCATAGCGATGAACACTGGAATGATGGCGATGAGAAAGAGGGCGGATGAAATGACAACAATGAGCGCGATGGTGAGAACTAGTGATGCGATTTGTAAGCTGATAGCACCGCGCTTTTCTGATTGGCTGTAAACGATGTTGAGTCCTTGGATCAGGCCTTTCATGGCGCGCGATCCAGCCCATAGGGCGATTAAAAGACTGAGTATCGTGCCCCAGCTTGCGGCATTGCCATCACCAGCGATATGTTTCACTTGGTTGAGAAGAATCTGGTGCACTTCGCTCGGAAGAATGCCGGATTCTGCCTGCAACTGGTGTTCGATATCTGAGGGATCTGAAAGCCAGCCGTAGATCGAAAAAAGGGCGGCAAGTCCGGGGAAAATTCCGAGCATCATGAAAAACGCGACGCCTCCAGAAGCGATAGGCAAATGATCGCGATCGATGGCTTTAAAGATCTTAATAAGAAAACTAAGCCAGCGCTGCCATCTCGGAGGTTTAAGCGCAGGTATTAAGGGTTGATCCATGGGCTGGTGGGGTTTTACCACGGCAGATGTTCAGTCCCTATCTTTTTCTTTGAGTGAGAATCAACGGAACACCAGCCCGTTAATGCCGGATAGCAGTTTCAAAATATTCTGATGTGCCGCATCCACTTCATTGGCTTTCAGAGTGCGGGTGGAGTCGCGGTAGTAGAAGCGGTAGGCGATGGATTTACGATCTGCGGCGATCTTCTGGCCGGATGGATCGGTGAAGAGGTCGAAGCATTCGTAGGAGATGAGGAGCGGCTCTTTGGCATTTTCGAGAACGGCTTCGATGTCGGCGTTCGGGGTGTTGATGGAAAGTTCCATCGCGGCATCGCGGGTGGAGCCGGGGAATTGAGGGAGATCTTCAACTTGTGATTTGTTAGAAATGAGTTTGCGGAGTTTACCGAGATCCATTTCTGCGACGAATACGGGCGAGATGAAATCTAAGTCGCGCTCGCGCTTGAGGGAGAGACGTGCGAAGACTCCGATCGTTTGGTCGCCAGCTTTGATTTCCGCGCCGAGGGTGAAGTTTTCGCGATCTTTGGGTTTGAGGGTGATCGTTTGATTGGGAAGTAGGGCGGAGAGGGTGGCTTTCGCATCGTAAAGATCCGCGGCGCGATCTTTGTTAGACCATGAAGATGGCTGGGAGTTTCCAGTGACGAAGATCGCAAGGCTGTCGCTTTCTTGATCAAGAGCTTTGCCACCACCCGCGTTGCGGAAGACGCGTCCCATCTCGAAGAGACGGATGGATTTTGCCTGTTGGCGGGCATTGCGTTCCGCGCTGGTAACGAGGCCCGGCACGATGGACGGGCGCATGATTGCGTGATCTTCGCTGAGCGGAGATTTAACACGAATGAGATCACCATCTTGCAGCGGGCGCAGCGGAAGGATATCGGAAAGTTGGCTCTCAGAAATGAGTTTGATCGTCTGGCACTCGTAAAGACCGAGTGCGGCGAGGCGGCGCCGCAGGATCATGTCGGCATCGTAAGCAGCGTCGACATCGCTGGTGGGAACAAGCGTGGCGCGGAAACGTGATGGCACATTCGCGAGGCCGTGGACGCGGGTGATTTCTTCTGCGAGATCGATGTGACGAGTGAGGTCTTGGCGGAACGATGGGATGAGCCATTTTCCATCGGCTTGTTTGGTGAGGCCGAGACGGGTGAGGATTTCCTCTGCGGCTTCGGTGGAAATAGAATTGCCGAGTAGGTGATGGAGTTGAACGAGATCGAGAGCGACCGGCGAGGGTGCGGGAGGGATTTGACCTGCGGCTTGCGTGGGTGATGGCGATGCGCCGATCAGTTCAATCGCAAGTGCTGCAGCCGGGATGACGCCTTGTGGATCGACTCCGCGTTCGTAGCGGTAGGAGGAATCCGATGAAAGAGCGGTGCGGCGTGAGGTGCGGCGTATGCCGGATGGGGTGAAGTAGGCGGATTCGAGGATGATGGAAGTGGTGGATTCGGTGACGCCGCTATCGAGTCCACCCATAACGCCAGCGAGTGCTAGGGCTGCGCCTGATTCGTCGGAGATGAGGAGGTCGTCGCTTGTTAGAATGTGAACGGATTCATCGAGAGCTTTGAAGGACTCGCCGTCTTTCGCTTGGCGGATGACGATGGCGCCGGTGACTTTTGCTGCATCGAAGGCGTGTAGCGGTTGTCCGGTTTCGTGAAGAACGTAGTTGGTGATGTCGACGATGTTGTTGATCGGGCGCAGTCCGATGGAGGTGAGGCGTTGTTTGAGCCAATCGGGGCTTTCGGAGACCGTGATGTTGTCGATGCGGGTTGCGGCGTAGAACGGGCAGGCGGTGGTGGCTTCGAGTTTAATGAAGTCGGTGGAGGCTGGACTAGAAGAAGCGGGCGAGACGCCCGCGCTCCCTTTGATGAGGGGAGTTTTCAGCAAGGTCGCGAGCTCGCGAGCCATGCCGGCGTGAGAGAGAAGATCAGGGCGGTTGGGGGTGACTTCGAGTTCTAACAGAGTATCGGAATCGAAAAGGGTTTTCACTGGCACACCAATCGGAGAATCATCCGGAAGGATTAGGAGACCGTCTTCGCCTTTCGGGAGGCCGATTTCTTCGGCGGCGGCGAGCATGCCTTTGGATTCCACTCCACGCATTTTGGTTTCACCGATCGTGAAGCCTGCGGGCAGTTGGGTGCCGGGGAGGCAGCAAGGAACTTTATCGCCGACTTTGTAATTTTTAGCGCCGCAAACGATCTGGCGGAACTGGCCTTCACCGGCATCGACTTGGGTGACCTTGAGTTTATCTGCGTCCGGGTGCTGAACCGCCTCCATGATCTGAGCGACGACAATTTTATCCGAGGCAATGCCCTTGGTGACAATGCCCTCGACTTCAACGCCAGCGAACGTGAAGAGATCGGAAATTTCCGAGATGGATTTTCCGGAAAGGTCTAGGTGGGTTGAGAGCCAGGTGAGTGAGATGTTCATGAAAGTTGAAGGAGTTTGAACCGCCAAGTTCGCTAAGTTCGCCAAGTTTATTTATTTGATTCCTGAAAGTTGTTGGCGATGCGTTTGATACTGCTTTTGAAGTAGGTGGTGTTGAAGTTGATGAGAAATCCTAAAGTTTTTTTGGACAGTTTCAGATAGGTCATCAGTTGAGCTTGGTGGATAGGAATGATTGTCTCGACAGCTTTGAGTTCGATGACGATGGAGTCTTCCACGAGGAGATCCATGCGATAACCCACGTCGATTTTGATGTTGTCGTAAAATACAGGCTGTTCTTTCTGTCTCTCGATGATCAATCCGCGTTTTGTGAGTTCATGAGCCAAACATGCTTCGTATGCACTTTCAAGGAGACCTAGGCCGAGTTCTTGATGCACTTTGTATGCAGCATCAACAATTACAGCGGCGATTTCATCTATGGATTTCATAATTTAATAAACTTGGCGAACTTAGCGAACTTGGCGGTGAAATTTCGTTAGATTAGATTAAGCGAACTGCTTAAGGAAGCGGGTGTCGTTTTCGATGAGGAGGCGGATGTCTTTGATGCCCCAGCGGATCATGGCGAGGCGGTCTAAGCCCATGCCGAAGGCGAAGCCGGTGATTTTTTCAGGATTGAGGGCGTTGTCTTTTCGGCTGGCGTTGATGGACTCGAAAACTGCGGGGTCGACCATGCCGCAGCCTGCGACTTCGATCCAACGAGGTGCTTGGCCTTTGATCTGGAGTTTCACATCGATCTCAAAAGATGGCTCGGTGAAGGGAAAGAAATGTGGGCGGAAGCGCACTTCGGTGGTGGTGCCAAACATTTCACGGAAGAAATATTCGAGTGTGCCTTTGAGGTCAGGAAGGGTGACGTCGGTATCGACGAAGAGGCCTTCGAGTTGGTTGAAGACGGAGAGGTGAGTGGCGTCGATTTCGTCGCGGCGGTAAGCGGAGCCGGGCGCGATGATGCGGATCGGCGGAGTGGCGGATTCCATCGTGCGGATCTGGACGCTGGAGGTATGGGTGCGGAGAAGTTTGCCGGAGTTGAAATAGAACGTATCTTTCTCGTTACGGGCGGGGTGATCGGTGGGGGTGTTGAGCGCATCAAAGCAATGGTATTCATCTTCGATTTCCGGGCCATCGGCGAGGGCGAAGCCCATGCGGCGGAGGATCTGGATCGCTTCATCGCGGATCAGGGTGAGGGGATGGAGCCCACCGGTCGGGAGTGAACGGGCGGGGAGGGTGAGATCGATTCCGGAGAGTGCGGCGGCATCGGCGATGGCTTGCAGGGCATTTTGTTTTTCCTCAAGAGCGGATGTGATCGCGGTGCGAGCGGCGTTGAGGGATTGGCCGAAGGTGGCTTTTTCCTCGTTGGGGATGTCTTTGATTAAGGCTCCGGCGAGAGTGAGGGTGCCTTTTTTCCCAAGAACCGCAACGCGGGCATCATCGAGGGTGCGCGCGTCGTTGGCGGCGGCGATCAATTCGAGGGCGGAAGATTGGATGGATGCGATTTGCTCGTTCATGGGCGGGCAAGGGGATAGCCGAGAGTTGGGCGCTGGGCAAGAGTTTGGTTTCAACGCCGAATTGACAGAAATACGCTGGATCGGTATCTTGCAGACATGGAAAAGGTATTGAAAGAGCCTGAGGTCGTGACGAGGGGCGGCAAGCCTGTCTCGGTGATCTTGCCGATCGCCGATTATGAATCGCTACTCGAACGGCTTGAGAATGCGGAAGACATCGCTTATCTGAGAGATGTGAGGAAAAAAAAGACGGAGTTTCGTCCTTTCAGTGATTATCTGAAGGAAAGGGAATCCAAAAGTGTTTGAGATTCAGATCGAGAAGGCTGCTGAAAAGCAGCTGAGAAAAATATCCGACCCAATGCATGAACGAATCGTAAATGCGATTCTCCCCCTTGCGGAAAACCCTAGGCCTGTGGGTGCGAAAAAATTGTCAGGTACGATGAATGATTGGAGAATTCGGGTGGCAGACTATCGGGTTCTTTATGAAATTGCGGAGGAAATCAGGATTGTGCGAATTTTCAGAGTCGCCCATCGGCGGGATGTTTACCGTTGATATCCTAGAGCAAGAGTTTGCTGGCACCAGAAAATAGGTCTTATAGGTCCTATAGGACTTATTTTCCTATAGAGTCACCTCAGTGCCGATGCCGCCGTCTGTAAAGATTTCCAATAAAAGCGCATGTGGAAGGCGTCCATCGATGAAATGGACTTTACTCACTCCGGCGTTGAGGGCGTCGATAGCGGAGCGGATTTTTGGGATCATGCCGCCGGAGATTGTGCCGTCGGCGATAAGGGCGTTGGCTTGTTCGACGTTGATGGATTGGATCAGCGAGGATGGATCTTTGGGATCGGAGAGCAGGCCTGGGACGTCTGAGAGGTAGACGAGTTTCGAGACGCGCAGTTCTTTGGCGAGGGCGGCGGCGGCGAGGTCGGCGTTGATGTTGAGGGCTTTGCCGGTGGCGATTTCTGCGGCGAGCGGGGAAATGACTGGGACGATGCCGGCTTTGTGGGCTGTGTCCATGTTGGCGAGTTGGCAGCCGACGACTTCACCCACGCGGCCGAGGTCGATGGGTTTGTTGTCTTTATCGAAGGATTTAATTTTCTCGCCGAGGAAAATATCGGTTCCGGGTATGCCGATGGCTTTGCCGCCGAAGTCGCGAATCATGCGGACGAGGCCGGGATTGATTTCGTTAGAGAGGACACGGGAAACGATGTCGATGGCTTCCTCGCTGGTGTAGCGGAGGCCGTTGATGAATTTTGCTTCGATGCCGGATTGTTCCATGGCCGCGGAAATCGCTTTTCCTCCGCCGTGAACGACGACGGGGTTGATGCCGGCGACTTCAAGAAATGTGATGTCGCGCATGACGCTGGCGACGAGCT
>JANPEG010000030.1:0-37297 GCA_031431855.1 Akkermansiaceae bacterium | reverse complement strand
CCCGATTCTCCGACGAGTTCAAAGCCCATTCTCGAATCAGAACCTTGCCCCACCCATTTCTAACAGTAAAAACCGTAAGACAAATTTTATGGGAAAAACATTATTTTACCTCTTGACCAACAAGCAGCCATAGCAACGTCTCATGCACCCACCTTACAGAATACTACTCATTTGATTAGTATTAATTCTACAAGTTGTCTGTCCCCATGAATTAATAAATAGCTTAGCGAAACAATTCTAACGATCTCGCCGTTTAAACCATTATGTCACAAAATCCTTTTGCGAAGCTCTTCCTGCTCACCTCTCTCTCCCTAGTGTTTGTGAGCTCTGTGCCAGCAGAGGAGATCCCTCCCCGCGTGGCCATTCTTGGCGATAGCATTACCTTCGACGGACGCTGGCCCACTCGCGTGGAGTCCGCCTTACGCGGCACTAACCTTTTCGCGGATGCAGAAATCATCAACTTCGGTCTCGGCAGCGAAACGGTCTCCGGCCTTTCAGAACCGAACCACGCCGGAGGAAGATTCCCCCGTCCCTGTCTTTTCGAGCGACTCGACCGCATCCTCGACGCCTACAAGCCCACACTCGTCCTCGCCTGCTATGGCATGAATGACGGCATCTATCTGCCACTCGACCCCGCCCGCGCTAAAGCCTACGAAGACGGCATTCTCAAACTGAAATCCGCTGTCGAGAAACGCGGTGCCACCATCGTCTTCATCACTCCGCCACTACACAACGCCGATAAACCCTCGACCGATACGCAACGTTACGATGCCGTGCTCGACCACTATGCCGAGTGGCTCGTCGCTCGTCGCGCCGACGGCTGGAACGTCATCGATATCCGCCCGGAACTGAAGCGCGACGTCGCCCAAGCCAAGGAGGAAAACCCCAGCTTCATCTACGCTAAAGACGGGGTTCATCCCGACGAGCAGGGACACGTATTCATCGCCACTTCAGTCTGCCGCCAGCTCTGGCCGATTTGGAAGCTGCCGGGTGATCCAAAAGTTGCAGCCCCAGAAGCGATGCTAATCCTCACCCAACGTAACAAGCTCCTCAAGCTCGCTTGGCTCACTCATACCAAGCACATCCGCCCGGGTGTCCCCGCTGGCCTGCCGCTCGAAGAAGCCAAGAGCCAAGCTGCGAAACTTCTCACGGACTACCAAAAAGCCATCCCTAAATAAAGACGTGCTCTACGGCGATCCAATTCAGCCGCATCGTTCTCCGTATCCCGCCTTTCACGCACGATTCACTGTTCCACATCACCCCTTAGTGAAGTAGAGAGTCACATTCGTATTTCTCCCTACCTCCGCTTTGCTTTGACGAGAGCCCATGCCTCTTCTATGTGTCTGTTTTCTCCCATTTATGAAACTCGCTATCCTTTCGTGCTCCCCCAAATGTTATTCTACCCGCCGCCTCATCGAGGCCGGTCGCAAGCGCGGTCATAAAATCGAGGTTCTTAATACCTTGCGCCTCACCATCGGCCTCGATCAGGGAGATCCGCATATCTATTACCACGGCAAAGAACTCCGGACACCCGATGCGGTGCTGCCACGCATCGGCACCTCGATCACTCGCTACGGCACCGCGGTTGTTAGACAGTTTGAACAGATGGATGTGTTCACCCCAAACACCGCTGCCGGTATTAGTAACTCCCGTGACAAACTCCGCTCCCTCCAGATTTTATCCAAACACGATGTCGGCATCCCTAGCTCGGCTTACGTCGATGACAAACGCGATGTCGAATTCGCATTGCAACGCGTTGGCGGCGCGCCAGTTATCATCAAGCTGTTAGAAGGCACGCAAGGTGTCGGCGTAATTCTTGCGGACAAAATTGAAATCGCGAAAGCCATCGTCGAAACCCTACACTCCACCAAACAACAAGTTCTACTCCAAAAATTTGTTTCGGAAAGCAAAGGCAAGGACGTGCGCGCATTTGTCATCGGCGACCGCGTCGTCGCCGCCATTCGACGCGTTGCACAAGGTCAAGAATTCCGCTCGAACGTGCATCGTGGTGGAAAAGCAGAAGCGATCACTCTCGATCCCCGTTACGAAGAAGCCGCCGTCCGCGCTGCGCAAATCATGGGCTTGAGGATTTGCGGCGTGGATATGTTAGAAGGCAAAGACGGCCCGCAGATCATGGAGGTCAATTCCTCTCCCGGACTCGAAGGAATCGAAGGCGCCACCGGCTTGGACATTGCGGGAGAAATCATCGATTACATCGAGGATCAGGTCAAATTTCCCGAAATCGATATCCGCCAACGCCTCACCGTTTCACGCGGTTATTCCGTGGCAGACATTCACATTCCTGTGGGTAGCAAATACATCGGCATGACGATTGATGGAACCGGCCTGCGCGAAATGGATGTGGTGGTTCTTACGCTAAAAAGAAAAGGAATCGTCATCTCCAATCCGAAAGGCAGCCGCGTTTTCGAAGCCGATGATACGATACTCTGCTACGGAAAATCCGAGCACATGAAAGGTTTGATCCCTGTGAAAAAAAGAAAGCGCAGGAAAATGAAAAAACTTCCTAAACCTAACGATACAACATCATGAGCATGATCATCGGCTGGCGCGAGCGCGTGGAACTTCCTGATTGGTCTTTGAAATTAAAGGCCAAAGCCGACACCGGCGCAAAAAGCTCCGCCATCGATTGCTCCGAGATCACCGAGCTTCCTGACAACCGCGTCCGTTTCACCGTCCGCCTCGACCGCAAAGATAAAAAACTCATCACGCTTGAAGGAGATATTCATTCTCGCAAACGCGTCCGCTCCTCGGATGGCAAAGCCAGCAACCGCATTTTCGTCTCCACCACCCTCCGCCTCGCTGGCATCGAAAAACAAATCATCGTTTCTTTGGTCTCTCGCAAACGCATGATCCACCGACTTCTGTTAGGCCGCGAAGCTCTCGGCGATGATTTCCTTGTGAACTCTTCCGTCGATCACTGGGCGACACCGAAAAAGATCAAAAAAGTATTAAAGAAAGCGCCGTGATCAGGATGACGAAAACCATATTCAGATAAAAGCCGACCCTCATCATGGCACGTTGCGGCACTAGACCGGTTCCGAACACAATCGCGTTCGGCGGAGTGCCGACGGGTAACATGAATGAACATGAAGTCGCTAGTGCGAGAGGTAAAACCAATTGGTTTGCAGGTAGATTGAACTCCGTCGCCATCGTAAAAAAGATAGGAACCAGCAAAGCGGCGCTGGCGGTATTGCTGGTCAGCTCACCCGTGAAAATCACGAAACAAACAACGGAGGCGATGATGGCCCAGAGCGGCCATGCTTCAAGCGTTGCGCCTAACAACCGAGCCATGAACAAGCTCGCGCCGGATGTCCCCAAAATCGCGCTTAATGCCAACCCGCCCCCAAATAGAAACAGCACACCCCAATCCGTATTCTCTTGGACCTCTTTCCAAGTGACTACCTTAAACGAAACCACCGCACATACTGCTAACAGCGCTACCCACGTATCCATTTCCTTGAATCCCAGTAACGACTCAAGTTGAGCTCCAAACATCCATGCAAGTGCGGTGCATCCAAAAATGGATAAGGTCAGCCATCGCCGGCTATTAAAAACAAATTTTTCTTCGGTGTTCTCCGATCGCTCTAATACCACATTCACGGGTCTAAGAATCAACCACAGCAAACCGATCATGGCTGGCAGTAAAACCGCAACGGCGGGCACACCGAAAACGATCCACTCCGAAAAACTGATCCCAAGCTTATCCGCCGCAATGCCGTTTGGCGGGCTACCTACCTTTGTCCCCAAGCCACCGATACTTGCCGCATACGCCAACCCCAATAACAAGAAATAGGTATTTCTGGGATGCATCTCATGCGCTTTAAACTGGTTCAGCATTCCCAGAGCCAAAGGCAACATCATGGCCGTTGTGGCGGTGTTGCTCATCCACATTGAGATAAAAGCTGTTCCTGCAAAAAACCATGTCGCGGTAGAAAGGAATTTACCTTTCCCAAGAAAGTTTAGCCGACTCGCCAGCCATCGGTCCAATCCCTGCGCCGTGAGCGCCGAAGCCAACGCAAAGCCTCCAAAAAACACAAAAATTAGCGGATTGGCGAAAGATGAAAGACTGGTCTTCACATCGCTCAGTCCCATCACCGCCGCAAGCACCGGAACCAACAACGCCGTAATACTCAAGGGCAGCGCCTCCGTCATCCACAGAAACGCAATAAAGGCAAAGAACCCCAGTCCCAGCCGCAGCTTGGCGGGATCAAGCCCCTCCATCACCGCTCCACTTTCTGGCAACGGCAAGAAATATACGGTGCCAAGCAGCAGTAATAAACTTGCAACTAACTTCATCACATGGGGTTTTTAGCCAAAATTTCTGATCCGAACATCAAATTTGACGAAATTCCTTTTCACATCCACGCTATTGCCCCATGAAACCCAACCGCATCTTTGCCACTGCCTGCTGTGCACTCGGCTTGATTGCGTTTTCTCAGTTGCTCATTGCTGGGATGGCTCTTGCGACTCGTTTGGAAGACAGCCAGAAAGTCCGCATCGTAGAGCGTGAGGTAGAAATACTGGTTCCTTACGTAAACCCTGCGCCCACGCAGCTTCTTGGCACGCCGCCTGGCACGAACACTCTTCCAAATATCACCCTCGTCCCATCACCTCATAAAAATCCAGTCCCCTCACCTGCTATCCCTGAACCCACCCAACTCGTCACTCCCGCCATCGCAGATCCTCGTGCTGAACGCCTAGTAAACGAGGCTCGAACTGCTCGTGTCGCTGGCGATATGGGAATGGCCATCGTCAAACTAGAAGAGGCTCTCCAACAATCACCCAAAGAACCCAACGCCCTCTACGAACTCGGCCTAGTTCACGAACTCATGGGCGTTTACGATCAAGCCTCCATCTACTACGAACAAGTGTTCCAGCTAGGCGTCAGCGGATCCGGCGAACTTTACAAAGCTGCTGCCGCGAAACTTCGCGATGGATTCGAACAACTCGGAGAAATGCGCGGCAAAATCGCTCTCGGTCGCGTGCGCATTTTCAACGACCCCCAAGCAAAAGAAGGAAAACGCGTAGTGCTTTCCATTCCAGTCACTAAAGCTCCTGACCAAGAAATTACGTCATCTGACATCGAAGTCTCCGTCACGTTCTTTAATAAATCCTCTAATGAAAAAATCATTCAGCTAGAGGACGAATCATGGGTCGCCGTAAAATGGAGCACCCTCCCCTTCGATTGGGCCGCGGGCGAAGAAACCCTGCGTGTCGACTACCATATCCCCAAGCGCGACAACCCAACCAGCCACCTCTTCGGAGAACTCGCCTATTACGGCCAAGTCGTCACCTTGTCCTACAAAGGCGAAATTCTCGATGTCCAAGCATGGCCCAGGGAGCTCGCCGCTAAAATCGGCCAAGCCCCAACAAATACAAATAACTCCAATTCGTTTCCAGAATTTCTAGATAAAGATTCCTTACCTCCGAACTTTGATCCAGAGATCCCTCTTCTAAATTCTTTGCCACACGAGTAACCACAACATGGAAATTTTCAGCGAAAATAAACAAATCGGCGACTACATCATCTTGAAATGTCTGAAGGACAATCAAGAAACCCTAACATGGTCAGCCAAACAAGTTTCCGTCGGACGCGCGGTTCTCATCGATGAACTCAAGCCCGCCTATGCCGGTAATTCCCAAGCTTTCTTGGCAAATGTTAGAGCAAAGGCGTCAGTCGAGCATCCACTCGTCGGATCCATTTATGAAGCCTCTACTGAGCGCGGACAATGCTTCTGCGCCTACGAGCTTCTGCCAGGCGACACTGTCGCCCAGCTAGCGCATGCACAACATAAATTTAAAGCCCAACGATTTGTACATTTGCTACGCCGTATTGCCGAGGCGAACATTTACCACGAAACCCATCAAAACGCCACTTCCCCGCTCGGTCCTGATGATATCCACATCGACACCCAAGGCATTATTCGTCTCGAAAATCTGGTGATCCATGGCGAGCGCGATCAAAATCAATCTGTTCGTGACATCGTTCGACTCGGTTCGTTTTTTCAAGCTCTACTCGATCCTAACCACTCTGGCACCACTCGCTGCCTAACACTTCTCGCATGGATGCGTGGAGAAGACACAGAACATTATTTATCATGGGCCCAAATCCGTGATTATTGTGAACAAATTGAACAGCAACTCACCGAGCCATCAGAAATCCAAGCCCTTCCAACTGCAGCTATTCCAACCCAACAGAAAAGTTACATGATGTGGGTATGGGTTGCCCTAGCAGTTTTACTGTTAGGCGGCGTAATTGCATTCACCATCAATAGAAATAAAAATGGTTCTAGCATCGCAGAAACCAAGCCAGCTTGGATCGAAGTGCCAGATGGCAGCTACTCCACCTTGAATGGATTCGATTTCACCGTTGTCACCTTTTCAATTTCTAACCAAGAAGTCTCCATAGGAGAATACGCAAAGTTTATCAAAACTCTCGATCTTCTCGCCAACGAATCTAACGATCATGTTTTTGATCATCCGGAACAACCTAAAGAAAAAACCAACCACAAGCCAAATCACTGGAATGATCTTTATGATGCCGCGAGTAAATCCAAGCCATGGAACAACATCAAAATCAATCTCAACACTCCCGTTGTAGGAGTGGATTGGTGGGATGCTTACGCTTACGCAAAATGGAAAAAATGTATTCTTCCTACCCAAGAGCAATGGCTAGCCGCACTGGTCAGCCAAACCAAAGAATACTCAACCATTCCCGTTAGTGCCTGGCCACCAGCCAATAAAACTCCCGATCGCACCAACAACGGTATTCTCGCCATGGCTGGTTCCGTCGCGGAATGGACGGCCGAACCTCGCGTAAGCCCGTCAAATCCTCTCGGCAAACCGCAATGGATCATCATCGGCGGATCTTACCGAAAGCCAGGCAAAGGGTCATTGAGCCTAGAATGGATCGAAGATCGCTCCACCCGTAGAGACGACCTCGGATTCCGTATCTGTCAACCTAACTAGGGATTGATCTATAAAATCTAGGTAAGCACTTTCTTATTTCCGCTAGACACCTCGATATTTCTGGCGAGATTGAAGCACTTATGAAATTAGAACGTTATTTCCGTGTGGCCACTTTAGCCGCAATTCTCGGCCTAGGAAACGCTTATGCTGGCGGTGAGGGCTGGACCAGTGACTTCGAAGCCGCGAAGAAGCAAGCAGCACAGGAAAAGAAAAGCCTGCTCATTGACTTCACCGGCTCCGACTGGTGCGGATGGTGTATCAAGCTCAATAAAGAAGTCTTTGATCACGATGCATTCAAAAACGGCGTGAAAGACAAATTCGTCCTCGTCGAACTCGATTTCCCTAAAGATAAATCAAAACTCACCGAGGCAGTCATCGCCCAAAACAAAGCTCTTCAGAAAAAATATGGCGTCAAAGGTTTTCCGACCATTCTTGTGGCCGACGAACAAGGCAAGCCCTTCGCAAAAACCGGCTACCAAGCCGGTGGCCCGGAAGCCTATGTAAAACATTTGGATGAACTTCTCACTATCCGTGAAAAGCGCGATGCCGCGTTTGCTGAGGCAGACAAAGCCGAAGGTGTAGCAAAAGCAAAATCTTTGATTAGCGCTATTCAATCCATGAGCTTGGAAGACGAAATGGTATCGAGCTTCTATGCAGATAAAATCGAAGCCATCAAAGCAGCCGATCCGAAAGACGAATCGGGATATCTTAAAAGCTTGGAAGCAAAAGTGAAATTCGACGAATTCCAAAACCAACTAAATGAGCTTGGCAGCAAAAAAGATTTCGAAGGAGCTCTGAAATACATCGACGAAACCCTGACCGCTGGAACATTTGATGGCGAACCCAAGCAGCAGGCGATGATCTTCAAAGCGATCACTTTCATGCAACTCAAAAAGCCCGAAGACGCCCTCAAGACGCTCGATGATGCAAAAGCTGTTGCGCCCGAAAGCCGCGTTGGGGCAAATATCGACGGCTTCAAAAAACGCATCGAAGCTTCTGTTCCCAAATAATCGGAGCTATATTTTTAATAACAAAAAAGCATCGGAATAGATCCCGATGCTTTTTTTGTGGGCTTAGACACCACGCGTGAGAAAATTATGCAACCCCTTCAGAGAATTCCTCGATCATCGCGCTTTAATGAAGTAGCTTGTGCCAGCACATGACCCTCAAAGAACTCGGTTGGACCCAAGAACTCGAAACCGCCTTCGCGCCTTACCGCGAAAAAGGCTGGGTTGCCGCGCGCCTGATTCGTGAAACCTCCATCAATTTTTCCGCCTTCCTCGATGGCGGCGAAGAGATTCACTGCATCCTCTGTGGCCGCCTGTGGAACGCCGCTGAAATCGATTCCGATCTCCCTGCGGTAGGCGATTGGGTGGCGATTGAAGAGGGCGACGATAATCATCCGCATATCATCCGCGCTCAACTGCCTCGCCGCACGGTGTTTTCACGGAAAATGCCAGGCAACAGCAGCCAAGCACAAATCATCGGCACCAATATCGATATCGTCACCGTCGTGACGGATGCCGGCTCAGACTTCAACCTGCGCCGTCTTGAACGTTATCTCGCCTTGATTCACAAAAGCGGCGCTAAGCCCGTGGTACTCCTCAACAAGTCCGATCTGTTTACCAAAAAAGAACTCGCCGAAGCAGCAGCCGAAATCGCTTCTATTTCTCCAGACGCAACCATCCACATCACCTCCGCTCTTAAAGGCGAAGGACTCAAAGCCATCCGCTCACACCTTAAATCGGGAATTACGATGTGCATCGTAGGTTCGAGCGGCGTCGGCAAATCAACTCTAGTCAACCAACTCTACGGCGAAGAATGGCAGTGGACCAGCGAGGTCAATGAAACCACGGGCAAAGGACGCCACACCACCACTTGCCGCGAGCTAGTCCCGTTAGATTCCGGCGGCATGTTGATCGACAATCCCGGAATGCGTGAAATCCAGATGTGGACCGATGAATTCACCCTGCGTGCCAGTTTCGAAGACATCGCCAAACTTGCCAGCGAATGTAAATTTGCCGACTGCAGCCATGAGCGCGATACCGGCTGCGCGATCCGCAAGGCCGTGGAACAAGGCACCCTCGATCCAGCCCGCTACGAATCTTTCCTGAATCTTGAAACCGAAATCGAAGCACTTCGCAAGCGTGCCAAGAAACGCCAAATGGCAACCGAACGCTGGTTCAAACGCAATCATCGCGTCAAAGCCCGCAACCTTGATGACCGAATCCAACTTGAAAAAGACGAACGTGGTGAAATTTAGAAATTACCTAAGCATTCTTATCCTTCTAATAGGATTCCTCGGAACGCAGACCCATGCCCAGCTTGAAGGCCTTTTAAAAGGATCTCCAGCCGCAGAAAAACCCGCAGAAAAACCTGCGCTTAAAATTAACGATCAGCTGGCCGTCTGGAAAAAACAAGTCGATGACGATCTGGCCAACTTGTCCAAATTTTCGGGTGAAACCACCTTGCCTCCAAAGATCAGCTTATCGGATCTAGAGAATCGCAAGCGCAACCTTGAGCGCACCCAAGCCGCAATCAAAAAACATTTTGTTATATTTAAAGAGATTGAAGAGAGCAACCTGTCCCTAGAAGTCGCTAAAACAGTTGCTAACGAGTGGAATGGCTATGGCGAAAAAGCCCCGAAATCGATCCTCGTTGTGGACGAACTGATCAACCGCAAACGAGCTGTCACAGAGGAAAAAACATCCATTCAGTCTTCACGTGTCATCTACGAACGCACACTCAACGAGTGCATTGAAGATGCGAAAAAAACCGAAACTCGCATTACCGCCGCACAGAAAGCCTATGATGTTGGTGGTGATCAGAAGAATACGATTCTTTGGAATTTGGAATCGGATAAGGAAAAACAACGATTTTTGTTTATCCAATCAAGCGTAATAAAGCACTTCATATCTGAACTAGAAATCAACCTACAGACATACAATATTGAAGCGGCTCTATTAGATAAAAAGATCCACGAAGCGAATCAAACCGCTGCGCTAAGTGAAGCAGATATCACGAAAATCAAAGAGGCTTCATCAGACCGTCAAAAATCCCTTAAAGCCGAAACCGAGGCCCTCCGCAGCCGCCAGAACAAAGCTTCCACAGATGAAGCTAAGGCCCTTGCTGAATTGGAACAAATTAAAGCTACCGAAAATCCGGATCCCGTGGCCATCGAGCTTGCGGCTATAACTTATGAAGCTGCACAAGCCCGCCTGTTTGCTATTCAACAAATGATCAGCACACTGGAATCCTATCTCCAAATAGAAGCACTCATCCCGGAAGCCTATCATCATCGCTTGATTTTACTGAATCCAGACTCTTCATCCAGCGAACGCAAAGAATCCATTGCCTTACTCCAATCTCTCCAACAACGGCTCACCGCTTGGGAGATCCTTGCAAACAATGAACTCAAAGCCATCACCGCAGCAATCGGCAATCAACAAGCACGCTCAACTGCGTTTCCTGCGGATGACCCTAGACTCTCCCCATTAAATCGCATTAGAACCAGTCTTTGGGAAAGACAATCTCTTGATCAAAGGCTCACTCAGAGCATTTCCACTCAAATCCAAACCCTTGATGGCTGGTTGTCTGCTTACCAAACAACTAACAAAACTCCATGGCACGAAAAAGTCTACGACTCTTTCAGCCAATTCTGGAATTCCGTAGATCGGATCTGGAATATTTCGGTGAATCAATACGAACAAGTCATCGAGCGTGATGGCCAAAAGATCGTGCAGTTGCGCGATGTCACCCTAGGATCCGTCATAAGCGCGCTCGTGCTTTTTATCTTCGCTTATTTGGTAGCGGCAAAGATCAGCCGGAAAATTCAACACATACTCGTAAGGCGCAAAATCATCGGAGACAACCAGGCACGCACCCTGCGCAACTGGCTCATGCTCATCGTTGGATTTCTGTTAGCTCTGGCGACTCTCAACTGGCTGAACATTCCCCTGACCATCTTCGCCTTCCTCGCAGGTGCGCTCGCCATCGGCGTAGGCTTCGGAACTCAGACGATAATTAAAAATTTCATCTCCGGAATCATTCTGTTGTTCGAACGCAAAGTGCGAGTGGGAGATACGATCGAAGTCGATGGCATAGTCGGTGTCGTTTCGGAAATCAACACACGCTCTTCGATTATCCGCGGCTTCAACGGAATCGAAAATCTCATTCCCAACTCTCTATTTCTCGAAAGTCGCGTTGTTAACTGGACGCTGAACAACCGGATGATCCGAAGAGAAATCAGACTCGGCGTCACCTATGGATCATCAACCCAGGATGTCATCAAAATCCTCACCGATGCAGCCGTGCGTCACGGCTTGGTGCTGGATAATCCCGAACCAATTGCCGCGCTCTCAAATTTTGGCGATAACTCGTTAGATTTCATCCTCTACTTCTGGATTGAGCTAAACGACAAAACCAATGCGATTGTTGTAGAGAGCGATTTGAGAATGATCATCGAAAAACGCCTGACCGATGCCGGGATCGTGGTGCCATTCCCACAACGCGATGTGCATCTCACGACTTCACAGCCGTTGCAAATTCAAATCAGCCCCGGCGAATCTCCCGAATAACCCATCTTGTCGCCAACGTGCCCATCATCACTGAATCAACTTATCGTTCCCCGAAATGGCTGATCGGTGGCCATGCGCAAACGATTCATCCGACTCTGCGGTGCGTGCCAACACTCACGCCAACTTCCGAGCGCATGGAGCTGGAGGATGGCGATTTCCTCGATCTGGATTGGATCGCTACTGGCAAAAACAAACTCGCGATCCTCTGCCATGGCCTTGAGGGAAGTGCTCGCTCAAGATACATGCGCGGCATGGCCATCGCTCTCATGAAGCGCGGCTGGGATGTGCTGGCTTGGAATTTCCGCGACTGCAGCGAAGAACCCAATCGACTGCTGTCATCATACCACAGCGGAAAAACCGATGACCTTGAACTTGTGATCCAACATGCCATCGCAAAGCGTCAGTATGAACGCATTGATCTAGTTGGTTTCAGCCTCGGTGGAAATCTGATCCTCAAATACATCGGTGAGCGCGGTAAGAACATTCATTCCATCCTTCATCGCGCCGTGGCGATATCCTCACCATGTGAGCTTGCGTGTTCCTCTCACGAACTCTCAAAGTGGCAGAACCGAATCTACATGCAGCGATTTCTGAAAACGCTCCGAGCCAAAATTAGAGTGAAACATGTTAGGTTTCCTGAAGCACTCGATATCAGCGGTATTTCTAAGATTAAGAACTTCTCACAATTCGACGATCGCTTCACCGCACCCATCCATGGCTTTGAAAGCGCGGTGGATTACTGGACTCGAAATAGCTCAAGGCAGTATTTATCTTCTATTAATATTCCAACTCTGTTAATCAACGCTGCGAATGATCCATTCCTTGGCCCTAAGTGCTATCCATTTGAAGAAGCTGAAACTAACTCATTCTTCTTTCTAGAAGTTCCTAGCCAAGGAGGCCATGTGGGTTTTGGCGGCGGCAAGGAATATTGGTCAGAAAAACGAGCTTCTGAATTTTTATTAGGAGTCTAAGCTTGCCTTCTTAGCACAGTTTCAACCATTTTATCACCGATGGTTAATTTTATTCAATCTTGGTGGGACGCCTTAAACTTTGATCTGCAAATTTTTTACGGCATCGCTATCCTCGCGCTGATCGTTCTGTGCTTTCAAATGATCATGACCCTCTTTTTTGGAATGGATGATGCATCCAGTGGTTTCGATATCGCTCACCACGATTCCGGTATGGGCATTTTCTCCGTCCGTGGAATCACCGCGTTTTTCACGGGCTTCGGTTGGACCGGCGTCATCTGCACCAAAGGCGGGCTCGCTCTAATCCCAACCGTCATCATTGCATTTGTTGTGGGCTTCAGTTTGATGCTGATCATTTACCTGATGATGCGCTCACTTATGCGCTTACAATCAAACGGCAAACTGGATTACTCCAATGCAGTCGGCCAAATAGCCACCGTTTACGTCACCATCTCTCCCGTTCAGCGGGCGGGTGGACAAGTTGAAGTCATGATCCAAGGCCGCCTTACAACCGTAGAAGCTTTACAAAAAGGCAGCCAACCATTGGCACCCGGAACCAAAGTCAAAGTCGTGGATAAAATTGGATCCTCAACTCTCATCGTCGAGCCGCTCGACTAAGCAATATTCACCCCACACACCCAACCTAAATATATATGCAAATTATCATTGGAGCCGCGGCTATTATTGCCACTTTATTCGTCTTTTTTGTCGCCATACTCATGCGCTATCGGCGCTGCCCATCGGATAAAATACTGGTGGTTTACGGAAAAGTCGGCGGAGGAAAATCCGCTAACTGCCATCACGGTGGTGCGGCCTTCGTTTGGCCGGTCTTTCAAGATTACCAATACCTCGATCTCACTCCGCTGCCGATTGATATCCAATTGACCGGTGCCCTCTCCAAACAAAACATCCGGGTCAACACTCCTTCTACTTTCACGGTCGGCGTTTCGACTGAACCAGGCGTCATGGAAAATGCGGCCGAGCGTATGCTCGGACTGGACATGGAACACGTCAAAGAGCTCGCGAAGGATATCATCTTCGGTCAGATGCGCGTGGTCATCGCGACCATGGACATTGAAGAAATCAATGCCGACCGCGACAAGCTCATCGCTAACATTTCCATGGGCGTCGAAGTCGAATTGAAAAAAGTCGGTCTTCGCCTCATCAACGTGAACGTTCAGGACATCACCGACGCTTCGGGATACATCGACGCGCTCGGACAAGAAGCTGCCTCCAAAGCGATTGCCGAAGCCAAGGTCAAAGTGGCCATGGCAGACCGCGATGGTGAGAGCGGTGCCGCTGCGATGCAGCGTGACAAACGGATCAACGTGGCAGCAGCTAACGCGGAAGCAACACGAGGTGAAAACACCTCGCTCATTGATATTGCGAATTCAGATGCGCAACGCCGCAGTGCTCAGGCAGAAGCCGAGCGCGTTGCGATGGCTGCGGAAAAAGTCGCCGAAGCAAAAGTGTTAGAAGAGGCCTACGTTTCCGAGCAAGCCGCAGAACGCCAGCGCGCAGAGCGTGACAAAGCCACTCAATACGCGGACATCGTGGTTCCTGCGCAGATTGCGAAAGATCGTCAGATCGTAGAAGCGGATGCCGAAGCCGAGCGAGTTCGTCGTATCCAACAAGGTATGGCAGACGCGGTTCGTGCCGCGAAACAAGCGGAAGCGGACGGTATCAAATATGTGCAAGAAGCGGAAGCTGGCGGTATGAAAGCCAAACTTTTCGCAGAAGCGGAAGGAGCCAAAGCCGTACTCGAAGGAAAAGCGAAAGGTTTCGAACAGCTCATCAAAGCCTGTATGGGACCTGCCGGCGCGCAAAACATGCTCGTCACGGAGCTCTTGCCACAACTCGTCCGCGAGCAAGTGCAAGCCATCGCCAACCTCAAAATCGACAAGATCACCGTTTGGGACAGCGGCAACGGGGCAGACGGAAAATCCAGCACCGCCAGTTTCCTCTCAGGCTTGGCTGGCTCCGTTCCACCCCTGCATGAGATCGCCAAAAATGTCGGCGTAGAACTGCCTCAATACCTCGGCAAGTTGGACAGCGCCAAAGAGTCTACTCCATCTGGAAAATCTTCAGCCGCCAAATCTCCTACAGACACCAACCCAGGTCTGTAAGGCTTAGAGCTTTTAAAGGCCCCACCCTCGCCCTCACGGTGAGCGTGGGGCTTTTTTGCATGCCTCTTATCGCTTGCGCTGCCTTCACTTAGCACATATCAAATTCATCTCTTAGCTCCCGTAGTTCAACGGATAGAACAAGGGTTTCCTAAACTCTAGATACAGGTTCGATTCCTGTCGGGAGCATTTCCTAGCGTGCAAGCCCACATTTCACTCGTCCCATGAAATCCCTCCTGACCCTTGTCGCTCTGTGTTTTCCGGTTCTTGCAGCGGACAAACCCAATATTCTTTGGATCGTCAGCGAAGATAATTCCTCACATTGGATTGGCTGCTACGGAAACACCCAAGCACAGACACCGCGCATCGATGCGCTGGCAAAACAAGGGTTTCTATTTGAACACGCGTATTCGAATGGTCCGGTTTGTGCCGTTGCGCGCTCAACTATTTTACTTGGTGCGTATGCTCCGACCGTCGGCACGCAGCACATGAGATCGCGCCATCCTATTCCCCAAAAATACCGACCCAATGTCGAATACCTTCGCGCGGCTGGTTATTACTGCACCAACAACTCGAAGACCGATTACAATTTCAAAGGAAACGATAACTCTTACTGGGATGAATCTTCTAACAAGGCGCATTACAAAAACCGTCCAGATGGAAAACCGTTCTTCGCCATTTTCAACATCACCGAAACGCACGAAAGTTCGCTTTTCAATAAGGCCCCCGCGGAGCCACAGCGTTTGAAGCCAGTGGATATTGAGCTTCCGCCTTACTTGCCAGACCTCCCAGAAATCCGCAAAGACATGGCCCGTTACCATGACCGCATCACGGATATGGATACGAAGGTTGGCAAAATCATCGATGATCTTGAAAAGGACGGCCTAACGGAAAACACCATCATCATCTACAACTCAGATCACGGCGGGATCCTACCGCGAGGCAAACGCTATCTCGAAGAAACGGGTGTGAAAATTCCTCTGGTCATTCGCATTCCTCAGAAATTACAAAAGCTCTCCCCCTTCAAATCTGGTGATCGTGTCACCGAACCCGTTTCCTTCGTCGATTTCTCAGCCACTTTTCTCTCACTCGCCGGCGTTGAAATACCATCTCAAATGCAGGGCCGGCCATTTCTCGGCGAGAAACGCAAGGAGCCCGCAGCCGATGAAATGGAGTTTCTCTATGCGGATCGCTTCGATGAGCTTTACGGGATGCGTCGTGGTTTGACCGATGGCAAATGGAAATACATTCGCAATTTTCAGCCGAACCTTCCACTCGCCCCTTATTCATTTTATCAATTCGGTCAACCAGGTTGGGTGGCTTATCAAAAGGCATGGAAGGCTGATGAATTCTGTGGCTACCACAAATCTCTCTGGGAAGCTCCAAGCGGTTCCGAGCAGCTTTACGATCTGACGGCGGATCCATGGGAAATGCAAAACCTCGCCAAAGATCCCGCACATTCCGGAAAACTCGCCGCCTTGCGCGAACGCCTGAAAGCCACCATGAAACAAACCCACGATACCGGCCTCGTGCCGGAGCCTTTGTTCGAGGCACTTGCTGGAGAAGGCTCCATCGCGTCCCATGTTCAGAACGATGCCTTCGACATCAACAAAATCACCGACCTCGCCTTCGCCGCCACCGAGATGAAAGAAAAACATCTTCCAACTTTCCGCGAAGCCGTGAAATCCAAAAATCCCGTCGAACGCTATTGGGGCGTGAATGGTTTGCTGCAACTCACCGGAAAATCCACCGAAGTAAAACCGGATGACTTCACGCCGCTTCTGAAAGATGCGGAACCCATCATCCGCACCACAGCAGCCGAAGCCCTTTTCAAGCTAGATCAAAAAGAAATCGCCACACAGGCACTCATCGCGGATGTGGCGAAAGAAATGAACTCCACTTCATTACTCAACCTACTCAACACCATCCGCCGCCTAGATTTATTAGACCAACTCCCTAATGATTGGTCCAAAGGCAAAGCCATGAAAGGCGCGGACTTCGACTACATCAAACGATTCACAGAAAAGACGTCTGATAAGTAACGGCACTAAGCTGTTCACCGTGCTCAAAAAAATTAACCACAAAGAGCAAAGAGAACACATAGGAATCAAATGCGTGCGCTATCGCGCTAGCATCATTTACCTCTTCACTTTGCGCTCTTTGCTCTTTGCGGTTAATTTAAAAATGCTTCATCACGTTTCACCAACCGATAATCCGGCTGGTGGCGATGCGGAGGGCGACTTCTAGGATGGCGGCTTCCGGGTGGGTCATGGGGATGGAGACTTTGCGGAGGGATTTGTCGGCGATTTCCTGGCGGGAAATGGAGAGCATGTAAGGGGCGCGCTCGGGATCTTCACGGAGGGTGAGTTCGAAGCTGCTGGTGGCTTTTTCTGATTTGTGGAAAAGCTTGGCTTCGGGGGTGCGGTTTTGCAGGAGGGCGAGGACGGCGCCGATGTCGGAAAGTCCCCACTTCATGATGATCTTGTTTTCCCAATCGAATTGCTTTTCGCCGCTTTGCGGAGCGGCATCGAGAAAGATCGCGCCTTTATCCGCATTGAGGCTGAAGCGGATGGCTCCGCCGCTACCGCGTGGGTTGGGTTTATAAATGGCGTAATCGTTCGAGTAGGTCTTAATGGCTTGTTCAGGTAATGTGTCATTCATAGCATGTTCACTTGAACATACTATGAATGACTATGGCAAGAATAAAATACGCTTGAGACGGAAAAAATTCGAACCACGGATGGACGCAGATAAACGCGGATCAAATTCTCCGGAAAAATGACGGCTAAAGAGTGGGACTGAGATTAGCTCAGCCCAAATTTAAAATGATTCATAGAATCCGCTCCGCGTTTATCCGTGGTTCTCTTAATTAAATCGATTACTCGCTCTGAGGCTCGGTGTCCGTATCGATATCGGCTTCCAGAGATTCCGAGGCTTCGATGTTGATGGAACCTGTGGACTCGCTGTCTTCGCCATCGGGGATGACCAAGGAAATGTCCTGGAGTTTCTCGCCGGCTTTGAGGGTGAGAAGTTTCACGCCTTGGGCATTGCGGCCGGTGGTGCGGACTTCGCTGACGCGAATACGGATCGACTGACCCGTAGAGGTCATGAGCATGAGCTCGTGGGATTCTTCCACGGAGAGAGCACCAACTAGAGGTCCGGTTTTATCCGTGACTTTCATGGTGATGATACCTTTTCCGCCGCGTGATTGTTTGCGGTATTCCTCGAAATTCGTGCGTTTGCCGAGACCATTTTCGGAAGCCACGAGCAAGGTATGACCTTCCTCGACAAGCGAGAGGCCGACGACGAAATCACCTTCAACAGGACGGATGCCCATGACGCCTTGCGAAGAGCGGCCGAGTGGCCGAGTGTCTTGTTCGGAGAAACGGAGACTGATGCCCTCGTGCGTGACAAGAATGATATCGTCGTTTCCGGAAGTGAGTTTCACACCGATGAGCTCGTTTTGCTCTTCGAGAATGATCGCAATCGTGCCGGCTTTGCGGTAGTTGCGGAAATCATTGAGCGCGGTTTTCTTGACCTTGCCGGTGCGAGTGGCGAAGAACACGAAGCCTGCTTCCTCGCGGAACGTATTGTCGTTTCCGTTTTCATCCACGGTGCGCTCAAGACGGAGCATCGCGGCGATTTTTTCATCCGGTTGCAAATCGAGCACGTTGCGGATGTTGCGGCCCACTGAGGTGCGCGAACCTTCCGGGAGTTCGTAAACGCGTTCAACGTAGAGTCGGCCGGTGTTAGTGAAGAACAGGATGTAGTCGTGCGTTTGGACTGAGAAGAGATGTTCAACGAAATCATCTGCGACGTCTTTGGCGGTCGCCTTGGTTTCCATGCCTTTGAGGCCTTTTCCGCCACGACCTTGCAAGCGGTATTCGCTTGATGCCGTGCGCTTGATGTAACCGCGATGTGAGAGCGTGACGATCATCGCATCGTTCGCGATTAGATCTTCCATCGCAACCTCTCCGACTTCTGCGACGATAGGACATTTACGAGGACTGGCGTACTTCGCTTTGATCGCTTGAAGTTCGTCTTTGATGATGGTGAGCACGCGTTCTTCACGGGCGAGGATGTCGAGGAAATCAGTGATCTCCACCAGGATGCCATCGTATTCGCCTTTGACTTTATCGCGCTCAAGGCCGGTGAGTTGATAGAGACGAAGTTCAAGGATAGCGTTTACCTGACGCTCAGAGAAAACGTATTTATCTCCCTGAATTGCTGCTTGGGAACGAAGTAGAATACCGAGTCCTTCTGCGGTTTTGGTAGAGAATTTGTAAGCAGCAAGGCGCTCACGAGCTTCGTCGCGGTTTTTAGAATCGCGGATGATTTTGATGAAATCATCAAGGTGGCCGAGCGCGAGAAGATAGGCTTCTAACAATTCCGCGCGCTCTTCCGCTTTTCCGAGAAGATAACGTGTGCGGCGGATGACAACCTCACGGCGATGCTCGATGTAGCAATCGATGGCTTCCTTAAGAGAAAGTTGTTTCGGGCGCTTCTCGTGAATCGCCAGCATGTTGACGCTAAACGAAGTTTCGAGTGCCGTGAGCTTGAAAAGTTGGTTGACGACGACCTGCGGGCGGGCGTCGCGTTTCAGTTCGATCTCGATGCGGGTTTCCTCATCGGAGAGGTCGCGCATGCCGGAGATGCCGGTGAGGATTTTCTCATTCACGAGTTCCGCGATACGAGTTTGCAGCACCGCGCGGTTCACTCCGTATGGAACCTCACGGATGATGATCATGGATTTTCCATTTTCGTTTTCCTCGATCTCCACTTTACCGCGAAGTCGCATCGAACCACGTCCGGTGCGGAAGTAATCTTCGATGCCGCGGATACCGCGGATTTCGCAGGCAACCGGAAAGTCTGGGCCTTTGATGTGTTGCATCAGGCCTGGCAGGTCGATGTTCGGATCGTTGATCATCGCGCAGATGCCATCGATGACTTCGCCAAGGTTGTGAGGCGCGAGGTTGGTTGCCATACCCACGGCGATGCCGGTTCCGCCGTTAACGAGGAAGTTCGGGAATGCAGAAGGCATCACCGAAGGCTCCTGAAGCGTGCCGTCGTAGTTCGGAACGAAATCGACCGTGTCTTTATCAAGATCATCCATCATCGCCATACCAAGCGGATGGAGGCGGGCCTCGGTATAACGCATCGAAGCTGGAGCATCGCCTTCAACCGAACCGAAGTTACCCTGACCATCCACGATCAATTCGCGCATGGACCATGGTTGACCCATGTTGACGAGAGTCGAGTAGATCGAGGAGTCTCCGTGAGGGTGATAGTTACCCATCGTCTCACCGACGATTTTGGCGCACTTCACGTGGGATTTGGAAGGTGTTACGCCGAGTTGGCGCATCGCGTAAAGCACACGGCGCTGAGATGGTTTGAGGCCGTCACGGACATCAGGGAGTGCCCGTGAAATAATCACCGACATGGAATACTCCAAGAATGACTGAGAGAGTTCGTCTGCGACGTTGATAGGCTTAATGGAATCGTTGCTCATGAGAAAAATTGAAATCTAAGGGTAAAAAGGAATTAAACGTCGAGGTTACGAACGTTGAGGGCGTTGTCTTCGATGAAGCGTTTACGAGGTTCAACCACATCGCCCATCAGGACATCGAACATGGTATCCGCCTCTAGCTTGTTATCATCGTCATAGCGAACGCGAAGGAACTGGCGGGTTTCCGGATCCATGGTAGTGGCGAAAAGCTGCTTGGCGTTCATTTCGCCGAGTCCTTTGAAGCGCTTGATCTGGACACCTTTGGCAGAAATCTCGAGGACTTTCCCGAGGATTTCAGAAACCACAAAAATCGGGGTGATCGTTTTCTTTTCTCCGTCACCTTCGCTAATTTCGAAGATCGGAGTGTCCATCGAGTAAAAGGTCTTGGTATCGATTCCTAACTCGCTGAGGCGAGAGAAGATTTTCGTGATCGCATGGGATTCGTGAAGTTCGTGGAGAACAGCGCGGCGAGAAGGACCCGTGACAGCGGCAAGCTCCTCTTCGGTGAGTTGCTCGTCGAAAAGACCGAGGTCACGGTTTTCTGCGGCGTATTTGGAAAGTGAGGATTCGTCGGCAAAATAGAGAACCGATTCTTGGTTACCTTCACGAATGCGGACCATGTATTCCGGCAGATGGCTGTCAGCACGGCGGGCGGCGAGGTATGACTGGAAGTTTCCGCCATTACCTTCGATCGCTTTTTGGAAACGGGAGAGGGAAGAAAGGCTTTCTAAAATGCCTTTGAGTTCCTCTGCTGTAAACGTGCGAGATTTATCAAACGTGCGGAGAACCACTTCGCCAGCACCGAGGTCGATGAGGATCTTATTCAGCTCGTCATTATCTTGAACGTATTCCGAGCGCTTTTTCCGAGTCACCAAATACAGCGGGGGCTGAGCGATGTAGAGGTAGCCTTTTCTCACCAGCTCCGGCATGTGGCGGCAGAAGAATGTCAGCAACAAGGTGCGGATGTGAGAGCCGTCGACGTCGGCATCGGTCATGATGACGATTTTGTGATAGCGGACTTTTTCGATATTGAATGAGCCATCTTGATCTCCATCACCAATGCCGGCTCCGATAGCGGTAATCATCGATTGGATCTCCTTGTTTTGAAGCGCGCGGTGGAGGCGAGCCTTCTCTACGTTGATGACTTTTCCGCGAAGTGGAAGAATCGCTTGAGTGCGTCGGTCACGGCCTTGCTTGGCTGAACCACCTGCGGAGTCTCCTTCGACAATATAGAGTTCGGATTTCGCAGGATCGCGCTCTGAGCAGTCAGCGAGTTTACCGGGAAGTCCGCCGCCGGAGAGCGCGGATTTACGGACGGTCTCGCGAGCTTTGCGAGCAGCTTCGCGAGCGCGGGCGGCGTTGACCGATTTCTCGATGATCTTGCGAGCGAGTGATGGGTTTTCTTCAAAGTAGGTGTTGAGTCCTTCGTAAACAATGGAGGATACCACGCCTTCGATTTCGGAGTTCACCAGTTTGCCCTTGGTCTGAGAGGAGAAACGCGGGCTGGGCATCTTCACCGAGATAACGCAAACGAGTCCTTCGCGAACATCATCTCCTGAAAGAGCAGGATCTTTGTCTTTCAGGATCTTGTTAGTCTTCGCATAGGCATTGATCGCACGAGTCAGAGCTGTGCGGAAACCTGTTAGGTGAGTTCCGCCGTCGGCATTGGGAATGCTGTTAGCAAAGCAGAGAATCTGGTCGTTGTAGGAATCGTTGTATTGGAAAACAACATCAGTGAAGACGTCCTCTCTGGTTTGTTTGCCATCGTAGTCGTAGTCGATCTCGCGCTTACCGCTGATGATGACCGGAGACTCATGCACAACGGTTTTGTTTTCGCAAAGCTGCGCGACGAATTCGACGATGCCGTCTTTGTAGAAAAACGAGGTCTTTTTCGCCGATTCCGGGCGCTCGTCATCGAGCTCAATGGTTAGGCCTGGGTTGAGGAACGCGAGCTCACGGAGACGGGTGGCGAGGCGGTCGAATTGGAAGACGATCGTATCGACGAAAATCGTGGCGTCTGGATAAAATGTGATCGCGGTGCCGGTTTTCTTGGGATCGGCTTCACCAACGACGTGGAGTTGTTCAGTGGTTTTGCCGCGCTCGAAAGCGATGCGGTGCACTTTCCCATCGCGAGTGATGTCTGCGCGGAACCAATCGGAAAGGGCGTTTACGCATTTCGCACCAACGCCGTGTAGACCGCCGGAATATTTGTAAGCACCTTGGCCAAATTTTCCGCCGGCATGGAGATTGGTTAGAACCAGCTCGACTGCGGGGATGCCGAACTTCGGGTGCATGTCCACGGGGATGCCGCGGCCGTTATCAGAAACGGAAATGGATCCATCGACATGGATCGCCACTTTGATTTTGGAGCAGTAACCGGCTAGGTGCTCATCGATGGAGTTATCCAGAACTTCGAACACGCAGTGATGTAAACCGCGCTCATCGGGATCTCCGATATACATGCCTGGACGCTTGCGAACCGCCTCCAGACCTTCGAGTTTATCAATCTGTCCGGCATTGTATTCTTGCTCGGTTCCAACCTGCGTTTGGGCTTTTTCTAACTCGTTTTGTATCTCTGACATAGGGCGCGCGTAGGGTCTGAAATCCACGCCTGGGAAACAAGGACTTATTGCTTAAATTTGGCTTTTTTTAGCATCTCATAAGGCATTGAAAACCAATGGGTTACAATACATCTTAAAAACAGAATTGGAACCACGGATCAGCGCAGATATACACAGATACGAATGTGCTCAGAATATCTAAAAATCGTAGCGAAATTCTCTTCCTAGAAGAGAATTTCGCTAAAAAACTGAACTAAGTCTTGCATCTTTGCGCAAGTAGTAGGAATCCTACTCCCGCTGCATGCACGAGTAGCTCAGCGGTAGAGCAACCCGTTTACACCGGGTCGGTCGGCGGTTCGATCCCGTCCTCGTGTACCATCTTGCCCGATTAGCTCTTAGATGCGGACATTAATTGTTGGAAAATTCACTGCGCATCTCTTCTATCACAATCAACCAATTTTTCATGGTGATGGGCGGCAGTTCAGCCGGATGAGAGATAGTAGAAAGGTTCATCGTGACGATACCTGCTGACATCGTTGAGCCTGTACTGGTTTTCACATCTAGCGGCCGCACAGGATTTACGGCGTTTTCACTCGCTGTAGAACCAAGTTGACCCGTGAACTCAACTCCAAACGGATTTGTGTTAACACCATAGCGCCTCTCAGGGCAGAAGATGGAACACGGAGGATAAAATGAAGCTCCGTTCGGAGGCGTATAGCCATTTGGCGGAGCGATGGACACGATATTAAAATCATCACCGATATTGAGTTGTAAATTCGTGACGAGAGAGAAGCCTTTCGTAAATGACGATAAATTCGCGCATTCTTGAAGGATGACTCCATAATCAAAAATGGTGGATGGGATCGCAGGTATGATGAGATTGCTTGCGTTGATGTAGTCCACATTCACGGCGATCGAATTATTCACCGCGAGGCTGTCAGCACCAAGTAGAGCAAGGAAGGCTGCAAACCTTTCTGGATATACTGCTATGCATTGCCGCCCCGTAGGAAGGCTCTTTATCTCAAACGGATACTGTGGCTTGAAATATCCTTTTTTTGGCCCACTGGGAAACGGATCTCCAAAATTAGCGTTATTGAATATAACATTTCCACTAACACTTGTTCTGTAAAAATAATTTCCGCCTGCACCGTAAGCCACATCCACTGGTGTGTCAAAATCGTAAGATTCATTTTCTTCCGCTACAGCAATGTAACCTACAGGCAAGTTGGCCGCCACACCTTCATTAAGAGGTATGAGAACGTATTCACGGGCTCCGTTTTTCAAATAACTAAAATACAGTAGCGTGGGTGTTCGATCGGCAAGACTGACACATTCAGCGATATCCAATCTCATCGCGCATTGCATGGCACCGACCGAATAATCATTCCACGTGGTAGGAGAAATCGTATCCGTTTCTTCGTAATGGGCATAACGGTCAAAGAAATCATTGCCACGGTTGATGGGGACGAATGCCGCTTTGCCACTCTCTGAAGCAAGCGATACCGGAAAAAAATCACCCTCTGTCAGACGGAAGGTTTCACGAACTCCTGGGGCGAATGGGTTGCCCGTAAAATTTTGGCCGCCAATTGTAGTATTGTTAGATAGCGAAAATCCGCGTCTACTTGATAGGCCCTCAAGGGACGTTGTGCCTTCAACTAGCGCACGGCTGGCGAATACATCTCCAGAAATCGTTACATTCTGCCAAGCCGAACCATCTGCATACTGACCGAGCGCCATGTAAGAACCTGCGGAAATAGGCAACTGCGAAGGAATTTCATAAATCGACAAAACGAACGTGCGGTCGTAACGGGATAGCTTTGTAATCGTGTCATCATGAGCGGCCAGATTCATTTTGAACGCCCACCAATTTCGCTTCGCAAGAAAGAGCTCGCCTGGTCTAGCATAGCCGAAATTGATCTGAGGATAGGGGATCAAATTGAAATCGCTATAAGTGCTTGTGGGCAGCCCCACATCTCCATCAGCCAATGCACCATATTTTTTGAAATTCGAGATAATAGGATATAAATCATCATCAGAAAGCGTACCGCTGAAATTCAGAGAAGGAGGGTAATTTGAACCGAAGTTTTGATTTAAGCCACTATTTACGGTTCCAGAAGTTGTAGTCAGAGGCTTAAAAATTTTGGTCTTATCGGACAATGTAGAATCTCCACTGTTTCCTCGAAATAGAGTATCTTCGCTGATTGCCTCCATAAACTCATCGGAAATCGAGGCTCTGGCATTGGACTGTTCAATAGCATCCTCAAAAATCGTTTGAAATGAAACTGCATCTCTACTCTCTTGAAGTGCGCTCGAACCGTGTCGCATGGCTTGAATCGCGCGGTTCGGCACAATCGCCACAATCGACCTTAGAATCGCTTCTTCTTTCTCGCGATAATCCGTTTGGGTTTGAATATCACTCAAGGTTGCCTGGGCGTTGACGGCTCGCTTATAAGCAAAGACCATCATGGATAGCATAAGAATCGATATCGTAACCACCGCAAGCATCGAGATGTATCCTCGTGGGTGTATTTTGTTAGGTATTGTTTTCATTACATTGCTCCTGAAAAAGTGATTACCTCACCGGCTGGCCCCGTGAGGCGTGTGCGAATGATGCCAGATTCGACAAAAAATGATACATTTGTGGGTTTAGTGGTTATTGCCCATTCTGGATCTCCGAGCACGCCGGTTAGAGGCACCACATAATAGTAGAGAGCATTTCCATCTCCGCGATCTTCAAAGGACAGAATTCCGGCGCGCAGCGTTCCGTCTGGCTGGCGAAAATTCAGCACCACCACTGGCGACTCTGTAAGTTGCGGATCGTCTCCAGCCATTGCGTCTTCCAAAGATGCGTGCAAACGATAGCGCTCGGCATTAATAAACAATTTTGAAACGTGATGGCTGATGATGGGCGCTTCTTCATTGAGAAAGCTTTGTGCACGGAAAATTTTAAGGAATGTGAGCTGCTGATTAAGCATCGTCAGAGTCATCGCGCCAATCATCAGGCCGACCATGATCCCGATTGAGAGCTCTATCAGTGTAAAGCCTCGTTTACTTGTTTTAATGGCAGTTTTCATTGGGCGCGAATGACCGTTCGGGATTTAACATACGTTCGATTGGCAATCGTGTAACGCAACACGCTTTGCACTCTCCAAATCTCCATTGCCGCAGGATTCGTAATCTCTGTTCCAGTTCCTCCATCAGCAGGATAGTTGGATTCATCTGGATAACGAGTGCGGATGACACTACCCGTCACAACTGTGCCACCAGGCAGGGTGCCAATTTGGACATCGACTGTATCAACATCTGGAAACACCGGCCAGAGAGTCTCGCTGCTTGAAAGCAAGGTCTCAAATGGAACTCGTTCTGCTTGAGCGCGCTCAAAGGTGAGATATGCATCCGAAAGCACCTGTTGGAACGCATACTGCCTCGGTGTGATGACATTCATCATAAGCGAGAACAAGACCACCCCCACAACGGCCAGTAACGAGATCGCGGCTGTAGCCTCGACCAAGACCATGCCGGATTGCAATCTTCGTGGCTTGCGGAACGCTTCTAAAAAGGCAAGACTTTGGCCGTGTTCATTTCCTTCACCGGCGCCATGCATATAACTGTTAGATATTTCAGTATTTTGATATACTTGATGTTCTTCTCTGCGCTTCATGCCCAAGAGCTTTTGAAGCCACCGTTTGGAGTGAACTGGGGAGACTCTCCAGAGAAACTGGTTTCCTGGGCTACGGAAAAATCCTTGGATCTCAACATCACTATTCCGGGGAAAGATCCCAATCTGCGCATCATCAAAGTTGCCTCGCCCAATGGAACATTGCCCGACTCGATGGCAACGTCCGTTGAAGGGAAATTTCTTCATGGTGGATTGTATGAGATGACCGTTCACTATGAGAACTCTGGCACATCCGCGACGATAATGGAAGAACGTTTTGAAGAAATGAAGAAACAAATTACGCGAGACCAAGGACCACTTCTTGCGAATCAACAACACAAGGCGGTTGATAATCACTTCGTTACGCGGACACAGGCTTTTCATCGGGAATCCTTAAAAGGAGTTTTCTTGCTCATCGCATGGACAGAGGTTGAGGACCTGCTCCGGAAAACGAGGGAAGCCAAGTTTTCGATGATTTACAGAAATGATAATTTCAAAGCCGAGTTAGAGGCCCTGAAAGCGAAACCATAAGGAATTACTCCGAAGTGGTGGATGACGCTCTGATGCTGATGGTGCGGTCAACATTGAAAGAAACCCAAGCAAGTCGGTCGATTCCAAAAGGTGTAACGGTTAGCAGCTCCATGGTCCATGTGCCGTTTGCGGTGATCACCGAGTCCCAGTCTGGGATGGTAAGCAAGTCGTTCTGAGGAACTGCAAAATTGTAGGCTTTCCCTGAACCTGGAATAACCTCCCCGACAAAGCCATCATCACGTTTCTGTCCTTGGTATACTTGAGCATAAACCCTAGCATCTGGATAGATGTCATTGATAGCGAGAGTGAGAGCGGGGGTGGAAAATTCAATCGTATCACCATTAGCAATACCAGAAATTGTACCGTTTGCTACTGGCCAAATCTGAACGGTTTTGGAAGCAAGCTGAGATTCTGGAGCTTGGAAGTCAGCTATTGAAAAGATCGAGAAGCGCTCTTCTCCACGAATTTTACTTCTGTCTGCACCTGCAATAGATGTTAGCTGATAGGTCAAAGTTTGCGTGCCATTGTTGTTAACCTTCACTTGAGAGAAAACGGTTGCTTGAGTTTTATCTAGGTTTACTCCCGTCCCACCCACACCATATGATTGGGTATGGCGGAAGAACTTGACGCTTTTGGAAGCTTCTGGATCAGTGGCACCCTCTCTTAATCCAGAAATTCTGAGGTCCACATAAAACGGGCGGTCCGCACGTGTTCGAGTTACCCCAGACTTGGTATCTTCTGTGCGAATAGTTACCTCACCGAGCGGAACGTAAGAACCCACGTAGCGAGTATCTAGCAAATAACTTGTTAACGGAGAGGCTCTAACCGTATGAAGCTCAAATCGAGCTCCGGTAGGATTGATCTCAAGTGGTGACGCTATTTGGCCAACCGGTTCAACTGTTACATCTCTCTGAATCCCGCTGTCAGGCAGTTGCACCTGACGAACGAAATTGGTAAATTGGGCATTCACCTGCGCACTTGTCAAACAAGCGGTGGTAAGGACTGCCATCCATTTATAGGTAAATTTAAGTTTCATGGTTTTGTTCCTTCTGGTTTTGTTCCTTCCGGTTTGGTTCCTTCCGGTTTAGTTCCTTCCGGTTTTGCTCCTCCGGGCTTGGTTGCTTCCGGATTTTCTTTATCGGTATCTGTTTTCAAAGGGAGCACCGATATTGGACCGTTTCTAAGGACGGCCACTACCAGATTTCCGCTTTCGTTTAATGTATCCATCTCTTTTCCGGACACGGTTACCAGGCCTTTGGCCTGTGAGAAGCTAACTTCGATGGTGCTTATCCAGCCACGATTTAGCCTATAGAAATCTACCCAACTGAGGATTTTTGAGCCTTGTTTATAATTATTGACCCGAGATTTATACTTTTCCGGAATTCGAATAATGGCGTTTTTAGGAACCAAAGTTGTATTTCCGTTAAATGTAATGAGCTCAGAATTATCCAGCAAGTTACCCACCTGATTTACGACCGATGGGTCTTCACCTTTGGTTTTTTCAAATTTACCCATCGGATCCTTTTTGGAAACTTCGCGGTATTCAGCCGTCAGGGTTTCATTGGTGGCGGCGTCTCGAAAGGCGGGTTTTGGCTGGGCTGGTTCACCCATGAGTGGGTGAACCAGGAGCAAAAACAATATGGCGGGGTTTTTCATAATCCCTCTGAGGGTATGTTCTAATTGAATGCTTATTTTTTACGCTCATCATCGACGGTTCCAGAAGGATCGATGGCGCCATTCGGGCCGCCTTTACCTCTTCCTGGGTTTGAGACGTCAACTCCGTCGATATTGTTACCATGTCCGTTATTGCTTTTTACGCCAGTAACCGGGTCTATAACAATAGGAACTGGCTTAGCAGTAACCAATAGAACCATATCCTGGAGGTTATAGTACGGACTGTTGGTATTTGTATCTGGCTGTGTTAGTTCCATCATGACGATGGCATCCAATGGACCGATTTTGATACGACCGCCTCCATCGACATATGGTGCCATGAAGGTTTTAAGCTGTTCCGAAGAAGCCAAAGGATACGCCGTTGGTGGATACTCGCCGTTTTTAAGAATTTTGATATTCTTAGAAACACTGCTGGAATTGTACATCGTGCTCCATTGTCCATCGACATAATAACGTCCACCGAAACGGAATTCCGTGTCTTTAGGAACACGTTTGGCCCAGACAAGCGTATCAGGATTCACTTCAGAGTTGAGTCCATAGAAGACCTCCAAGTAAGAGGCATTGTTAACACTGATTTGAGCCTGAGTAGCGACCCAGCTTGTGTTATTACCTCCACTGCCGCCTGTCGTCACGCCAGATCCGATAACCCGAATATCGACGTCCAATTCCTGAAGTGTGGTTATTACATCCAGATCATTGTCAAGGGATAGGTAAGTTGCCGCGGTCGATGGATGGGTGATAGACCAACTAAGCGTTGGATGCGTTCCCGTTTGAACGACTGTGGGGTAGGCACTGAGCCATCCTCTTGGCACCGTTGGGATTAGCAGCTGTGGAGCAGGCGCAGCCACTACAGGAGGAGTTACTACTGGTGGCGTCACGACTACTGGCGGCGTCACAACTACTGGTGGCGTCACGACTACTGGTGGCGGCACAACTACTGGTGGGGCTGTTTTATTTTGACCGGGAGCGCTTCCTTTGCCCTTTCCTTGGGCATACACGCCACCCGTAGTTACTGCAATGGCAGCGGCCACGATTGAAGCCATCTTGATGGCATTGAGTTGTTTGGAGTTTTTCATGGTTTTGTTGGTTTTATTAGTACTCAGAAATATTTCACGTCATATTTAGGTCTAAGAAAATGCGATTTTTTTTTCTTTCTGTAAAGTATTTTTGTTAATTATTTTTGAAAGGAAATATCGGCGATTTCCAGGGGCCTTTTGGAACCTCGTAATCCTCGACAAATTTCCATTCGACTCGCTCGCCGCTGGGCATTTCCAAGAAGTCTCTGACCGCTGGGCTGACATCCAAACCTGCTGCTTCGTTCCGATTCGGGCGGGCATTTTCCTTTCCGAAGACGTATTGATGGTGATCTGTCTCGAAAGGGCCGACGTCTTCCCACTGAGCGTAGCAAATCTTGCCCCTGTAATGGATAGCGAGCCAGCGGCCTTTGCAGACGGAGATGCCGTCGCCCTGATATTTCTCCCAAAACCAAGGAATGACCTCGGCGGCTTCGGGGCGATGCCTAAAATTTTTGCCGATATCGTTGTAGGGCAGAGCCACGTAGAACGGATTCAACTTGGGGACGAAAGTTTTCGGGAAAAAACCCTCGCGGTTTTTAGGATCGTCATATCCACCGAAGTTTTGCATCCAGTTTTGATCCCATGCGCTTTTGTCATTGGGGGTTGGGTTATTTTCCGTGGGTTGCTCGCCGACCCAGAAAACCGTGGTCACGACATTGCGTTTCCATGCGGCATTGCGACGGAATGCGCCCATCGGATCCTCGATCACGACTTTGGCCGCGGCTGGGACTCCGAACGGATCCGACAACCCAGATAGGGCGGCGCGGCGGTCTTCAAGAAAATGCTCATGTGACGCTTCCAAGCGCTCGGAAAGCTGGCTGCCGCAGGCCATTCCGATGGCGAACAAACTGAAAATCGCTGAATTTAAAGACGTTACGGACATGACCAGATGACTTAAAAAGTTAAAACTGCACCCAACTTATTGGATGCAGCTTTAATCTTTTTAAAAAAATCTATCAAGCTGTTTTAAATCCCGGTGACGATCTCCACCCCAGGCAGAGCGGCCTTGAGCTTCTCGATCATGCCTGCGGAAACATCTGTCTGCCAGAGGTAGAGACGTTTTAGCTTCGGAAGCGATTTAAGTTTCTCCACTCCAGCATCGCTTACGCGAGTGCCGTAGAGATTGATCGATTCCAAGTTTTTCAATCCAGCCAGCGTATCAAGTGCGGCATCTGAAATCTTGGTTTCCGATAGACGAATCATCCGCAGATCCTTTGCGGAGGCGAGTAATTTGACGGAGCTGTCGGTGATCGCGGTCGAGGACAGATCCATCGATACCATGCTAGGAATGACGGTTTTCAATTTTGCGAAAACCTCATCGTTGAGATTACTGCGTAAGGAAACTCCGGTGAAGGTCAGCTTGGTGGAGGCTTGGGACTCGAAGGTCAAGCCGCCGGGGAATTCTTTTGATAGGGTAGCGAGCGATTTTACCAGTTCAGCGGACGGCAAGTCTTGTTTGGCTTGGGTAGGAGCATCGGATTTGCCGGCCTTGGGATCGACGGATCGATCAAGTTTTGAAATGGCGTCACGAATTTCATCCGTGATTTCTAACTGCGCAACGGTTTTAGCAGGATCAGCTCCTGCACTGATCCACCATTTAATGACCGCTAGCTCGTGATCTTCGATGTCCGTTTTGGATTCTGGCGGCATGTGCTCATCGTCATCTTCAGGAAGTTCGCAACGATAGATGATATTACTTTTCACCGCATCGCCTGGGACGACTGCATCTCCTTCTTTTCCGCCTTTAAGAAGAAGCTCGTAGGTATCCATACGGAACTTGCCTTTGGATTTGCCTTCTTTGTGGCACTCCACGCAACGCTTGTTGAGGATAGGCTGGACGATGTCTGAGTAAACGATTTGCTTTTCAAGAGGCTTAACCGGAACATCCGTATGATCCACTTTTGGCTCGTAACCGAGCACCTTACGAATCGGATTTGGCGCATATTCCACAAGGTAATCCTCACCATGGGTGATCGATGCGCCGTCATGGCTGGCGTAGCTCATGATGCCAACACTGCCGAAAATCATGACCCTATAGAGCTTTTGAGAAAACTTCTCAGGCAGAGGCCAAGCTTTAACAATCAAAGTGAGAACCGCCGCGCAGGCAAAAATAATCCCACCCCAAAGGTGATCTCCTAACAATTCACCCATTTCATAACCACCGCCCATGTAGAGCATGAAACCGAAAAGCACCGCGACCACGGCACTTGCAGCACCAATAAAGATCGCAATCAACCCGGGCTGGGGTTTGTAGCGAGTGAACATCGACAACAACTCTTGAATGATGATCAGCGAGAAAATTCCGATAGGAAGATGCAGAATGACCGGATGAAACCGCCCGAGAAAACGGATGGTGTCGGAGGATTTATCCGCATCGGGCGTGCCAGCTATAAACGGCATCGCGATCAGGAAAGAAATGATAAGCAGGCCAAAAATCGTAATGCTCCATGGGCGGCGGCATTTTGAACAGCAGGTATCTTGATCGGTATCGGTGGTCATAAAGAATGTCAGGGGAGTTCAGAATCAAACATCTATCGTCACATCCTTAGCGTTTTCGCGATGGCTTGATGCGGGGTATGTTTTCTTTTTTGGCAAGAAGGGCAACCATTTATGTAAATCGTATCCAAGGAAACTGGCACATTGAATCAGCACCGCCAGAGCAATCCCCTCATCGATAAACGGGATGGGATCTGGGAGGATTCCAATCGTTAGTAGATAAAGGGCGGATAAAATCACACCCAACCATGCAAGTTTGCGTTTCATGAATTGGATGGTAATACGCAGCGACCGCCTGCCAACTTTCCGAGTTTTCTTGATTTTTGCAGCTAACTCACGAAATGTCCGCGCAGTTATGGATCTTAAATTACTGACAATTCTCCACCTCGCCGGCGTGTTCGCGCTTTTTGCCTCGCTCGGAGCAACCCTGCTCGGTGGCTCAAACCAAAAATCCGCGTCCATCCTGCACGGGGTTTCTTTGGTCATTATTTTGATCGCTGGCTTTGCCATCCTGAAAAAACCACCCATGGATCAATACTGGTGGATGGCGAAACTCGGCATCTGGTTGTTCATCGGCGTTGCCCCTGTCCTCGCGAAGAAAAAGATCCTTTGCCCATGTGTCGTGTTTATCCTGACCCTCATCGCCGCCATCGGCGCCGCTTATCTGGGGATTTATAAGCCGTTCTAAGAAACTACGGCGACAATACGCCCCTGATCAAAATCAAACGGCGTCATTTCTAGGAGCACAGAATCTCCTTTTGAAAATACCGCTTTCGCGTCGGTCAGGGGTTTGGACAAATGCCCGAGCATGACTTTTCCGTTCATCAACTCGACACGGTAAAGAATCTCGCCTTTGCGTTCGAGGATGGTTCCGGTGGTTTCGATGGCGGGTTCTGACATGGCGATAAGATCAACCGAGATCGCGCCAGCGCACAAGCCCCGCGAGTGGCATTTCACCATCCGGATGCCAGAAAATTCCCGGTTCCTGGGCGTTTCCTGCGGCGCAGATTCTGGGCGGGGCGATGGTTTCCAAACGATACTCATCCGCTAAAGGCTCGATAACTGCAGTGGAGAGAAAGGCGATTTCATCTCCAAGCGATTCTGGCGTGAGTGCATCCAGCATGGGAATGACGCGAACGAATCCACCGCTCGGGCTGGTGCGGAGAAGGGCGGAATCGCGATCTAACAGAATCGTCCAATCCACGGAATTCGCACTCTCCCAGAGTTTCATGTTCGCGCCATTGGCGATCTGGAAGCGTGCGAGTTCGCGTTCGTTGCGAATCCCGCCGGCCTCAGAAAGCGTAGCGGCGATGTTCTCAGGCCTTTCTTCTAGCGCCACCGCCAACCTCTCACAAAAGCCTTCCACATCTCCCGCCACATAAATCGCCTGCACCGAAAGACAACCACGCTGACCGTAGCTCATGACGTCTTCGGCAAGCTGTTTTTCCAAACCCTCGCGTTGTTCAAAAACAAATGCCGCACTGAGTTTCGGACCGTGCTCGATGATGCGGGTTTGCGGTGAAAGCCAATCGCGGAAAAACGTGATCGTTTCCTGACCCCCGTAAATCACCGCGACCTCGGGATTTTTCCAATCTTCCGGCAACTCGCGTTTCACCTCGAACAAGCCTACCTCGCTCGCCCATTGCTCAAATTCTAACAACCCATCCGATGGCACTTTCACCCAGCTCTGGCAGCCTAACAGAATCGTGCGAAACACCGATTGAAACGCTGCGTGCTCGGTGTTTCCACTAACCACATGCAGCACCGGCCCACGCGGCACCACGCGCGAGCCATCGACCCATTGTTCCAGCCTCCGATGATCCCCGAGCTCCAGATCTAACCATTTTTTTAACGCCGTCTCATCGTAACAACCCACCCACCGCTCAAGCGTAGGCCGCTGGGCGAGTAGGAATGTGATTCTGTCTGAGAGGATTTTCATAAGGTTTGCAATATCGCATCAACTCCACGCGAGCAACCCCGCGCTACGGCAGATGGATCTCGGCCGATCAATATAAAACTCCGCTCACCGGTCGCGATTGCCAAGTCCTGAGTGCGTATTGCAGAAACGGTATCGAGATTCGCCAGATCGATGATTTCCAAATACCCAACCTCGCCTTCTGCCGCAGGGTTTCCGGAAAAAACATCCACCACTCGGATCGCCGTCCATGTCGGTCCTTGGTGTGCTTCTGCATTTCCCCATTTGTAAAATTGGGAAAACAACTCGGTCATTCCGTATTCGTTGAGGATACGCGATTCTGGTAGTGAAAAATGATCCGCGAGCCGTTGCCTGACCTCGGCGGGCGTATGGCTTTTGCGCAACCCCTTGCTGCCGCCGGTTTCAAAAATCCACGACCCATCTAACAATTTTATTGGCTCGCTCTCTTCACAAAACCGCAACAACGCCAGCGAAGTTCCCAACACCGCCGCCGCGCCTTTTGGTGAAAATTTATCGGATAACAAGTTTCCATCGGAATCGATCAACCATTCTCCCTCCTTATCGAGCCCCGACTTTATCGAGGCAAGCAGATCAAACATCCGCAGCAACGATGAATGCGGCGCATCCTCCACCCGCTGCGAAAAAAACCACGGCTTGCTGATTTCCGGCAAGCCCAGCTCTCGCCAACCCCCTTTGATCGATGCCTCATACAATTCCAAATCGCAAAACTCATGCTTGCCCTTCACCTCACGCGTCGTCCCGGAAGTGAGAAAAAATCCTTTCACTTCGGTCTCAGGAAAACACCGTATCTCCGTGCTAGGTAATTTAAAAGCATCCGTAGGCACCGCAGGAATATCCCGCCAATCAGCAACTGATTCAGGCATCCGCCCAAGCGCTCTGCAGTAATTTGCGTATGCCGCGTTTCGCTCAAACTGATAGCGGAAAACTTCCAACGCTAGCGCCGCGAAGTCGTCCTCGCCACCACGCATCCATGCCAGAAGATTTTCCTTCAAACTCATCCGCACGCTTCATACCGCGCATCCACTCCATTGCAAAGCCCCTTCGCCTTCACGAAACAAAATACACAACCGAGACTCACTATCATTCCATAGGCTCCGAAGTTTCATCCAAACTGATTGGTGATATCTCCAACTCCCATGGCTCATTTTCCCAGTGCTCTAGTTTTGGGATGGTCCATGATTCCGCTGGGATAGGCTTGGGCCTCGGAGGCTGATAATTTGGATTCGGGCAAACTATATCAATCATACCGCCGCATGTTGTTTCTATCCTTTCCTCTCTCAGGATAAATTGCGGAGCATACTCCGGTATCGGCTGGGTGCTGAAAGATTCCAAAATCGCTGAAAAACCCGCCAGAAACGCCATGGCCACACAGACCGAAATCAACGCATTGAACCTACGCTCGATTCGAACCTTTCTTGTAACTGCTGCGGATGATGCGTCTTTGAAGCTCACGCTTTCATCAACGTCTCGAAGCAAGCTATTCTTAGGTAATCTCGGATCCCTAAACTACCGCACTTGCACTCTTCTCACACCCTCACTCGCAAATCCCTAACACTCCACAACGTCCCTCCCTCTCCTTTTCCTATCCCCCGCATCTTTCGCGCTCCATCTTTTCTGTTCTCGGAAAACCTCTCTCGCGCTGCGTCAAACGCATCGTTCACGAAACTCTTGCTGCCAATCACCGCACCATCCGAGAAATACCTCACCCGCGTCCGTAGCATCTTTGCCATGCTCAACTCTCCAAGCCTCTTCTCTCCGCTCTCTCCTCTTTGCTCTAGGCTCTTCTCCACTTGCTCAGATCTCACAATCCTCTTTGCATTCGACGGCTTCCGCTCCAGCGCCATTCCCATCAACCTCCGATACTGCCGCGATGCTTGTTTCCACATCGTCGCATCAAATCCAACATCCCGATCCGACATCACCGCCCTCACTAATCCCTCCCGCGCCTTCTTGCCATTTCCTCTCGGCCCTCCCCCCACTGCTTCCCCATAGCTACTCCAGCGGTATTCCGCAGGATCTTCTACCATCTTCGCTCTAACAGGATTTAGATCGATGTAAGCTGCCATCACTCGTGCCGCCATGCCGCTCTCTACGATCACGCTTTTAAATCTATCCTCCCACAACCTCCCCGTCCGCTTATGCTGACTGTTAAACCACTGCGTAAACCGCTGCATCAAACCTTTCATGAACTGACTCAAATCGTGCATCCGCTGTGTAAACCGACCCTTGATTTCCTCCACCCGCTCCGGGTTCCCTCCCTCCAAACCACCCTCATGCCTCGCTTCGTTGATTTGTGATGCCACATCCACCACAAACGCTTCGCTATATAAAGCCTTGAGACGATTCAGAAAAACATCATCGGCAATACCTTCCTCCGGCCTAGGCGGAACCTCCACCAGCAAATGGATGTGATTACTCATCAAACAATAGGACAAAACCCGACATCCGCTGAAATTCTCATACATCCGCATGAACATCCGGAATTTTTCTTTCTCCTCCACCCCAAACGCATACCGCCTCTCCACAACCCTCGAAATACAATGGTAAATCGAGGGTTTCTCCAACGAATCCTTCCAAGGCGATATCCAACGTGCGCGTCTCATTTACTCCTTTTTAATCCCAGAACCCAATATTGCAACAGTAAATTCCTATAAAAGGACTGTCCCTTTTTACCACTTACGCCTGAATTAACTCTTTTTCCTGCAAAACCTGCCCCAACTTTTGTTCTGTTTTCATCCCTGCCAACACCAGAGGGGAAACATCTTTTCACCACTCAAAATCCCTTTATTTATCTCGATTCGGCGTGATCGAGCTCAAGACATGAAACCCCAAAATCTTAGCTCAAGATTGATTGTATGCCTGGCGTATTATTCTCGACTTACACCCATGATCCGGCAGGCGCGGCTCGCTGCTAGGTTTTCTTCTTCAACGAGCCAGTCGACTGCCTCATGGCGTTCGACTGGCTTTAGAGCTTTTTTTCGAGCAGAGATTTGATGGCATCGTTTTCCATAGCTAAATCGGCGTACATGCGCTTGAGCTGTAAGCGTCCTACCAAGCGCCTCTAGTCATAAACGTCGTAAGTGCGCAGCCTACGACGTTTATGACTATGAAGAAAGAAACATCTGCCTCTGAAGAGGTTATTGCTGCCTGCTCCGGCACCGTCGGGGGTGACATTCTCAA
>JANPEG010000029.1:0-60470 GCA_031431855.1 Akkermansiaceae bacterium | reverse complement strand
CTCCTGAGGGTCGGAAATCTCGGCAGGCGTGATCTTGTTCATCACCTCTGCCGCCGTGTAGCCAAGCATGCGCTCGGCACCGACGTTAAAGATCTGGATCACGCCCTTCGCATCCGTGGCGATGCTGGAAAAGTTGGCGCTATTGAAGATCGCGTTTTGTAGGGCACCCGCTTTGATCAGCGCCTCTTCAGCCTCTTTGCGGGCGGTGTTGTCGGTGCCGATAAGCAGGTAGCCAATGATGCCGCCCTTGGCATCCCGCAGACCGGTGACCGAGACCACCGCCGGGAAACGGCTGCCATCTTTGCGGATGTAGGTGAGTTCGTAAATATCCTCAATCTCGCGAGACGCCTTGAAAACCAAGGCCTCAAAGCCCGGCGTGATCTTCGTGCCCAGCTCGCTACTCAGCGCCAAGGCCCGCGCGATGACTTCCTCTGGATCTGAGATGTCCGCCGGGGTGATCCGGTTTATCACCTCGGACGCCGAGTAGCCTAACATGCGCTCCGCACCGACGTTGAAGAGCTGGATAACCCCCTTCGCATCCGTGGCGATGCTGGAGAAGTTCTCGCTTTTCAGAATCGCGTTCTGCAAAGCGCCGGTGATGAGCTGGGCTTCACTGCTGATGAGATCGGTGGGAGTTTCGGGTGTGGAAGCTGTGTGTGGGAGTGTCATTTGAAAGGATTTTGCGGTAGCCTAGCCCCAATCATGCGAATATCCCAGTCATACCGTATGGGGTATAACCCTACCATGACGGATTCCTTCATTCACCGGCGCTCCATGCTGACAAAAAAGCACCCACCCCGCTATGATTGCGGAGTGGGTGGAATCTTCCAGACAGAAAATACTTACTTGAGCGACATGTTATTTTCCACGTTCATCACTCCTTCGACATCCTTGATAAGCTTTGTCACCAAGCTCTTTTCTGCAGCGTTGTCAGCCACACCACTCACGGTGACGACGCCTTCAATCGTCTGGATGTGGGTTTTTACAGCGCTGGTGGAGCGGTGAGTGAGCAGGCTTGTCTTCACCTGAGCGGTGATGGAGGCATCATCGATCTTCTCAGCGATGGTGCGCTCCGGAGTGGTCTTACTCTCCACCACCACCATTTGATTATCCACGTCGTTCACGCCCTCGATGTCTTTCGCATATTCGGTGGTAAGTTCCTTCTGAGCTTGATTCTTCGCGGTACCGGTGAGGATTACATTGCCATCCTTTGCAGCCACATCAGTTTGGCTAGGATTGAGATTCCTGTGGAAGATAAAGATGGTTTTCACCTTCTGAGCCAAACGTCGGTCTGCGGTATCCTCCGGCCCATCTGCCTTCACCACGATCTGGTTGTCCACGCTCTTCACAGCTGGCATCAGGGCTACGGTGTCCTCGGCCAAGGATTTATGAAAGCCGTGGGACACGGTGCCAGTGAGAGTGACGGCACCATCTTTGGACTCGGTTTTCACCGAATCATCTTTGAGAAGGGTTCTAAAAACAAAGGACTTCCGCGTGGATTCCTCAATGCGGTCATCCGTTTCGCTGGCTGATAGATAACTGCTGGCAGCAATCAGTAAGCTGGTGGCTAAGGCGGTGGTAAATAAGTAATTCGATTTCTTTTTCATGATTTGTTGTTTGTTGTTGCTCGATCATTGGAGCAAGTAACGCATCATGCATATTCACTCAAGCCATAGCCATAGGGTCTTACCCTGCTCGAATGGAAGGCGCTCTAACAGCATCGAGTGGCGCGAGAAATCACTTCGAGATGACTGCAATCGGCCAGACCAATGGGCATTGCGTTGAAGATCGGATTGTTGTCATGCGGATCATAATGGTTAGATTCGCCGTGTAGCTGCTTTTTGATTTTTGTTTTCATAGGCATTTATTCTTTTCCTGACTTCGATCATCGTTTCCATGGGATATAAACCTAGAGACGATATTGATAGGAATCGTAGGGGATTTCTCGTTTTGCCTGCTCGTAATCACCTTGCCTGATCTGATGCGACGCTCTTCCCGCCAAAAGCGCCAACTCCACCGTTCTGGCTTGAACGCGCTCCACAATACCATCCCGTTCCGCAAGGTGCAGAATGAGTTTGTCTTCGAGGTCCTTGTTGCTCTGTCTATTTAATGGCCGGATAATCGCTGAATGTTCCATATACCTACATTCTTCAATATCCGCTCGGAATGTTCCATAGGGTGAAATACTAATTCCACGCATCCGCGTATCTGACAAAAATGAAGCCTGCAGAAAACTACAGGCGTCAGGTTGTTACGATGTGCTAATTTTTGAAACTTCAGTTTTTCAATCCTGCCAATCCGTCAAGCGACTTAGGGACAAGCACCTTACCAAGTCCGTGCGTGATTTCATTGTTAGCAGGAACATTGATGCTGAAAACTTTTGAGCCATCAGTCTCGATCTTGTTTTCCGGAACCAAAATTTTGGCAAGCGTGCCTTCGGGAAGCTTACCGAAAGCCTCATCGGTAGGAGCGAAAATGGTGAATTCTTTCTTACCACTTACTGTCACGTCAAGATCAGCCGCTGTCAGGGTCGGGAATGTCAGACTACCGGCGATGACAGTCGTCAAAGTATTGGGTTGAACCGTAGATTTTTCCTCTAGCGCAGCTTTCTCATTGGAAACGGGGTCAGCATACAAACTTAGAATGAATGCTGCCATGCATATGACAATGGCGGCATTAATAAGATGATTTGTTTTCATAATGTTATTTTTTACTTTCGGATCCAACAAACGGGTTATCACCGTCAGAAAGATGCAGCTCATCACAAGGCTTCACCATGGGGTGTTGCACCCATGACTCATAAAGCAACGGAAGTAGAGTTATACCCCATGGCGAAACTTCAAAAATCGTTCACGTTGAAAGCGCAACTCGATCCAAAAAAAAATATGAGCAATCCATTGAATACCATAGAAACCGACATCAAGAAATCTTCACACAACGCAAGCGATTGGATTTCTTCCACCGCTGAAAATGCCTATCATGACGCCGAAGACGGCGTGATCGATCTAATCGATCGCAGTAAGGAAATGTATCAGAACGCACGCAAACAAATATCTAAGCAAGCCTGCGAATTCGGAGTTTTCACTCACAACAACGCCTATTCCGCCATCCTGATTGGCATCGGTGTCGGTACATTGCTGGGATATCTACTTGTACGCCGCAACAAGGAATAATTACACCGTCATTCATTATACAACCGTTAACGCCATCATGCCGGCGCTAACGGTTTTTTTTTGAACGTAAAACCATATCCTTACAATTTCTTGAAAAATGAAAGGAAGGGTTTCACCCCGTATCGGTAAATCTTACGGACGACTAATTTGGTGCATTCACAAATCGTGGATTCATCCAGCACCATGCGGGATGCAAACAATAACAACACATCATGAAAATCACCACATTCGCCATTATTGGGCTCGCCACCATTGTTTCCGTAAGCTGCAACAAGGAAAAATTAGCCATTGAGCAAGACAAAGACACCACCACCGAAGTGATCGAGCAGCGCAAGGATCAGGCAGATGCGGATGCGAAATACGCAACCGAACAAACCGATATTAATGCGAAAATCGATAAGGCGAACATTGAATCGAACAAAGAATCCATCAAAGCCAATCTTGATGCGGAGAAAAAGACAGCGGAAGCGGAAGCCAAGGCTGCGAAAGCCAGAGTTGATGCCGAAAATCCTTAATACAAGAGATGTGAAACCGAACCCTCCGCTGATCTTCAAAAAAAATGAAAGTAGGCGGAAGCATCCTCTCCGGTTCAGTCATTTCAAAATCATTGCTGGTTTATTATTTCTACAGAGCTCCTGCACCAGCGTTTCCTCCATCGGCAGACAAGAGCAATCCATCGATGGACTCACCGGAGGAGGAAACCTCGCGATGGTCGCCGTGCGTTCAACCGCCATGGCCACGCTCAACCGACCCATCAACACGGTGAAGCTCGGCTTCGCCGTGTTGTGGAATCGACCCCGTGAAATACTTATCGGAAACATATCGCTCAGTATGAATGACTATGAAGCTATCCGTGAACAACCCGGAACCTCAGGATTCGACCAAATGCTAGATTCTATGAATTTTCCTGCCACGGAGACCGGCAAGCTCGGCTTCCTGGTCGATGGCCCACAATTTTTCAATGAACTTGATCACCAGATTGCCAGCGCCAAGAAATCGATCCACATCCAGCTGTTTATTTTTGATAATGACGACATTGCTGTTAGATATGCCGAAGCACTGAAGCAACGTTCGACTGAGGTTAAAGTTAAAGTCCTTTATGACGATCTTGGGAGCAATCTCGCCTACAACTCCGCACCCGAAACACTCGGCCCGAGTGCATTTAATCCTCCAAACAACATGAGCAGCTACTTGCGGAAAAACTCAGCGGTCCGCGTACGCAGGACTCTCAATCCATGGTTGGTATGTGATCACACCAAACTTCTCGTATTCGATCAACAAACCGCTTTCATCGGCGGAATGAACATTGGTCGAGAATACTTTTCCGAATGGCATGACCTGATGATTCGTGTCGAAGGACCCATCGTCCAGACACTCACTCACGAATTCGACCTCGCATGGAAAAAAGCCGGACCTTTGGGAGACTTCGCATACTCACGTAAACCGAAAAAGCTCTTGGTTCTGGAGCCAGTTCCCGGAACAATCCCTCTGAGAATCCTCCGAACCAATCCGGCAGAGGGACGTTATGAAATTCTCGATGCGACATTGCTGGCCATACGCGGCGCACGTCGACGCATCTGGATCGAAACGCCCTATTTTTCCCATGATGAAATCGCCCTCGCCCTTCAGGCCGCTGCACGCCGCGGTGTAGATGTGCGTGTGATCATTCCATCGGGCAAGAACCCAAATCTTATGGATACCGGTAATCTCTCGACCGCACGTGACCTAATCCAAGCGGGAGCCAAAATTTACCGTTATCCAAATATGACCCATCTGAAAGCCATGATTTGCGATGACTGGGCATGTGTCGGTTCGGCCAATTTCGACATGCTCAGTATGCGTATCAATCGCGAACTCAATCTCGCGTTCACCGATCAAGAATCCATCATCCGCCTTGAACAATCCGTTTTCCGGCCAGATTTCAAGAGATCAAGCCGAGTTTCTCTGGAACAAACCGAAGGCATCATAAACCAGCTTTCCGAAACCATCGCCGACCAGCTTTAGACCGTTTCCTCAGCTCTCAATTCGTTGCTAATCGTTATCTGCACACTGCATTCAATGATTCCCGTCCTCACAGCATAACGCGTCAATCCCGCGGTATCGTGAATATCAAGCTTGTCCATCAAGTTTCCGCGATGCTTTTCAACCGTTTTGTTGCTGATCCCCAGCTCAACTGCCGTTTCCTTGTTTGCCTTGCCCTCGGCGATGAGTTGCAATACTTCCATCTCACGCGAGGTGAGTTGGTTCGCTCTCCTTTCTTTTTTTCCCTGACGATCCAGCGTCTGGGGATTAATCCGGATGAAACGTTTTGCGATGGATTTACTGAAATAGATTCCACCCCGCTGAACCTCACGTATCGCAAGGCAGATATTGTGACTTGGATCCTGTTTAAGAAGAAAACCAACAGCCCCGGAATCCACCGCGCTTTTCACATAGGCATCATCACTGTGCGCGGTGATGATGATAATTCGTGTATCCGGACGCGATTTCATCAGCTGGCGCGTTGCCTCCAAACCATTCAGACCCGGCATCGCGATATCCATCAATACAACGTCGGGCTGCAAATCCATCACGAGTCTGACCGCATCCCTACCATTTCTTGCCTCCCCAACGACATCCATGTCAGGCTCAAGCTTTAGCATCGTGTGAATTCCTTCACTCACAATCTGATGATCTTCCGCAATCAGGATCGAAATTCGTTTCATAGTCTCGTTATTATATTTGCTTCATTCATCGCTTCTTTACTGACAGGAATGCATTCAATGATTTCTGTTAGATGCGTCGTTCCATGCCATCTCGACATACTATATATTCTCCACTCGACGCCAATAAGCGAAGCATATCGGCCAGCCGGCGAATCATAATATACGCCTACCTTGAATCACCCTGATCAGAATCATGATGACCGCCACAACCAGCAGGATATGAATGAACCCATTCATGGCCATGTTGGTGACCAAGCCTAAGACCCACAGAACAATCAATACAATGGCGAGTGTTATTAACATATATAGATTCCTTTGCTAAATTTTATGATATCTATCGGGCATTATCCTCGATATGCTCACCAGCGTGGCTGACATCCTTGCCGAAGCCTTGCATTGTCTCACAACTTGCTGTGAATAGCGCGACCAGCACGGATGCAATGATCAGGAAGATGGAATGTTTGATAGTTGTTTTCATGTGGAGACAATTTAGCTGAAAGAATTGCCAGTAACCATGGGGTTAAACCCCACCACTCCGGATGAATATATAATTCCCCATTTCATCCCAGCGTCGAATCATTCACCAACGGAACATGCGTGTGCAAAGCCTATTGTCAGGAATTTATTCTTTCATTAAGGCCAGACAATAGACTTTAGGGCCGTTTGTTCGAAAGGAAAATAGACTTGCCTCACGACGTAAGGATTTGCTCGTATTTTTCTCAATAACAAGTCATTACCAGCAAGGGCTACATCATCAAGTTACCTGACGTGAATATGGAAGTCAGAAACCAAAACACCCCGCCAGAAACTGACGAGGTGGTGATTGAATCAGAGTGATTTGATGATTTCTTAGAAGTCGATTTTTATGCCGGCTGTGACCTGGTTGGATTTGTAATCCGAGCTTCCGACGTGGCCATCATAGAATCCATAGACGCTTACAGTTGGAGTGATTTGAACCGTGAGTCCCGCGCTCAAGATTGCACGATCTTTATCCATATCAGGTCCGTGCACAATGAAGGTTGAGCCTGTGCCACCTACAAAGCTCGATTCCATGGCTTGTTTGCTATCCATGAATTCATGCTGCCATGCGAGCCGTACTTGTGGTGAGATTCTCATGCCGTTGACGTCTGCGTTGTAGGCAATTTTCGCACCTAACTCTGAGCGCAAAGAATCTTGATGTTGCTCAGGGAAATGCAAAGGCGCAAGAGAACCTGTTTCCGTGAAACTATCGATCATCATGCGTGTGTAAGCGACCGAAGCCGTTGGGCCGTAAGTCCAGTTACCATTTTTGATGTCATATCCAGTATTTAGCATCGCATCGATCTCCAATGCGTCTGTGCTGCCCTCAGCTAAGCCCAACAGTCCAACACGTCTCGTGTCATAAGAGTGATTTCCCGCACCGAGAAGCGCATCCACATAGAATGCATCGTCGTAGATGGTTGCGTAGATAGCACCTTTGAAACTTTCGGCTTCAATCGATCCACCATTAACGAGGTTCGCAGTGGAGTCCGCATAAGAACCCATGATGCCTACACTGAGACGATCACTGACGCGGTAGTCTGCTCCAACGTTTCCGCCACGAGTATCGAAGTTGTAACCGCTGGAATTATAGTCGCCTTCAATAGTTGCGGATCCATCGGTCCCTTCGAAAAATGCAGTCCAACGTTTTGAATCGCTCATCATGGTGGATTGCTGCTGAACCATACCGCCTTTGCTGTCGGTTTTGGTTTCCGTGTATTGAGTTTCTCTGGATGATCCTTGGCGAACTCTTTCAAGATGGCGTTTAATATTCGCATTTTGAATTTCAGCAGCCGCGAAACCCATTTGATAAATGGCAGTCAATTCGTCAGGTGCGATAAGGTCATATAATCCTGGTAGAAGTGAGATGTCCTGAGTGATGAGATAATCCGTCACAACAGTCGTCGCGTCTCCCGCATCAATTGAATTAGCAACCGCCGTTTGATTGGGAGTCAAATCTAGAACGGATGCAAACGCATCCTGAACCCAGATCACAAATGCTGAATCAAAGTCATAATCGATCGTAGGATAAAGCAGTGTATTACCCTGACTGTAGTTAATGCCCTGTATTAGCGAGTCTGGGGTGTTATCAGCGAATCCGGTGCCGGTTACACCAAGAGTGGAATCAATGATCGTCTGAATGTCTCCTTCGGAAGGAGTATAGCCGTCTAGATCGTATATATCGATTGCATCGTAAAGAAACACTGTGCCGCCGTTGATGTCAGCCGTGCCAGTCACGCTATAAAAAGTGTTAACCGCTCCCCCGGGACCTGATAAACGGATTCCGAGTATGCCACCAGACTGATCGTAGTTGCCCACATTGATTTGTAGCGGTTGTGAAGCTACCGTATCGATATAGCCGTTGCTAATTGTCAGCGGCCCTGGACCAAAGGCAGAAGAGTTGCCGACATTTACAAAGCCAGTGGTATTAACCGTCGTTCCACCCGTGAAGGTGTTGCTTCCTAACAGAACGGTTGTTCCTGGAGCTGTAACCAACATACTACCGATACCGCTGAAAATACTGGCGACATCCTGAGTGTTCGTTCCATCGGCAATCCATTGGATTTGCCCGTCATTCGTAACGTTGTTTAGGAAAGTCTCTCCGCCCGCCAGGTTAATGGCTAAAACTCCATTTACATCAACCAGAATAGGTGATGAGAGTAAAATTGAGCTTCCAGCTGTAACGCCATCGCCAAGTTGTAGAGTCCCTTCAAAAACATAGGTGGTTCCGGTGTAGATTTCTGAACCTGTAAGGATCAGAACGCCTGTTCCTGCTTTGTTTAGACCGTTTGTACCACTGACAACCCCATTGACGACGAGGCCATCTACGTTATCCACGGTTACAACCTGATACACACTTCCCATATCAAGGTTACTGTTAATGGTTGTTAGGCCTGCGCCCGTATTGATGGTAATACCCGAGTTTCCACCAGTACCTGAGATACTGAGAGTGAAATCACCGATGGTCACTGGAATCGTATCGTTAACCGTCAAACTTGAGATCGTGGTATCTGCACCAAGAACCGTATCTTGCAATACTGGGTTGTCACTAATCGAAAATATAACATCCGCGTTCACGGTGAGATTAGCATCTGGATTAAGACCATCTTCAGTGTCAGACCAGTTCACTCCAGTCCATACATTGCTGTCTCTGCCGTTCCAATAACTAGCCGGGCCCGCAGGCGGGGCAAAACCCAGTGGTGATGTTGAGTTACTAAGCATAGTCAAAGCGCCGTCGAGTGCGAATAATCTACCAAGCGATACGTTGGCACCGACTTGCATACTGATGCTTGCGCGAGCGAGAATACTACCGACAAATTGAGATCCCGTGAAAAGCGTTGCTGAGCTGCCAACCTGCCAGAAGATATTTTGAGTAAGACCGGCGCCTGCGCCTATCACAGTTATTGATGAACCGACTGCTGTATCTAGCGTGCTGCCAATCTGAAATATAAATTGGGCGTTAGCATCACCTCCGGTATCAAGTATGAGATTACCCGTTAACGCTGCGGAAGTGTCGAAATGGTAAAGTCCTGCCGCAAGTGGTCCTACTGCGCTTAAATCTTGTCCAGTCAAGTCGACCGCGCCAAGAGACCTACCTGCAAGGTCTGTGTATGCAGTGCCGGCATCAGTCCAAGCAGTTGTGGCTACCCCATCATCGTAATAAACAGTGCCATAAACGTATCCTACACCAGAGGGAGGGGAAACATTGATGAAACCAGTGATCGTCGGAGTACTGTAGAGGGCGATATCTCCGTAAACGTTGGATAAGCCGGTGCTAGTCACGCCTTCATGAGTAATAATTGCGAAATTACCAGCTGTCCCCAAATTCACTGCCTGACCGTATGCACTTCCTGAGAGAATAATCATCCCCAAACTGGCGATTGCAGATCCCAATGAAATACCTATTGGGATTAAGCGGTTGGATCTTTGGCTAGATCCTACGTGATGATCACCATCAATGCGCTGTTCGAATACATGAGTTTTCTTGTGTCGTTTCATAATCTTTAATTTCTGTTAGAATAAATCCCGCTTTGATTCATTCGCTTCACTGCGGTCTCCGTCGGGGCGTTAGCAAACTGTTCTAATTCGTAACGACAAACCATGGGGCATAACCCTACTCAGACAGATATACCTGTTAGAAATTGATCATATAAGTCGAAAAAATACACTTAACGCAATTCCACTTGGAGAATATTAGCCTAGTGCTTATCTGCACCGGTTGGTTCAATGAATGCCTCCACGTAATGCTAGGAATTTGCTTTTTCATCCTGCGCGGAGAATAAAATGGAGGAACACCCGTGAAAAGGGAAAGGAAAAAAAAGGGGAACTCGATAGCCGTGTTCGATTTACCAAATTGCATCAATTAAAAAAGGCAGCGCGGAATAAATCCGAGCTGCCTTAACTATACATACTAACTAGGAAAACTAGAAGTAGAACTTAAGACCTAAGTCGATCTGTTTAGTAATACCATCGCTGCCGCCGTCGCCAGTCACAATCCAGTCGCCACCCATGGAGGCGTAGATAGCGAGGTTTGAGCGCATGAAGTATTTGATACCTGCATCCATTCCGAGTGTAACACCACTATCGCCAGCATCTGGATTTGAATAACCCAGTCCAGCACGGACGAAAGGAACCCACTTGGTTCCTGTTAGGAAATTGTATTCCGCGAAGACGCCGAGGCGATAATCTTTGGTGCTGTTGATTCCGGTTATGCCGGCATCAACACCGAGGAGCCAGTTTGGGGTGACGAATCGGCCGTAGCTAATGTCAAATGAGTAGTCGGTATTGTCTTCCCAGTTGAGGTGACCACCTAAGCTTAATTCTTGGACACCAGTATCCAGCATCGGTAGACCGTTGCTGGCGTATTGAGTTTGTTGATTGGAGCCGTTAGTGGTGACCATTCCGTCTTTTCCTGACGTGGTCGCAGCGAAGGCCGCGCCAGTCGAGATGAGTCCAGCAAGTGAAATTGCTGCCAGCTTTTTGATTGTAGTTGTGTTGTTCATGTCGTGTTGTTGTTCGTCTTGAAATACCCTCATAAAGGTGGGTTATTTTTGTGACGGCGCTATTAAGCGACATGTGAACGGAGTTCGCTATGAGGTGTACACCCCATACGATGTTGCATTCAGCGGAAGGAGAGATTTGATAGAAAAATGGCAGCATCTGACCCCATTTTAATGCACGGAAAGCCTCAGTTCCGCCGCATCCAAAGATACACCCAGCGCTCCGAAACTGCTTTGCCGTTGGCGTCTTGCAGCTCGCAAGTCATGTCAATCTGGTTGAGATCTTTCGTGGGATCGATGACAAAAAACGCGCGCAGCACCTGCGGCATGTGGAGCTTGTCGCTACGGCCCAGCCCGGCAGGCAAATCATCCACATTCGCCATGCTCATGTCATCCAGGCCGACGTGGAGAAGTTTGGCTTCCTTTTGATTGAGGGTGACGACGGGTTTGATACCGGAAATATCATCCCACTTGGGATCGCCGACCTTGGCTTGCGGCTCAAGGGGTTTGGCAAAATCGACTGCGATAAGGATCTGCTCGGGTTTTTGCACCGGAGTGCCGGAGCGGGTGGCGCGCACCGCGAACAAGCCGGACGGCGAGGGATCCCGCATCCACCGCAGACGGTAGTGGAATCGGAATGGCACGCCGACTTTAAGGCTCGGCTGGGGCTCCCAAACGAGCACCACGTTATCGCCGGTTTCATCGATGGTCGGCATCTCGATGAGATGGAGTTTCCCTTGATCGAATCCTTTTACCGGCTCAACGCGCACGCTCGGGCGATCGTGGTAACGCGCCTCCTTGTCCTCGTATGAGGAAAACTTGCGGTCACGTTGAAGCAGTGACCATGACCGCGGTTTTTCCATCGTGAACACACAATGGCGGAATTGGTGGTCGGTGTGTTCCAGCGGGCGATAATGCAGATTTCCGCTACCCAACTCCATCAGCAAGCCGTCATTGTCATGCACTTCCGGCCGGAAATCCAAGGGTTTTGGGTGGGTGGCTTCACCAAACCAATACATCGATGAAAACGGCGCGAGTCCGAGTTGTTGGACGGGCCGCCGAAGGGTGATTTCCGCTTCGATGTCCATCACGGTTTCAACGCCGGGAGTGATAGTGAATTGATAGGCACCCGCCACGCTTTCGCCGTCTAACAGTGCCCATGCGGTCAGCGATTTCGCATTCTTATCCGGACGCTTCAAATGGAATTCGGTGAAGTGCGGAAACTCTTCGGCCACGCCCGGAATCCCGCTGTTGATCGACAACCCACGCGCAGAAAGCCCGTAAGGCGCGTTGGCCGGGATGGCTCGCAAATAGCTGGCACCGAGAAACACTAGGAACTCGTCCATGTAGTCCGGCGTGTTCAAGTGACAGCGCGCGCGCCAGCCAGCGTAGCCCTGAGGAGGAGGCGTCCCAGCGGGAATCTTTTGTTTTCCGTAATCAAACAAGCTGAGATCGAACTTAAGCGGCGTGGACTTACCGCCCGCGACCTCATGGATCGTCACCATCTCCTTGGCTGTCCAACCGGGGTGGAAGAAATCGATGGAAAACGGCAGTTTTTCCTTCGCCCACAGCCCGGAATCCATCTTGAAACGGATGTCGCGGTGTTGGTCGTAGTTCAGGTTTTTCCAAAAATCGTTGAGCACCAGCTTCGATGGTGCATGAGGAGCAGAAGCCACGGCACGCGCCTTTCCACAAAGTTGATCAAAGGAAAAATCCTGGGCATGCGTGATTCCCGCATGGCTGCCAAACAGGATGACTAATGGGAGAAACAAACGGCGGTGACTTGTCATGCCGGAGTTTATAGAACACCCATCCGCGATTAGCAACGGCAGGATGTGGGCAATGGCAATAAGGAGCGTGAATGAATACTAGGAATTTGCTTTTTCACCTAGCGCAGAGATTACACTGGGTAGCCGATCTAGGAAGGGGAAAAAGGGGTTGGCCACCAACTCTTTCATCGGCCTTCACCTCAAAAGCAAATTCCTAGCAATCGGCGGATGGAAATCGTGTTGGTTCCGTAGTTGGCGACGGCCATGAACCTCCCATCGGGGGACACATCCACACCATGGGGAAAAGAGAATCCCGCCATGTCGGCAAGACGTCGCAGCCTTCCCTCGTGAATCTCAAACGTCATAACGGCATCGTCTGCCTGATTAACAATCATTAGCTTACCCTGGTGCAAATGGCAACCATCTGCCGTAGCATTCGGGATTACCATTTCATCTGTGATGCGATGGCCACGACCATCGAAATCCAGAGTGACCAGTGCCACCTTGGTCTGGTGGAGAACACGCGGATCTTGACCGACGTTCTGCTGCATTGACACAACTGCCATCCTTCGATCATCGATGAATGTTACATCCTTCGGCATCCACCCCTCGTCGACGAAAGCGTCGACCTGGAGGCGGGTTTCGAGTGATAAGAAGACAACCTCGGGGCGACCGGTCGTGACGGAAGCACAGACAAGATCAGGGCGACCGGGCACGAACTTCGCACCATGACAATATCGACTCTCCGACTCCCCGACGATCACAACGTCCTCCAACTCGATTCGATCCCCGGTTAGTCGATAGATCGTGAGGGATGAATGCTCGCAGTTGGCAGTGATGATTCGACCTGCACCATCGTAGTCAATCAGATCGACAGATACATCTCGGAGTCCGTTGGTCGTATGTAGAGTGGTCACGATTTCGCCGGATCCGCCATCGGCGTCGAACCTTACCAAGTATAAGCGTTGGCCGATCAGCGAGACCGCGACAAAAAGCGAGCTGTCGATGAATTTAACCGCAGAGCAGTGGGCGAAACGAGCCCGATTGCCAATGTAAAACGGCTCCTTGAACTGGCTGTTATTGATCGATGGGAAGGAGACTATCATGTCGTTGGCCGACTGCTCCCTCACGGCGGAATCAGGTAGGATGAAGCGATAGGAGTTTCGAAGCGCGGCTGACGCCACCTCCCTAGAATATTGGGTTTTTGCGATTTGGCGGCCTGCTTGCCCCATGGCGTCGCGAAGTAATGGATCGCGAACCAACTGCTCGACCCGCCTCGCCAATGCTGCAAGATCATCTGTGGGGACGAGGAACCCGTTTTGTCCATGCCTTATCAGTTCCTTCATGGCGCCACGAGCAAATGCCACAACCGGCAGGCACGCGGCCATCGCTTCGAGCGTGGTGCGGCCGAACGACTCGTCACACGTCGAAAGATTCAGAAGGATGTCGACCTCAGCCATCACGTCCACGGGGTTGTCCAAATATCCCACGGACCTCACATTGCCGGGAAGGACTACCGTGCCCGACAAAGGACCTTCGGTCACGGGCTTAGGGCCTATGATCACGAATGATACGTCAACCCGGTGCTCAAGCATCCGCGCAAGCTTTATAAATGCAAGCTGACCTTTCTTGTAGGAGTTCGAGGAAACCAATCCTACACGCACTGCCGAGTCCGTAGGTCGTGTAATTTCGAAATGGCGCACATCCACGAAATTCGGCACAACCGAAGTCCTGCCAGACAGTGGGTAGGCATTGGCGGTTGCTTTGGAATTGGCGATGACGTGGTCGGCCTCTGCCATCACGAAACCGACCAACTCTTCGGCGGATGCGCCCAACCATTTGCAGAGGTCGGGATCGTTGTATGGGATCTCCCGTGCATGCACGACGGCCGGAATGCCCGCACGGCGGGCAGCGAGGAGCGATGCACGCGGTACGATCGTATTCGTATGCACGGCGTCAATCCCGCATTCCGAGATGATCGCTGCGTACTGCTCAACAGTAGATGTCCGTTCATACCCGTTTTCCCCAACAGTAACCGGCACCGAATACACGGAAAGGCTACGTGCACGGACAGCCTCCACATATTCTTCATTCCCGAGAGAAGGGATCGCTACGACGATATTAAAGCTGATAGAGTCAAACGCGTCGAGTAGGTCGATGAGGCTGCGCTCGCCACCACCCAACTGCTGACCCGCTTGGTGACCGACGAGCAACAGACAGGGTCTGTCGTTGCGGCGAGTGCGATGCCCGGCAATACAACGTAATAAATGCTCAGTATCATTCGCTTCATTTGAGTTTAAATTCATGAGGCTTGGCAGTGTCAGGTGTTTAATGAATGCTAGGAATTTGCTTTTAATGCTAGGAATTTGCTTTTTCACCTAGTGCAGAGAATACACCGAAGAGCCGTCTGTAGAAGGGAAAAAAGGTGCAGCGAAATCTAACTTAAAAAAACTGCTCCTAACAATCCACATCTGAAAACCAAAAAATCTTATTCCTTATCCAAATTCACCTTTAGCTCGAATAAATCCCTGCGGCGATCCATCAGCGGCGTGACCGAGCCGGCCTCGCGTGAACGATAGAGATCTCGGATGTCCAAATCCGTCACCAACATGGTTTCAACGTTGGGATCGGCTTCTGCTTGGATGCCATCGCGTGCGAATTCGAAGTCAGAAGGCGTGAACACCGCCGCGCGGCCGTAATGAATATCCATCGCCGGAACATCGGGAAGGTTTCCGACAACGCCGGTGGTGACGACATAGATCTGGTTCTCAATCGCTCGCGCCGCTGCGCATTTGGTGACGCGCAAATATCCCTGACGGTTATCCGTGCAATAAGGCACAAAGAGGATTTCCACTCCTTGTTCCGCGAGATAACGCGCCGCTTCGGGAAACTCGACATCATAGCAAATCAAAATCCCGATTTTTGCTTTCGGTGTCTGGATGACGTGTAATTGATTACCGCCAGTGATTCCCCACCACGTCGTCTCCGATGGAGTGATGTGGAGTTTCGGCTGTGAAACAAACGAGCCATCTGGGCGGAACAACATGGATTCGTTTTGTAAACTTCCATCTTTCTGCAGAACTGGATGCGAACCTGCGATGAGATGTAACCCTTGCTCACGAGCGAGCGTGGACATGAGTTCACGGAATTTCGGTGTTAGCTCGGCGAGTTTTCGTATCCCGTCACGAGACGAATATGGTTCCATCGCAGAGAGCAACTGCACTGAGAAGAACTCGGGGAATAACACATAATCCACCCCGTAATCCTCCCCCGCAGTCTCCACGAAATACCTAACCTGCGCCGCAAACTCATCGAAATCCGCAATTTTCCGCATCTGATACTGCACGCAAGCAACGCGAACTTTTCGATCCTCTCCCTCCGTCTGTTGATATTCGGTATTCAACCACTCGATCAAGGTCGCGTAGTTCATGCTGCGCGGATCGCGGATGTAATTCGACATCACATCGCGCACCACAAAACCTTCTTTCAACTGAAATCCCAGCACCGGATCTCTAACCAAACCATCTTGCACCGCGTGTACGTATTCCTCGGGCGTGTATTTTGCTTTGTAGTTTTCGTAGTTCCACAAACGCCCACCTGCAAGAATACGACGTAAGTTCAAACGCCTACAAAGCTCGCGCCGCAGCTCATATAACAAAGCCCCAATCCCCTGCCCGCGCTCCGCAGGATCGACATAAATTTCTGCGCCATACAAGGTATCGCCTTCGGGATCGTGATTAAAAAAATAACCATCGTCCGTGATCCCGTAATAGGAATGGTGACGTAGCGGATCTCTGCCCAAACTCACCACCAAGCTTGACGAGACACCAACGATTTTCTCCCCTTTCGTGACCAACACCTGTCCGTCCTCGAACATTTGTAGATGACTCTCTAACTGATCCTCACGCCATGCGCCGTCCTCTTCCAAGGTCGCCGGAAAACAACTTTTGTGGAGTTCGATCATCGCCGCAAAGTCTTCCTCACGCGGGGTCCGCGCTATGTATTTTTCGCCTTTGATCTCAAATTCTCTTGGTTCCATGTGCGGGAGCTTCGGTGATTACGCCTTATCAGGCAACACCAAGTCTCACTTCATCACAGAAAAGCACACCGCCGCAGCCAATCGGCTACGGCGGTAAATGCTAAACTCAGGAAGATTTGCCTGTGGCCAGCATGGCTTGGTATTTCTCGGGATCTTTGTTGAATTTCTTCAAGCAGGGCTTGCAGCAAAACTCAAACACTTGTCCCTCGTAAACCGTGGAAACACGCTCATCCATGGAATCCAAACCCTCGCCACTCACCAAGCAGGTTTTCAGCGGATACGGACGTGGCTTTGCAGGTTTTGCAGATTCTGGCTTCGCTTCAACGACGCTGGAGTTTTTCCCAACGGGATCCACCTCAACGGTTTTCTGCACCGGACAGCAACTGGCAAGTAGCGCAGCAGTTAGATAAATAGCGGATATTTTCATTGGATTTTTTTCAAATAACGTTGGGGTTCTTTTTCAAACTTTGCGATACAAGGTTTGCAGCAGAATTTCACTTCTTGATTGCCGTAAACTTTGGTGATGGGAGTTCCCATCGAGCCGAGTTTGTTATCGGTAACGATGCAGGTGTCTGCGGTGTAGGGTTTCACGCTCGCGGTGCTGCTTGGTGCGGCGCACGATGCGAGAACGACAGCGGATAATAAGGTCAGTATCTTTTTCATATGTTTGTTTTTGTTTTTTGTTAGAAGCGGAAGCCGATGCCTCCGCCGAAGCCGTAGTCCGAGTGATACTCGGTGATGAGGGAAAATTGTTTGGTTAACGTTGCTTCCAGGCCTACGCGCCAATCCCATTTCGAGCCCGTGTCGTATTCGACTTCGGTGAAACCAGAAACTCTGTCGGTAAGCTGCAAACTCTTGCCAAGCGCGGCGCGGAGATCGCCCTCGGAATCGACCTGCAAGGAGCTTTGGATCAGATAGGGCAGGCGATAGTTCACACCCGCGAAGGCGCGATCCTCGGAATCGTCGAAATCGGTGAATCTCCATCCCAAGGTAGTCGACAGGTTCGGATTGAAATAGCGTTCCCATGCGAGATCGACTTCGTATTCGCTTTCATCCGAGTAACCCGCTCGCCACTCGGCGACCCAATCATTTTTTGAATTACGAAGACTCAAGCGACCCTCGCTAAGATGGCTTTGCACGTTACCCTCCATGAAAAAATACATCATATCGTGATCATGGCCACCGGCGTGAGGCATGCGTCCGATTTGTCGTGGATCAACCGCTCCCGAAGCTGCATTCGGATTTCCCGGTAAGCAGCAGAGCTTATTACATACGATGTTGGTGCCTTCCTTCAACTTTCCTGGTGGCTCCCAGCCGTCGCCTTGATAAGAAAAGATCCGAGTCATCCCTGCGTGCATGTGATAAAGCAAGTGACAGTGAAACAACCAATCCCCTTTTTCATTCGCCTCGAACTCAACAGTGCGCGACGTCATCGGCGGCAAATCGATCGTGTGCTTCAGTGGTGAATATTTTCCCTGACCCATCAGCACGCGAAAAAAGTGCCCATGCAAATGCAGTGGATGATGCATCATCGTGTCGTTGAAAAACTCAATACGAATCACCTCACCTTTTTTGATCGGGATAACGCCTTCCTCGGCAAACGTTTTGCCGTTGAACGACCAAACGTAGCGCTCCATATCGCCCGTCGCGCGGAGGGTGATCGTGCGGCGCGGTAATTTCGCAGGCAACTCGGTGGAATGCAAGGCACGCAAGCGCGCGTAAGGAGAAAGAGGACGTTCCGGTTCCATCGCAAGAGCTTGCGCATCGCTCATATTCGCAGCTTTGTTTTCTGCGGTCATGCTCATGTCATCAATCGCCGCCATCATGTGATCATCCATGTTGTAGGGATTTGGCTTCGGCACATCGGGCGCTGCGTTTTCGTTTCCCTCACCCAACCAAATCGATGCGTGACCCGATCCATCCTGCGAGGTGGCGCGGATTTCCCATTTTCCACTCGCGGGAATTTTCACGGTCACGTCATAAGTTTCCGCCATCCCGATCAGCAAACGTTTCACATGGATCGGCTGCACCGCAGGGCCGTCGGCAGCGACGATGCGCAATGGCCCGGTTGCCGATTGTAAGTAAAAATAAGTCGATGCCCCAGCGTTAATGAAACGCAACCGAACGGTTTCACCGGGTTTTCCAGGCAGATGGATCGAGCGCTTACCATTTACCAGAAACGCATCATAAGCGACATCGGACATATCCATCGCCGGCATCCGCGTGCGCTCGCGTGCCCAGAAATTTTTGAGATCGCCCGCCTTCGCCGCACCTAACAGACTTTGCGTGCTACCTTTTTTAAGCGAATACCAATCCGTCCCCCGCGCGAGCGAGCGCATGACTTCATCCCCGCTCTCCAAGGTCCAGTCGGATAATACCACCACGTGATCCCGATCCGTCCGTATCGCTTCGCCACCTTTCGGCTCGATCACGATCGATCCATAAACGCCCTCCTGTTCCTGCAAGCCCGTGTGGCTATGATACCAATACGTGCCGGAATGCGTGATCGGAAATTCAAACGTATGCGTAGTCCCGGGCAGGATAGGCGGAGTGGTCACGTTGGGAACGCCGTCCTGGGCATTGGGCAACAGCAAGCCGTGCCAATGAATTGACGTATCCTCGTTTTTCATCTGGTTGTGAACACGGATCCGCGCGGTGTCGCCGACTTTAAAACGTATCGTCGGTCCCGGGATGCCGCCGTTGACGGTGATCGCACGCACCGGTCTGAGGTCGCCGGGCGTCCATTTTTGCTCGGCGATAGTTAAGTCATACTCCACCAGCCGAGCATGCAGCGAAGGTGCGACTAGGAGAAAAATAAGAAGAAACGGTTTCATAATGGGAAAGGGGTAATGTGAAGAATAAGGATTTGTGACTAAAAAGCCGAGATAAGATTGATCCAAGCAACGGCTCGGAAAAGGGTCGCAAATGGCGACTTCCCTATTTCATCAAATCAAAAAACACTGCAGCCACGCTCGTCTTCGGGCAGGCGGGCTGGTATCGATCCACGGGCAATGGACGCGATCCACTTCATCAACTTCAGGCAGTGTGTTGAGAGAAATCATTTCATAGGTAGCTAACGCAGGGAGCTCATAAAGGTTACAGGAAATCGCCTCTTTCACTTTCCACTCCGTGGCCGCCGTCATTTTCACACAACCGCAATCGCGCTCCTGATCAGGGTTTTGCTCACCTCCACCGCAGCACGAGGAAACCTCGCTGGTTCCAGCTTCATGGGCGAAAGCACAGCAACACACTGGACTCACGACGCAAATCGCAAAGACCAGAGCAAAGCAGCGCTGTAACATTTCCTTCATCCAATAACAAGATGAGCCGACTCTTCTCCCAGTCAAGGGGGTTTTCCCCTACCTCTCAAAGACTCTTGAACAATGAAATTTAACCGCGAATGGACGCGAATCATGACGGTGTTCACATCAAAATTAATTTAAAATGTCTTCCATTAGCGTTTATTCGCGTCCATTCGCGGTTCCTTTCTACATTTTCAATAGGCAATCCCCAGATTCCCTCCCCCAGATTGTGAAAAATTTCACAATCCACTTGAGACATCGGCCACAAGCCACCATCGTTCCGGCGAAGCCACGCCGCACTATGGAAAGCACCGCCACTGTCCCAACTTACGCCGCCTATGATTCTAAGATCGAAGGCAACATCATCTTTACCCGGGTCGACGCCGCGATCAACTGGATGAGAAAGAACTCTCTCTGGCCAATGCCGATGGGACTTGCCTGCTGCGCGATCGAGCTCATGGCGACCGCTTCTTCCCGTTTCGACATCTCCCGCTTCGGCATGGAAGTCATGCGTTTCTCTCCTCGCCAAGCCGACGTCATGATCGTCGCTGGCACCGTCACTTACAAAATGGCACTCGCCGTGAAACGTGTCTGGGACCAAATGCCCGAGCCAAAATGGTGCATTGCGATGGGCGCTTGTGCGTCGTCTGGCGGGATGTATCGCTCCTACGCCGTGTTGCAAGGCATCGACCAACTCATCCCAGTAGACGTTTACATTTCCGGCTGCCCTCCGCGTCCGGAAGCCCTCATCGAAGGCTTGATGAAACTCCAAGAAAAAATCGAAGCGGAGCATTCCACCCAAGATCAGAAGAGAATCTTCTTCGAGGAAAACGTCTGATTACCGTATTTTTCTAACCACCGAATTTTTTCTCCCATGTCAGCCATCACCGATTCACCTGCTGCCGCCAAAGACCTTCCCGCCCTGCGCGATGCGCTTGGAAATGGTATCCTCTCCGAAGTCGAATTCCGTGGCGAACTCACACTCAACCTCACGCTTGAAGCCCTCCCAAAAGCGCTCGCGCTTTGCAAAGAAAAACTCGGCTATGAAATGTTGTTAGATATTTCCTCTCTCGATCATTTCGGCGAAGACCCACGCTTCGAGGTGCTTTACGAACTCGCCACGCTCGACGACTCCCTCCACTTGCGCCTGAAAGCCAAAGTTTCCGAAGACGAAGCTGTGCCCACCGCTATCCATCTTTGGGCCGCAGCCGATTGGCATGAACGCGAAATCTGGGACATGATGGGCATTCCTTTCAGTGGCCACCCAAATCTCAGACGCATCCTCATGTGGGAGGGTTATCCGTTCTTTCCTCTGCGCAAAGATTTCCCGCTCGCAGGTCGCCCAACCGATATGCCAGACGTTGCCTTCACCGGCGTCGCGCCACTTGAAGGCGGACCGTTTGTCACTGCACCGGGTGCGGAAACGGTCGCCAAACGCGAGCCTCACGCGAGACATCAGGAGTGAGGCCATAGGAGTTAAAAACCTATGAGTCATTCCAAGCGCGGTATTTTTTATGTGATGGTGTTTTTCTCCGGTTTCGCCGGGTTGCTCTATCAGATCCTCTGGATGCGGCAGTTGGGCTTATTGTTAGGCAACACCTCGCATGCCGCTGCCATCACACTCGGAGTGTTTTTCTTCGGGCTCGCCATCGGTAGCTGGTTTTGGGGAAATCGCTGCGCGCGCTTACCTAATCTTCTACGCACTTACGCATGGCTGGAGATTGGGATAGGAGCTTCTGGTCTCCTCTTCTTAGTGGTCCTGAATTATTTTCACAGCCTCTATCCCATCCTCTATCAATCGGTCGGACCTGGCGCGAAGCTGATGATGCTGAAATGCCTGCTAACGCTGTTGATGATTTTCCCGCCGTCCTTTTTCATGGGCGGAACGATTCCAGTTCTGGGACAATTTCTCATCCGCAGTCAAACTAGCTTCGGCACCACTGCTGCGAAAATCTACGGAATCAACACCATCGGCGCTGCCGCTGGGGCATTCATCACCGGCTTCTTTCTCATCGTTCTGTTAGGTTTCAAGCAAACCTGCTTTCTCGGAATTTTCATCTCTTTAGCCATTGCCTTGGTTTCATTTTCCCTCGCGCGCAGGCCAGAACCTCAAGAAGCACCTGTTGTTATCCCTGATCAAAAACCGATCCGCTCGAATAAATCGACAGCGAAGAAAAAGGAAGTCGCCGAACCCGTGGTCGAAAAACCCCAAGCTGCCTCGCGATGCGTCATCTATGCGTTCGCCTTTATCTCAGGTTTCAACGTGCTCGCGCTCGAAGTGCTTTGGACACGGATGTTCGCTCAGGTTCATGAAAATTCCGTCTACAGTTTTTCCGCGGTTCTAATTGTCGTGCTCATCTGCTTGGCCCTCGGTGCGTTGTTAGCATCGTGGCTGGCGAAACGCAGCGCGTATCCGCTAAATACGCTGTTTTTCCTAATGATTTTCAGTGGCATCGGAGTCGCAATCTCACCGTTCATCTTTTTTACCGAGACCAACAAGCTACAAATGATCGCCACGAACGTCCCGTTCGCGAGCTACGTCTGGGGTCTGTTCAAAACCGGCTTCGCAACCATCGGACTTCCCTGTCTCGTGCTCGGCACGGTCTTTCCGTTTCTCATGAAAAGCGAAGAACGCTTCGCCGATCAACCCGGAAAAAGCATCGGCTTCCTTTCCGCGATCAACACCGTCGGCGCGATTCTCGGCTCCATGATCTGCGGATTCCTGTTGCTCCAGTTTTTCGGCATGTGGCGCTCCGTTCAGATCATCGCCGCAAGTTATTTCATCATCGCCTTGATCATGCCGCTTGGAAAAAACGCCTTCTTCGGTGCGACGAAAATTCTAACAGCATTTATTCTGATCCTTTCTCTGACAGCTCTCAACCCTGCGAAACTACCCGTCACCGGCGCTGTTTCCGGCGATGATCCCGAAACCATCGTTGAAGTCTGGGAAGCCAGCGATGGCACAATTTCGGTCGTTCAAAGCAACTTTAAAGGCCACTCCATCAAAGTAAACTCTGCATACAGTCTTGGCTCCACCAGTTCACGGATGTCGCAAATTTTTCAAACCCGTATCCCGCTCCTCATCTATCCGGATACCGAGAGCATCTTCTACCTCGGCATGGGCACAGGAGCCACAGCGGGCGAGGCATTGAACAAAACTGATTTTAGAAACATCAAAGAAGTCACCGTCTGCGAATTGCTACCCGATGTCGTGAAAGCTTCGAAAAAATTCATGACCGGAAAAGTCGATGACTTCGACTACACCAACGGTTTGTTCAGCGATCCCAGAGCGAAAATTCTCGTCGAAGACGGGCGCAATCACTTGATGGCCACCGACAAAAAATTCGACATGATCAATGCCGATCTTTTTATCCCTTACCATCGCGGCACCGGCAGCCTCTATAGCCTTGAGCATTATCAATCGGCGAAAAAACGTCTCAATCCCGGCGGTGTTTATGTGCAATGGCTGCCGCTCTATCAGGTCTCGGAATACGAATTCGGCGTCATCACCCGCACCATGCTCAGCGCCTTCGATCAAGTCACTCTATGGCGCCACAACTTCAAGCCAGGCGGAGAAATCGTCGCGCTTGTCGGCCATCAAAATAAATCACCGCTACCGACAAATGCACATAAGCATTATGAAGCATATGTTAGTCGCCAACCCATATCCGATACAGATGGAAATGCTGTACAAAGTTTACACCTACCAAACCAACGAGACATTCTGTTGTTTTACTGCGGCAACATAAGCGCATCTCGCAGCCTGTTTGAAAACTATCCAATCAACACCGATGATAAACCCATTATCGAATACAAAACTCCTCTGTCTCTGCATCACGAGAAAGGTTATAAAACAAAAAAATTCGTCGCAGATCAATTTTCAAACCTTGTCGATAAGCTGTTAGAAAACACCCCTCCGGCATCCGACCCCATGCTTGCCGGACAAAATCCACAAAACAAAAATCTCCCCCTCGCCGGCGCAGCTTTTCACAAAGTCTATATTTTTCTAAATCCGAACGATCCGTCGAAATCGGATCAACACTGGCAAACCTTCCAAAAAAACTGGATCGAAGTTAATCCTGCGGTCCAAGAGTAACCAAGGAGCGGCTGCATCCTGCTGCCGTCATTTATCCGATCCTCTCCGGGGCCGTAATTTCTATCTCATCTTCCCTGGGGTAGTCGTCGCTACGCTCCTCGACCCCAGGCTAATATCTTAGATCTCGGATGAGATCTGGATTAAATTGCCTCTCCCTCAAAACTCGCCAGCGGCTTAATCAGATTCGTTGCCAGCGGAAACACGCGATCGTAAATCCCTGGGGCGACTTCCGGGCTTTGCGCGTAGGCATCGCGCAGCATTTCCATTTTGGCATCAAGGTTATCGATGTAGTGCAGTGCATGCGCTTCAGGCGTTTTAGGTAGCACCGGAGATCCGAATTCCAACTGTCCGTGGTGACTACCGATAAGATGCAGCAGATGAATCCGCACATCATCGGTTGCGGGTTTTGATTCTGCAAAGGCATCGAATTCGGAAGCGTTGAGTAAATCGTGCCAGAGTTTGTTTACGAGCTCGATTCCCAGCGGGATGTGACCTAACATTTCGCCATACTTTGAGTGGATTTGCGCGAATCCTTCTTCGGGATAAGAGTTTTCCCAGAGCTTGCCGCAGTCATGAAACAACACGCCGGAAATCATCAGATCCCGATTCAGTTCAGGATAAATGCCACAGATCGCATTTGCAGAACGCATCATTTGCGCAACATGTTCCACCAACCCACCTCGCCGGGCATGATGGTTTTTCCGCGCTGCTGCGGTACGGCGGAACCGATCTCCCATCTTTTCGAAAAAATATTCCGCCAAGCGTTTTAATCTCGGATCGGTCATGCTGCCACATAATCCGAGAATCTCTGCGTAGTCGCGCTGTTGCTTGTCGCGCGTCTGCGGATCGCCCGCGAGGAAAATGGCAATTTCATCCTCTTGCAGCGCAGACCAACGGATCTCACTGCCGTTAATTCCGTATTGATTCTGCGTCCACTCGCCATCGAGTCGCATGATGGCATTCAGATTCATTTTTTCCGTCTCGGTATAGAGTGGTGTATTTGACCAAACTTTTAGGCTGATCGATCCGGTGGAATCCACGAAAGAGAGATCGAAAAACGGTTTGCCGTCTTTGGTGGTTTTTAACGCGCGAGATTGCAGTTGCGCGGTGATGGAAGCGATCAATGGCACATCGCCCGCTTGTTCTTTCAAACTCGAAATAGAAATATCACTCATGCGCCGAGGCTGGCATAATCCGTTAGACTGTCACGCGACTTTTACCTAGGAGCTCGCGAATTCTCGCTAAATCCACCGCAGAGGTTTTTGCCACGAAGCCACGACTGTGAGCAAAATGCACATCTGGCTCAGACTCAATCTGGGTGAAATCCAAGCCTAAGTAATCATTGAAACGGGAAAGCGCGAAACCAGCGCCACGGCGATCCGGATACACCATCCCGACCACTTTTTGATCTTCTGGTAACGTGGAAGCATAACGTGCCAGACCTGCAGATGCATCCTCGGAAATATTTGCGGTACGCGGTAAAAACAGCACACGGAAAAAAGTTTCCCCTTCGCCGATTTCCCAGATTTCACTGCTCCGTGCGATTTCATTGAGCTTTTCGCGCAGCGATTTCAGGTAACCAATCAAATCTGTCCCGATCCAACGCATCACTTCCCACATCGGTTCACCCGCACGTATTTCCGACATCCCCGCAAATCTTCGCAGCAAGGTGAGATCGACGGTTGAATTCAGCTTCGCAAGCAACTCGCGCTCAACCCCCAACCACGCTGCGGTCTCCTGTGGTCCACGGGTATCAAACCACTCAGTCACTTCCAACCAATCGCAATACTGCCGCGCATCCTCATATAAGCCCATGTCCATCAGCACCAGACTCAACGAGCAAGTCGGTGGATGTTCCCGAGGAAATTGATGATGGTCAAAATTTCCCATCTCCGGTTGATGTTCCCCGCCAACATCAACTACAGCCATTCGCGGATTCAACAGATCCTGAGGTGTCGGCTCTCTGCGCACGATCGGCGCTTCATGCACCGCGATGAGTAAGCTACACGCAAGAAACTCGTCTTTGTGCGAACTACCCGGATGGGTAAGTATTTCTGAGAATTTGTTCATTTCCATTCGGAGACAAGGCAGCTGATCTAGCCGCGATGCAAGGTAAATGATCGACACTTAGAAAGAATCGCAACTCAATAACTCAATCAAAATGCGGAGTTTTGTGATGTGAGAAATATCCATTACCCAAATACATATCCTCCGAGTAATCTTTCAAAGGACCCGCATCTGGAGGTAAGGGAATATTTGCATGCTCGGCATCTTCAGGTTGCGAATATTCAATCGAAACTGGTGTATCCACTGAAACGAGGCGGAAAAACTTCGGCGCTAGATTTTCATGCATGCGAATACAGCCATTCGTGCAGGGCGAGTGCTTCACCCAACCCGTGTGAAATCCATAATTCGGCTTAAACTCACACCAATACGGCATCGGTAATCCTTTGTATTTCCAACCCGCTGGCGCACCGCCAACTTTCACTTTGCGAGAGGTTTTCCCATCCGTCGCATAACCAGACAAATGATCCCGGTGTGTGGTCTTTTTACTCTTGATACGGAAATTTCCCGTTGGAGTCGACGAACTTGGCGCTCCCACCGAAACCGGCATCACCATCAGTATTTCAGCTCCCTCCATCACGTAAACACGTTGTTTGGAGAGAGATACCTTCACTTTCACCGCAGAAGGATCACTCGGGAGTTTTGCGGGTCGATTATAAGCTTGGTAAGCAGAAATTCCCTTTAAACCAGAACTTTTTGCGCAAGATGAAAAACCAATCACCAACGCAAAGCTTCCTATCACAGCAAATATTATTCGTCGCATCATATCATTCACTCTATAAAATTTAACTTTGCGAAGATCCATAATCAGCGCTCGCGTACCCATTCATCGACCCGACCCCCAACGAACCAGACCGAGGCTCTGACATATGGAATATAGGTAATTTCAGGTCCGAAACCCGCCCTATAGCCTGAGTAGTCATAAGGACCATAACTCCCAGAAGAGTAGCCACCAAAGAAATGATTCCGCGTCACCGCCTCCTGTCCCATGTAATCCCAGCGTTCGGACATTTTCCCGTCCCTTAGCCCATCAATAAAGATTGCCGGCCTTCCCCATGCCAGAGCCACCGCATCCTTGCTCATTCCTTTGGCAATTTCACCCCTAGAGACCAAATTCTTGTGCTTTTCGCTGAGCTTAGCAAAGTCCTGAGGCCGTTCTTTGATCCGGGTTTGGGGCGTTGATGGCGCGCAGGACGAGACGAGACCTACCAACAATCCAAGGCACGAAATCACGATTAACTTTTTCATAAAACAAAATTGCCACGCCAATTGGCACATTGCAACTCGGTTTAAAGACCGGAATGACTCGAAACATCGAAATACAAAAAAAATCAAAAAACTTCAAACACGAGCTTGCCAATTCCAAAAGCATCCGTCCAATCTCTCGCAAGGCTTATCCAACGAACTCCCGCATCTCATGTCAGAACTGTTAGAAAAAGAAGATTTAAAAGACTCACTCAAAAAATGCCCTGAATGGGAAATTGAGAAAAACTCCATCACGCGCTCATTCGAGTTCGAGGAATTCATGGATGGCATCGATTTCGTAAACAACGTCGGTGAGATTGCTGAGGAAGCTCAGCACTACCCTGACATCACCATCAAATACACCAAGGTGTCTCTCAAACTCACCACTCATGATGTCGGCGGCGTCACCGATCTCGATATCGAACTTGCCCAACGCGTTGACAACCTTGTCGACTGATGTGGACCGCGTGACTCCAGCATGCCCCGATGTAGTCGGTGGTCGCGCCTCTTTATTCAAATGAAAAAAACCCGGGATAAATCTCTCGGGTTTTTTCGTGATCTGTTGGTATATTTAAATCCCCTTGTAACGCACGCGCATGCCGTCTTTTCCAATTGGCCTGTCATCCACGGGGCGTTGTTTCGGGATGCTCATCGAAACCTTTGCCGGGCGATCCGCCGGATGATCGTTTCTACGCTCTTCCGCCTCGTTCACTTTCAATTCCCGGCCATCCATCTTCATTCCATCTAACAACTGAATCGCTTTTTCTCCAGATTCCATGCTGTCCATAGTGATGAAAGCGAAGCCACGTGGGTTTCCCGTATCAAAATCTTTTGGGCGACGAAACTCCGTGATGGTTCCGATTTCCGCAAGTGCTTCAGCGAGTTTTTGTTCTGTGGTGTCGTAAGATAAATTTCCGATAAATAATTTCATAGTTTGTATGCGTTCGCGAAGTCCCCAACTCACAGGCACGGTTTCTCCACCAAGAACGACTTCATTATCAACCCGCACAGCAAACCACCGCACCCGCCTTCCGGGGCTCTTCTACATGCAGGCTAGCACAGAAAAGCCACACACCAAGCCCGCTTGTGAGAATTCTTTAAAGGTCGTGGCGGCAACCGGAGCGAAGCGGAGTTGGAGGGACAATATTTCTACCTGATCCTTCCCTCAAATTGTATCCGTTATGCCCTTCAACCCTCCCTCTCAATCAACGTCGCTCCCGGCGCATCATTGCTTTCATTCATCAAATCGATGCCTTTCTGAATCGCTCTATGAATTTGCTGAGTGATTTTGGAAATCGCCTCTCTCGTGTTGCCGCCGGCAGCGGAGATGAAAGCCGAAACCTCAACTGGCTGATGCACCCGCACCATCACGCGGCGTGGGCCGGTGCGAGGCATGGCTTTTGAATGAAAATCCTCAGCAATACGCTCCACTGTCTCATCGTAACGGTCAATGGTCGGGCGCTCGGTGAGATAGGGCGAGAGATAACCATGAATCCTCATCGCAAGCATCGCTCGCTCCGCCATGCCATCAAGTGCCGGATCGGGAGCCGCACTTCGATCCGTCCTAAGTTGATGCAAGCGCGAACGAATCTTCACAATCCGATCCGATAATCCCGCTGCCCGCGCCGCAGAAAGTTCCAACGCGCCTTCCAAATCATCCATCAGTTTTCCCGCAAATCCTCCCAGCACTTCATACAACGAGTCGTCGTCCATTTTTAAACCATCCCCATGGCCATGCGCCCGCAAATACCGCGCTATAATATGCCGCCCCATCCCCATCACCGCGGAAATCGGATCGCTGGTGGATCCTGCGGGAAAAACGTATTCACTACGCGAACCCAAATCCAACATCCGCTGCGTCACCGCTTCGCGAGGAGTTGTTAGATGCGTGTATTTCAAACTGACCGGAACGACTTTAACCGGAATCCCATCCAGCGCCGCTTGGGCTTTCAGCGCAATGAACGCCGCGCCGTCCAAGAACGGGGCGAGTCGATCATTCGTCAGATACACATTTCCTTCAGGGAAAATGTTTAACGCCCGCTCGCCTTTTTTCAGCACATCGATCGCCGCCGCCATCGCTTTGCGGTCACTCCCCTCGCGATCAATCGAGAAATTTCCCATCCGCTGCATGACCCATGCATTCACGCGACCCCTCAAAAATACGTCATAAGCCGCCATGAAACAAGAATCGATCCTCAGCCGCCGATGCAACTCCGTCACCACCTGCGGATCGCTGTGCGTCGGATGATTGATCACAAACATCAGCCGCTCACCTTTTGCCTGTGCCTCGCGCACCTGCTCCATCTCCCCGTTCAAAACCATTTCCCGGATCCGATGATTCGGCCCTGGGAGAAAAAAACTGCGATTCATCACCCGCCCACAACGAATCAAAAACGGCGAGGGCTTCGCTTCAAAAAACCGGTAAGGCGCATCGGAAAATTGGATCACGGCGACATTTTCCGTTTCTCTTCCCTGATGTAAAGCAACTCCGCTGGGAATATCTGTAGAATATCACGCCCCATCAAGTCGCTTCAAGATTTTTGCTTTTTTCCCGTAGCACTCAACCTCCGTGTTAACGCCAGAATCGCAGGATGAGTGAACCGGCGTTCGGACGTGATCGCGTAAAAATGCGTTTCCACCTCCTTCGTCCGGCCTATCGGGACGAATCCGTACCTCTCGAACGCCTCGGAGGCGACGACTGTCGGCACCGCAATGAAAGCATGACCACTCGTCGCCACAATTTTTGTTAGAGCTGCATCTTCAAATTCCGCAACCACGTTCGGCTCCACACCTACGCTTCGGAACCATTTCTCCAAGTCTCGTCTGAGGTTGCAATTCTGGGTCGGCAGCAAAACAGATGCTCCGTCGAGATTCCGCGGAAATCGACCCTTCAGCTTCTTCGCAAATTCCGGCATCGCGCAAAACGTGATCGTGGATGAACCTAACAGATGATTGAATACCTTTCCCGCAATCGCGGGTGAAGCAGGCTCATCTGCTAGCACCACATCAAGCCGATGAGTGTTGAGCTGGGAAACGATGTCCGCCAATTTTCCCTCATGACAAGTGAGTTGCACAGGAGGCTTGTGCTCAAGCACCGGACGCAGGATATCGTAGCTCATCAGTTTTGGAAATGAATCCACGATACCCACATGAAGGTGGAGGCGACGACTACTCGGTGCCTCTTTAGTAGCTCGGAGAATCTCACCACCTAAAGTGAAAATTTCCTCAGCATGACTGTAGATCAATTTGCCAAATTCCGTCAGCACCAGCGAGCGCCCGCTGGTGCGAAAAAGCGTCTCTCCCAAGTTCGACTCCAATAACTTGATCTGGGTGCACATCGAAGGCTGTGACACTCGCAGTTTTTCAGACGCTTTCCTCAGACTGCCCTCCTTTGCAACCGTCCAGAAGTAGCGAAGATGATGGTAATTCAGAAATTCGGTATCGGGAAATAGTTCCATTTATTGGAACTATTTATGTTATTTTGAGTATTATACAAACTCTTTTTCACCGGCATTATGTATCCATGTCAAATCAACCCACCATGAAATTCACCTTCAATCATCACAACCACGCTCCCTCCAAATCCATCTTGGATATGATCGAAGCCAAAATGCATTCTCTGCTACCCGATCTTAAAATCGACGAAGCGCGGGTCAGCTTGGATCGCAGCCTCACCGAAAGCCCACCCTACAGCGTGTCCTTCCATCTCGTGACTCCGGGACCGGATGTCATAGTCTCATCCTCAGACCACACGCTGCGTGCTGCGGTTCTCAAAGCCTTCAAGCTGATCGATGAAAAGATCGAACTACGCCTGACCAAACGCTCGAAACGCCATGAGGCCGCTCCTGCTATCGAGCTCACCCGCCGCCGTCCAAGCGGCTCGCCCCGCCGATAATCCCGACACCCTCACAAACACTCCATATACTCCAAAAATAAATTATAATGACTATCCTATCCCTACTGGCCACCACCGCTGATCCCGCAAGCATGAAAATGTGGGCATACATCGGATTCATCGTACTCGTGATGTTATTCCTCGCACTTGATCTCGGCGTATTCCACCGCGAGGCGCATGAAGTCACGATGAAGGAGTCCATCACCTGGTCATGCATCTGGCTGGCTTGCGGAATCTCGTTCACCGGTTTCATCTACTACGCCTACCAGTACCATTGGCTGGGTCTGGGGCTGGATACCCCGATGTATGTGGGAGGGGCGATTGCGCTGGGAGAGGTTACGGGGGGCACGGCGGCCATTCAGTATCTAACCGGTTACGTGGTGGAGAAGTCCCTTGCGATGGATAACATTTTCGTCATTGCGATGATCTTCGGCTACTTCGCGATCCCGGCGAAATACCAACATCGCGTGCTCTTCTGGGGAATCATCGGCGCGCTCATCATGCGCGGAGGTATGATCTTTCTCGGAGCCGAGCTGATCATGAATTACACATGGATTCTCATCGTCTTCGGTTTCTTCCTAATCCTGACAGCGGTAAAGATGGCGCTCATCACCAGCCACAGCGACCCCGGTAAAAATCCGGTCGTGAAAATCGCCAAGCGGTTTTTCCGCACCGTGGATTTCTATGACGGCCAGAAATTTTTCACCCGTCGCACGATCGCCCCGACATACATCAGCGATCCTAAAACAGGTAAGGACACCTACGCTCCTGCCGAGCCGAGCACGCTATCCGCACGTTACGCCATCACCCCGCTGTTCTTGGCGCTCATCATGGTTGAAATCACGGATCTCGTATTCGCCGTCGACTCAATTCCCGCGATTTTCGCAATCACGCCCGATCCGTTCCTCGTCTTTACGAGCAACATCTTCGCGATCCTTGGCCTGCGCGCCCTTTACTTCTGTCTCGCCGCCCTCATAGCGAAATTCCGCTACCTCAAGCCAGCACTGATCCTGATCCTCGGCTTCGTCGGCATCAAGCTGTTGCTGCTTGCCGCTCCGCCGTATTTCAACGACTTCGGCCTTACCGATAGTGAATTCAAGAGCATCAAGATCGATCCGATTGTCTCACTGATCATCGTCCTCGGCACCCTCGCCGCAGCGTCAGTCATGTCCATCCTCATCCCCAATAAAGAAGAAAGTAAACCAGTATGAGCACCACAGAAACCACCCCTATAAACCCGACAAACACCCACGATTCGCTTTTGGCAATCTGCCTCTTCGCAGCCTTTTCAAATGGCGAGCAATCCGAAGCCGAGCGCTTGGAGATCGCCCGCTATGCCGAGGAAATGGACGCGGACAACCTAGCTGCCCTTTCCCGTAGGATCCTGATGGGGAAACTCACGCTCGCAGAGGTATGTGAGGATCTCGGTGAAAACAATGATCGAATGCTCGCTTATGAAATGGCGCGTGCGATTTGCGAAGCGGGCGGCTCGATCGCCGCCGAGGAAGAGGAATTTCTCGCGGATCTGCGGCGTAATCTGAAGCTCGGGGAAAGCGAGTCGCTTGCCGTGAACGAGCAGGTGGATTCCGTTGCCCTCGCGCCGCTTGCTGCCGCACAGGATGAAGCGATCTCCACCGATAGCAGTGGCATGATTCTCAAATATTCCATCCTCAACGGAGCTCTCGAGCTGCTGCCCCAGACCATGGCTACTGTCGTCATCATACCGATGCAGATGAAGATGGTTTATCGGATCGGAAAGGCGAATGGCGTGGAACTGGATCGCTCCAACATCAAGGACTTCCTCGCCACCGCCGGCATCGGGCTCGGTTCCCAGATGGTCGAGGGCTTCGCCCGCAAAATGGTTGGCAAATTCGGACGCAAACTCGGAGGGAAAACCGTGGGTAAAGTTGCTGACCAAGTCACGGGCTCAGCGATGTCGTTTGCATCGACCTACGCCATCGGCCATGTGGCACAGAGATACTACTCCGGTGGCCGCAACCTGACCGCTCCAGATATGAGAAAACTCATAACGCCGCTCCAAAGCCAAGCCCGGGAACTCCATACCAAATACCTCCCGGAAATCCAAGAGCGGGCGAAGACGCTGGATGCGGCCTCGATTCTCTCCCTCGTCCGGGGCGGCACGCCGGTTTAATGCACTAGCCTATCTTAAAGAAATTCAGTCCTCCGTTCTATGACCGGCTTCTCACAACGCGTCGTCGCTTCGCGATCTTTCCATGCCACCATCATCGGCGTAATCCTGCTGGTCGGCGTACTGGCGGGACTGGAAACGAATGCTGCGATCGTCGCCAGTCACGGAGCGCTTCTGCGCGCCCTCGATGTATTTGCGCTCACGGTTTTTGTCGTGGAGATCGTGCTGAAACTCGCGGCACATGGCCGCCGTCCGCTCGATTTTTTCCGCGATGGCTGGAATATCTTCGACTTCCTCGTCGTGATTCTCTGCCTGCTGCCATGGGATTCGCAATTCGCCGTGGTGCTGCGCCTCGTTCGCACCCTTCGCTTGCTGCGCCTTGTCTCGGCCCTGCCGAAGCTCCAGCTTCTGGTCGGGGCATTGGTCAAGAGTTTCAGTTCCATGGGTTACGTCGGGCTCCTGCTAAGCCTAGTGCTTTACATCTACGCCATCACTGGTGTGCACCTCTTCGGTGCACACGACAAGGCGCACTTCGGCAGCTTGTCGTTGGCGTTTTTCACGCTCTTCCAGACGATCACCCTGGATGATTGGAAATTCCTTTTCGATAGCGCGAAAGGGTCATCGCCTGCGGTAGCTGCGGTCTATTTCATCAGCTTCATCCTGCTCGGAACGATGATCATGCTCAATCTCTTCATCGGCATCATCATGAACAGCATGGAGGAAATGCACTCCGAGCTGGATGAATACAACGCGGCCAAGCGCGGCGATACCGATAAACAACGAGTGCTCGACGACCTCGCCGCCCTGGATCAGCAGGTGGCTTCGCTGAGCAAACAACTCACCGCACTGCGCGGCAAGCTCACGAAAGACTCACGCTGATCATGGGGCGAGCGTATCCTCCCCCCGATCTCCTCTTGCCCTCGCCGAAATTTTATCAAGAATCCACCGACTAGCTCGCAACGGCAACACCGGGAGTTTTGGAATGCGCGTGTTGCGGGAAGTCGAAGGTCAACACGAGCGGTTCACTTCCCATGTTCTCAATTTCCACCCCGCCGCGGTTAAGTGCGGCCTGGGTGATAAATCCGATCTCGGGATAGAGTTCGCCAAGCTTCATGTCCTGGTGATATTTCACTTCGAGTTTCCCAACCCGGCCGCGTCCGCGGTTGGTGTGGAACAGCGCGGGGCTCTCCGGGCAGAAATTCGTCTTGGCGCCGGGCGCAACGGTGAGACGGAGAATTGAGCACCTCTGCTCACCGAGAACCTCACCGTAAACAATCCACTGTGCATCCACTCCGTCGCCGGCAAATTCTTCGGCGGTGATTGCCGGGCGCGAATTCTTCATTACGAAGTTCGGGTCCTGATTCGCTTTGAAGTCGAACGTGTCAGCCAGGTATTCCCAGTCTTCGTGCTTGGCCTTCGGATAGTCCTGCTCCCGGCAGGCGTAAAACGCATCGGCTGCTCCGATCCGTCCATCGAGTGTCAGGTCCTCGGCCAGAAAATGCTCGTCCATCGTCACGTGCAACTCGTGCGTGCAAAGGTCCGTCGGTGAGTGCAGCACACCATTTGGCATCACAAAGCCGTTATCAATGTGCATCATCGTGTGCGGCGACAAGTGCCGAACTCCGTTATAATCGCCCTGTCCCCAACGCTTCATACAGGCGAGGAACTGGTCCTTTGTCACGAACGGGTACAGGCCCATTGCCGTGGTGTGATAATGCGACGGACTAACTCCAGGGTTGTCGAAAGAATTGATGTCGTAAACTTCCCACTTTGCCCAGTGAAGATGGTGGGGAATGGGGTTCAGATTGTCGAACTTCTTGGATACAATCGGCCAGGTGACCTCTCCGAACAAGGATTTCGAAAAAGCCGTGACTTTCTCTCCCATGACAGCTTCCGGATTGGCCGCGATCAAATCCTGAAGTGAGATGAACTGCCCGTTTGGAGTGAGGACGTGTGCTTCTCCTTCACGAAAAGGTGCCTTTCCCGTGCGGGTATCGATGACGCCTGTCACAATGGGCACGGTGCAGCACATCCAAACTTCATCGAGACCCGTCCCACCCATGTAGTCTGGGTAGTACGATTTCGCATCCAGGCGAAGACGCTTTCCCGGTGAGCAAAATGTTCGGCCGGCATAGCGGTGCACAAGCTGCAGCACCCCGTCGTTCTGATTGAGGCAATCATCGAGAATCGAATCCGATCCGACGCCGGATCCGTCGATCACATCTTGCTGGGGGTATTCGTGCAGTTTATTAGGGAGAATTGAGGTCGAAGTAGCCATGGGGAATGGATTCTGAGGATTTAGAAAAAGAGAAGCAAGAGCGAATGTCTCCGACTCGCTCGGACTAGTTCAAGGGCATATCGGACCGCGCGACTCCAATCCATTACGGCTTCGCCTCGGCGAGGCAGCTCGTTACAACTCGCTCTGCTTTAACTCCTCAAAACGGAAGCTTCCCGCCCAAGCCCTTCATCATATCGCCCATACCACCGGCACCGCCCATTTGCTTCATCATATTCTTCATCTTGCCTGGCGATCTCATCATCTTGCGCATTTCACCGAACTGCTTGATGAGTTGATTCACTTGCACGATCGACGTTCCGGAACCCGCAGCAATACGCTGACGACGTGACGCTTTGATAATCTCCGGACGAGCGCGTTCTATCCGCGTCATCGACAGCACGATAGCTTCGGTGCGCTTGAGTTTGCTATTATCCAGGGCGCCGGCAGGGAGTTGTTTTTTGATCTTGTTGAAACCCGGCATCAAGCCGAGCAAGCCCTCAAGCGGCCCGAGATTTTGGATCATTTTCATCTGATCGAGGAAATCATTGAAATCGAATTTACCTTCCTGCATCCGCTTCATCGAGCGCATCGCATCGGCTTCGTTGACCTTATCTGCCACGTTCTCGACCATGCTGACGATATCGCCCATGCCGAGAATCCGATCCGCCATACGCGATGGATGGAACTCCATCAACTGATCCAGCTTCTCACCCTCACCCGCGTATTTGATTGGCTTACCCGTCACCTCACGCATCGAAAGCGCCGCACCACCGCGCGCATCGCCGTCGAGTTTTGTTAGAACGATACCTGTGATTCCCACCGCCTCATCGAAATGCTTCGCCACGGAAACCGCTTGCTGTCCAGTCGCGGCATCCGCAACCAACAACGTTTCCTTCGGCTTGATAAACGCATGCAAGCGCTTGAGTTCCTCAATGAGCTTATCATCGATTTCCTGACGACCCGCGGTATCGAAAATCAGAACGGTCGCGCCTTTTTCCTCGCCGTAAGCAATCGCCTCACGAGCCACTTTGATTAAATCCGTTTCACCCCGATCCGGAGCAAACACCGGCACATCGATCTGACCTGCCAAAGTCACCAACTGATCGATCGCCGCCGGGCGATACAAATCACACGCCACCAACAGCGGTCTGCGACCCTCTTTTTTCAGACGCCGCGCAAGTTTCGCCGAGGTTGTGGTCTTACCCGCACCGTTGAGGCCGACCATTAGAATCCGCGCCGGCGGATTGAGATCGAGCGGAACATTGTCGCCACCCAAAACACGAGTCAGCTCGTCTTGGAAAAATTTAACGATCTGCTCACCGGGCTTGATCGACTTTAAAACATCCTCACCCATCGATGCCTCTTTGACACGAGCGATCAGCTCCTTCGCCACCCCGAATTCCACATCCGCCTCAAGCAAGGCGATACGGATCTCACGTAACGCATCCGTGATGTTTTTATCGGAAATTTTGCCGACCCCGCGGAGGTTGCGGAAGGTCTTGTCGAGGCTGTCGCTGAGGCTTGAAAACATAATCAGGGCGAGACTTTATGTTTTATCATCCAAAGCTCAACTCTGAATTCACGCGTGAAAGGTAGGGCGCCATCGCCGAGGGCGCCGCATGGAATGAGGAAGAAAAGGATATTCCTAGGGAGAATCCAATACGTTCCGCTTCGCGCGGTGCCCTCGGCGATGGCACCCTACCAATCTCGACCATTTGGTCGGTACCGACCAAATGGTCACCAACCCACAATCTAGAATTAAAAAGCCGTTCGCGCCTTCTCCATAAATGGCTGAAAGCGGCGTCAGTGACGAAGTATTTCCACCCCCCAAGAATTTATTTGGATGAAAACCCGAACTAACCTCTCATAAGCGCATGCGTTATTTGTTTTTCCTACTCGCTCTCAGTTGCACTGCCTTCGCAGATAAAGAGCGATCCACTGCCACTCTGATCCCAGAAGTTTCATCGATAGCTCCCGGAAAACCCTTCACCGTCGCTCTGAAACTGGATCATCCGGAAGGCTGGCACAGTTATTATCTCAATTCTGGCGGCGTTGAATTACCACCGAACATCACCTGGAAACTTCCCGAAGGTGCGAAGGCAGGCCCCATCCAATGGCCAGCCCCACAGGTTAAAGACGGTTTTGGTGGCAAAAGTTTCATTTACAGCGGCAGTCCGGTTTTTCTCGTCGAAATCACACCGCCCGCGACTCTCAGCACCGGTAGCACGTTCACTTTTTCAGCCGATGCGACATGGCAGATTTGTGATAAAACCTGTATTGATGAAGAAGCGAGTTTTTCTCTCAACCTAACCGTTGCCGCCGATTCGGTCATCGATCCCAATCAAAGCTCTTTATTCGAAGCTGCCAGACAATCGATGCCGAAAGCCCTCCCCACCGAAGTCAAAATTTCCGCTAATCCCGATAAAGCATCCCTTGACTCCATCCGCCTCGAACTCAAAGGACTCAAAGCACCCCCAACCGATTTCATCCCTAACGAGCCTTACCTAAAATCGCTCTCCGAGGCCGGTGAAATCAGCCCAATCGAAAATGGATTCCTGCTCAAACTTGAGCGTAAAAAAGTCGATTTCTTGGACGAACCCATCCCGCAAGGAAATACCGTTTCCGGCATCTTAGTTGGCACTGACAGCTACATCATCCCAGAGACTTCCCTCTCCCAACCCGCACCTGAAAAGACTTCGCTTGTTGCACTCCTTAAAATTCTCGGCGGCATGTTTCTCGGTGGTTTGATCCTGAACTTGATGCCATGCGTTTTTCCGGTGATCGGATTGAAAATCATGGGCTTTGTCCAGCAAGCTGGTGAAAACCGACGCTCCATCGCGTTGCACGGAATCAGTTTCGCTGTCGGCGTACTGGCTTCTTTTGCAGTCTTAAGCGGCATCCTGTTTGCCGCACGTGCCGCAGCCATCAAAGACGGATCCGCCCTGAAAGGTTGGGGATACCAACTCCAGGATCCAAACGTCGTCGTGGTTCTCGTGCTGCTCATGTTCATTCTTGGACTAAACATGTTCGGTCTTTTTGAAATCGGAACTTCCGCAACTTCTGTCGGTGGAAAACTCCAAAGTAAAAACGGACACACCGGATCATTTTTCTCCGGAGTCCTCGCAACCGTCGTCGCCACACCTTGCTCGGGACCCTTTCTCGGAGTCGCAATTGGCGCGACTTTAGCCCTTCCTTCCAGCCAATTTTTCCTGAGCTTCGCCGCCATGGCATTAGGTCTAGCTCTCCCTTACCTCATCCTTTCTTTTTACCCCTCTTTAGTCGAAGCGCTTCCTCGCCCCGGCGCATGGATGGAATCATTCAAACAAGCGATGTCGTTCCTGTTATTCGGTTCCGCTGGATATTTCCTCTGGTTTTACGCCGGCCTTATTGGCCAAGAGTATCTGCTCTCCCCCATCTTTGGACTCTGCATGATTGCAATCGCAGCGTGGGTTTATGGTCGTTGGTATCTCCCGCATCGCAGCAAGAAAGCTCGTAGCATAGCGGTCGTGATCGCTCTTCTCTTTTTCGGCACAGGAGTCTTCCTCACTGTACCGCACAAACCCTCCACCATGAAATGGCAGGCTTGGTCAGAAGAAACAACTGAGTCCTATCTCTCCAAAGGCACCCCCGTTTACATCGACTTCACAGCTCAATGGTGCCTCACCTGCCAAGTGAATAAAAAAATCGCCTACACGGATGAAGTGATCGCCCTCGCGAAAAAGAAAGGCATCGTCTTCCTCAAAGCAGACAAATCCGCACCAAATCCCGCCATCGAAGCCAAACTCGAAGAACTCGGACGCACTGCCATCCCAGTCAACGTACTGATCGAACCTGGCAAAGAACCCATCATCACCCCAGCCATTCTAACCCCCGGAATTCTAACAGATCTCTTCAATCAACTCCCCGATCTGGCCAAATAATCTAGAAACATATTATTTGCTATGGCCTATTCGGCTTTGCGTTTCCTCTGTGACCTCTGCGCCTCTGCGGTAAATTTATTCTATAATGATCTACTCTTGCTCCTCAGCTGGTGGTCCAGTTTCAAAACGCATCGTATCCTCAATGAAGGTCAATGGAATCGAGCCGGTTTCACCGTTACGGTTTTTTGCTAAAACTAGCTCCGCTTTTCCCTCTAAGGCCGCGCGCTCTTCTTCGTTCTCGGCATAGTATTTATTCCGGTAAAGCAGGCCAACAAGGTCGGCATCTTGCTCGATCGCACCCGATTCACGAAGGTCCGACATCCGCGGAACACCGAGGCTTTTTCCGGTTCGTCCTTCCGGACCCCGGTTCAGCTGAGCGAGAATTAAAATTGGAATTTTTAACTCTTTTGCCAACGCTTTGATTCCTCCGGAAATTTCCGCAATCTCGCGCTCACGTGAGTTTTCTGCCTGCTTGGTGCGGGATTTCATCAACTGAAGATAATCGATCGCGATGAACTGAATATCCTCATCGCGCTTTTTACGACGCGCCTTCGCACGCAACTCATTGATCGAAATACCCGCGGTGTCATCGATGAAAAGTTTCGAGTCCATGATCTGGATCGATGTATTTCTGATTCTCTCAAGTTCCTGTTTCATCGGCGAGATACCGCGGGACAATTTGGAAGCCGCAAACTTCGCCCTCGCAAACAACAAACGCTGGACCAACTGCGCCGAGCTCATTTCACAGGAAAACACCATACAAGGTTTACCCTGATCCAAACAAACATGTTCGACGATGTTCATCATCAAAGAAGTTTTACCCATAGAAGGACGCGCCGCGACCACGAACATCTCACCTGGCTTCAAACCACCCGATTTCCTATCCAGCACCTCAAAGCCCGTGGTGATGCCTGATGAAAGCTTCTCTTTGGAAATCAACATCTGGAAATTCTTCATCACCTCTTCAACGGTTTGTTTCAAGGTCTGAGCTTCATTCGTCGCCGCACTTTCACGGATCGCGAGAATCGATTGCTCAACTGAATCCAACAACGCTGGCACTTCATCCGGTGACTCATAAGCCTGCGCCACAGCTTCGTTCGCACTGCGAATGATCGCTCTCAACACATACTTATCTTTGACATGCTGAAGATGATGATCGAAATGTCCGGCGCTTGGCGCATAGGTGTAAAGCTCAGTAAGGTAACCCGGACCACCACATTTTTCTAACAGACCTTTATCCAACAGGCGCTGCACCAAAGAAACCAACTCCACCTGCGCCCCTGCTTCAAACAACTCGATGAGTAACCCAAATAAAGTCGAATGCTGCGGCAGATAAAAATGTCCCGCCGTGAGTTTCTCTTCAACAGCCTTACCGATGTGTTCCTGAGGATTCTGCAACATGCTCGAAAGCAATGATTTCTCCGGACCCACCGCATGCGGCAGCGCACGGGTCACATCGTCCACCTCGCTCGCTCCTTTTTGAAGACTCGGAGCGGAAGATTTTTGTTTCAGTAATTCAGCCATGTGAGGGAGGGATTAACGCAAAGACTCGCCACCCTCGTCAACCTCACGAATATTTTCTAGGAAATCCGTTGGTAGCCATTGTGAATAACTCTTCATTCAAAAATCCAAAATCAACAATCGTCAATCGTCATTCAAAAGAGCCAGAATTCAGGCATCGGAAGATCCCAATCACTCTTCACTTTTCCCATGCGAGCTCTCCTACAACGCGTTTCCTCCGCCAGTGTCAGTATCGATGACCAAACGGTCTCATCCATCCAGCATGGCCTGCTGATTCTCCTCGGGATCGAGGAAGTCGATACCACGGATGACATTGATTGGCTCTGTAGGAAAATCACACGACTGCGGATCTTTGAGGACGAGCACGGAAAAATGAACCACAGCATCCAAGACACCCACGGAGAAGTGATCGTCGTCAGCCAATTCACCCTCCACGCCTCCACTAAAAAAGGCAATCGCCCTTCCTTTCTCAAAGCCGCCCCACCCGCGATATCCGAGCCACTTTACGACGCATTTTGTCTCTCTCTCGAAAACGAACTCGGCCGCAACATCGGCCGCGGGGTCTTTGGTGCTGACATGAAAGTCTCACTCGTTAATGTCGGCCCAGTCACCATCTGGATCGACAGCCGTGATAGAGAATAATTGGACCGCGTGACTCCAGTCGCGCTTTATATTTTCCTCTTCATGCCACTTTGATTGATGATTGTTGATTTTTGAATGCTGATTTGACGTTCCGGCTATATTTCTTCCTCATTTAGAAATCAACAAAGCTAAATGAGCATTTGCGAATTATCTTTAATCTGACGAAGTCCTGACTGCTTGGACGTAGTGAAGCGGAGTCTATCGTCATTCATCAATCGTCAATCAAGTCCCTGCTTTGGCTTAGGCGTAGGCGCGGGCGCCGTGTTGGGAGGTTTTGGCGGTGGTTCCTTGAGACGTTCAACTGTCAACTCAGGGATGGGCATTCGGAAATCCAGAGAGAAGTTGATATCCCAGCCTGCCGCGATGTTGGCAGTTTCAGAGACTTCGCGAGCCGCAAGGTAGGTATCGAACGAATCTGTGTGAACGCGATACATTAGAACCGATCGAAACCCTTTTCGGATAATGGGGAGCGATTTGACAAATTCCGAGTCGGGCTGGGCGATTTCTTCCAGTGGAGTTCCACCTGATGTAAGATCCGGACGAATCACGAGCCACATGAAATAGTTCGTTGGCTCAGCTTGAATTGAAATGGTTTGGCCGCGAGAGTTGCCCCAGTTGAAATTCTTGAAGTGGGCCACAATTTTCGTGCCGTCATAAAGGAATTTGTCAGGCTTACCTTTGACCTGAATACGTTTGATGAGCCATTCGTCCTTCTTTTTCTCAAGCTCACGGTTGAATAGGGTAATCGGCGTGTGCGGATCGATGATATGAACGCGATCGCTTTTGACAATCGCGTGATAGATAGTCGCGTCTTCGGGAATCGGACGACTATTGGGAATGCGGATGACCTTCGCTTCCGGAGCTTTTGCTACTGGCGTGTCGTCGAGGAGGGCCTTGAGTTTATCTCGCTCGCTGATGAGATTTTCGAGCTGGGTTTCTTGCTTAGCAAGCTCACTGGACTTCGCGGTCAATTCCTTGCTCAACGTGGACAGATCGAAGAGCTTGATGTTTTTATCTTTAGCCTGTGATTCCAGCCTGATGAGCTCCGCATTGATATCACCTTGGTTGGGTAGGTTCGAAATCGAGGCCACTTGACTGGTTTGGAGGGCAACTTCTGCACGAGCTTTGGAAACCGATGCTTCCACCTCCGAGATCTGTTCCTCCGTAGCCGGCGGAAGATCTGTTAGAATCTTTTTAACTGCATGAGCGATACTGATTCCGATCATCACGAGCACGATGGTAAGAACGCCCACGACATTTGTCATCGTATCCATCAAAGCCACGAACGGAAGCTCGGCTTCCTGACCATGTCTGCGTTTTGCCATTTTAGTATGTGATCATTTGGTTTTTATTTTTCAAACAAGCCGAGGTCGATTTCGCCCGCTTCTGGAATGGGGAGTTTTCCGGTTAAAATTTCATACTTACTCTGCGCCAAGCCTGCAGCGACATTGTAGGATGAGCCACCGTCTTGGCGGATCAGGAAAATGAGCATGGAGTTAGGGGTGCTTTTAATTTTAGCAAGGAAGTCATTATAGTTTTTATCAGAAGCGAGGTTAGCCAAACCGATATTCTGTTTCTCCGAGCGGCCTTTACGAAGGGTGACCGCGCCGTTGGATGCTTCGACGAAAAACAGTTTCCGTTGTCCACTCATTCCGCTGCCGGAAGGTTTGATAATCACGGGCAAGGGCTTATTATCCGGCTTCTTCTTAAGTAGCGCCAGTTGCTTTTTGAGCTCCGCGATCTCTTTCTCGATGGGCGGCATTTGGCTGACTAAAGATTTTATCTGTAATACAAGGTCTTCGATCTGCTTCTGAATCTTTGCAGCCTCGGTTTTATTGGAGGTGGCTTCTTGCCCTGAAAGATCAAGGCGCTTACGCAACTCTGTTAGACGCGTTTGTTTTTTATCAGCATCATCTTGCTGAGATTCCAGTTTGGATTTTTTTAATGCCAAATCCATGATCTGTAAATCCAGCGATTTGAGCTCCTTGGATAGAGCAACAAATTTGCCTGCGCGAGCCACTTCATCAGGAGTGCGACCCTGAGTTTGTCGAGTATTTGCTACGCAAAGCACGACGATGATCAAAACGAGAATGCCTATCAACGAACATAAGATATCCAAAAAGGGGATTAGCATCACCTCTTCATGGTTTCCCTTGCGTCGTTTAGCCATGGCAGGAGGGTGAAAATGTTAGAAAACGGGCTTACTCACTATCCTTTTTGGACCACAGCCAGCTACGTCGGACTTGTTTAATGACAATCTGTTTCCCATCGAGGCTTGAAAGCACATAATTCAGCTCCTTGATACCAGATTCCAAGCCACCGATATATTTCGCGACATTTTCCATCGATTCTTTGACTGCCTTATCAGATTCGTCCCGCATGGCCGAGGTCTTGGTGACAAATTCCTCGGTCACGGTTTTCTGGAAGGCTGACATTTTTTGATCGAGGTTGGTCGCGTAATCGACCATCCGCGTCGAAAGCTCATTAAGATCGGTCAGCAACTCATGATGGGCGTTTGCCAATTGCTTGACTACGGTATCGGCAATCGCTGCTGCATCTCCATTTCCAGCGCCAACACCATCATTGAGTCGCGGCAGCAGCACCTCGTTGCAGAATGCGTCAATCTGATTGAGATTGTCGTCTTCCATTTTCGATAGCGAGTTGATCGGGAAATTCAATGTCATCGCGAGAACCAGACCGAGCAGTGTGGCGTCAAACGCGGTCCCCAGACCGCTCGTTACGTTGTTAATAGCGGCAACGATTTTCGTCACGTCCTCGACATTCGCAAAATTCATACCGCCGATGGCCTGAGACAGACCGATGACGGTACCGATGAAACCGAGCAAGGGAATTGCCCACAGGAATGCACGAGTCAGCGTATAACTGCCGCCGATCCGAGCGCTATCGATGTCGGACTGGCTGGCCATCATCTCGCGAACATCCGAGGCTGACTGACGGATTTCAAAAAGCTCGAGGGCTTTGCGGATCCGGTTCACCATCAAACTATCTCTAAGCTTATATGGCAGCTTGTAAACATGATCGATGAAATGGCCTACATTGGAGATGTTGATTTCTTTGCCTAATGACATCGGAAGCACATCAAGCAACAAAGCGGTCTTCTGATGTCTGAGTTTATGAAATTTGAGATAGAGAATGGATATCGCCCAAGAGAAGAACAGTGTGTTGAGTATGCTAACAAGGAAGTGTTTGTAAAAAAGGGATGCTACATACTCCATCGAGCTGTAGTCGGCATTTGATTTATCCATCGGAGGATTGAATGGCAGTAGGATGAGATACCAAACGGTCAGTAATCCAACGCCGATTCCCAGGCTGACGAGCATGTTCGGGTTTGTTGGATCCGTTTCTCTCCAGACTTGGCGGGACGTAGCTTGATTAGCAGCCCCTGGTTTGGTTAAACTTGATTCCGGCATGTTCGCAGGGATCTGTATGCGAGTGCTACACGCAGGGCAATTCGCCACCTGACCTGCCTGATCAGGCTCGGCCTTTAACTGCATCTGACAACTTGGACAGCGGAATTCCATATATTTAATAGGTTAAAAAGAGCGTTATGAGATTCATGACGAAACACGTATCGTGCAACCCTTAATGCTAAGAATTTGCTATTGCGGAGGAGCTAAAAGCTCAAGTTCGTGAATGCTCCAGAATTTATTGGGCTTGGTGCCGAGTTGGGTAATGCGTAGATGAGTGAGGATGGTATCAGTAAAAGAGATGACCGTGAGATCTGTGTCGCCCGCGCCTTTGACAAGGGAAGTCCAGGTTTTTCCATCGCTACTAGCTTGCACTTCATATTGCTGAGGCGCATCGGTGGGTGAGGCCGCATTGTGAAGCTCGACCCCGCAGAGCTTCGTCGCTTTGGGTAACTCGATCTGAATCCACATATTCGGCACTTGCGGAGTATTGCTGTCCCAGCGGGAGGCTGCATCGTTATCAATCATTTTCGTCAATACGTCCGGGTTATGACTGCTGGTCAATTTCCAAGACTTGCGATCCGTGATGCGCTGTGGGGTAAGGGCGCGTAGTTCCTCGATGGTCCAAGGCTTGGTGCGTGCCGATAAATCCTTACGGAGATTCTTAACCGCTTCAACATCAACAAAGGCACCACTATTTCCATAAGCGTTGCGAAGATAACTGCTGATGTCAGCAATCCATTGGTCGCTATTGGTGTTTTGAGGAATCATCATCGACTCGTAGGTTTTTCCATTGATGGGTCCTTCGAGTCCATTCAAGAGCACGCGCAGTATCGAATCGCCTTGTTTAACTGTTAGAGATCCGGCGAGAGGAGGAGCCAACGTGGCATCTTTCATTCCGGGAATCGGCGCACCCTTGGCATCGGCACCGTGGCAGGCGAAACAGACTTCCTGATAAATTTTCATGCCGCGTTCAAATTGCTGGCGTTGCTGCGGTGAAAAACGTTTGTCAATTTTAGGAGCCGCATCCCCCAAAAGCGACGCACCGATTTCGCGCAACCCAGCGTGAGAAGAACTCACAATATGTTGTGTGACTTGTTGCTTCCATTCGGGAAATTTGTGCAACTTAGCGGTCAGCGCAGATTGCAAGGCGACATGTGGATTTTCATCCGTTGCCGCCGTCTGAATGTCGGCGATAAGGGATTGATCGCCGGCTTTGATCAATGACTCGCTGGCGCGAATGGCTTGCGCACGCAAGATTGGATCTGCGTCTTTCATTGCTTCACGCGCTAGCACTGGAGTCAATGAGCCCAAGCCTTCCAGTGTCCACAGCGCATGGAGGCGAGCTAGCGGTTCGGAGCGTTGACGCAGCATTTCCGTGAGTGCGGGCACAACTGATTTATCGCCTTTGACAATCAGCAAACGTTGGGCGGTATCGCGCCACCAACCATTCGGATGAGCTAGATGCTTCACCCACTGCGCGGGCGTCTCGTCTAACATTTTCGGTTGCGGGCCTGGCTTGAAATCCTTGTGCACCAGACGCCAAACGCGGCCGTGGCCGATGACATTTTGAAAGCCGTATTGTTTGACCACATTGCGCAAGTAAGAACCTTCTTTGACCCAATTCCCTTCCTGGATGATGCCGCGATACATATCAACGATGTAGAGACAACCATCAGGACCCGTGGTCATATGGAGCGGACGAAAGCAGAGATCGCTAGAACGAAGAAATTCCGATTGCGGATGGGCGTTGCTCAATACCGTCACCCCTGCTTTGTCGGAAACGATGGCACGACGAATCAAACGTCCAACTGGCTCTGGCAAAAACACGTTGCCAATGAGCTCCTTAGGAAGTCGGTCGCCGCGAAATACCGTCTGTCCGCCACAGCCGGTGAAATGATTCAAGGTACCATCGTCACGTGACTTTTTTGGGCCGCCTTGATAGTCGCGGGCACCCACCAGTGGCCAAGTGACATCGAAGTCTTTTTCTTTTTGTGAACCAGGATTGATCGATCCATAAACCGTCGATACTTGGTAGCTGTGCAGTCCTTTTTCACCACCTGCATTACTCCACCACATCTTGCCGTAGTTATCCTGAGCGAGTCCCCATTGACCACTGTTAGGAAAAGTGGGCTCTTGCAAGGCTTGGCCGTTCTCACCGTTCCAGCGTAGGCGATAGCTGTTGTAGGTGGTGTAAATCCAGTTATCGAGTCCCCAGACCAAGCCGCTTGGTTGGTGTTCCATATTGCCACCGCGTGGTCCACCTTTGAACCAAAGCTTACTATCGTCAGCGACTCCATCGCGGTTTTTGTCGCTGTAAATCGTGAGGTCGGACGTATTGGTAATTCCTAACAGAATTCGATCGTCGAGCGGCAGAATCATGCGCGGCAACAGAACGTCTTTGAGATAGGTTGAATGCTGGTCAAAGTTGCCATCGCCTTTGGTACTGACATGCTTGCTGACCACGCTGCCAGGTGTGAGACCATCAGCACCATCGATATTTTGCATGTAAGTCCGCATTTCCGCCACATACATTGCACCGTTCGGATCGAAAGATATTGTGACGGGTTCCTTGATTTGCGGCTCACCAAGAACCAACTCCAGCGAATAGCCATCTGGCAATTCCACCGTTTTCAAAAACTCTGCCGGGCTGACAGCCACAACCTGAGGCTGCGGTGAAAAATCATTCGCTGGTGGCACTGCCATGAGTGGAAGAATAAGCAACACAGAGAGTATTTGAGTGGTTATAAATCGGCACATGGAATGGTAAAGAAGATTGATCTAGGTATAATGGATTTTTATTACAGTGAACCAGTAATTAAAATATCTAAAACTGCAATGGAAGTCCGTGAAAGGACTTTGACCAAAAATACGATATTCTGCCTTCTACATCGATCCTGCCAGCGGTAGGATTGGGTTCTCGTCCTAGAAAATAGAAGAAAGCGTCAGTGACTCAAACACCACCCGCCAACATAAATCAACAACCATGAATCAGCACCCCATCAAGCGTAGAGCCTTTGCTTTGTCCTCGATCGCGATCACCGTGATCGTCCTTTCCGGCCTATCTCTACCACTCATCGCTCAAGACTCGTTACCAAAAACCGCCGAGACTTTCGAGATCGATGGAAACAAAGCCTACCTTTATGCTGCGCCGGAGCCTGCAAAGGGAAAACCGTGGGTATGGTATGCACCAACCATTGGGAGTTTAAATCCCGCCGAGCGGAGAGCTTATTTTGAAGCGTTTGCAAAGGCAGGAATCAGCATCGCGGGCTTCGATCTCGGTGAAGTTCGCGGTTCGCCGGCCAGCACTGCCAAATTCACTCTGTTTTACGATGCAATGGTGAAACGCGGCTTCTCGCCTAAACCTATCCTGCTTGGCCAAAGCCGCGGCGGCATAATGACCCTCGCGTGGGCGTTTCGAAATCCAGACAAAGTGCAGGCTTGGGTTGGCATTTATCCCGTGTGCAATCTCGAGAGTTGGTCGCTAAAAAGCTCGAAGGCGCAAACGCTCGCCGATTTCTCGATGACCGAACCCGAACTCGTCGACAAGCTCACTGAATTCAATCCCATCGACAATTTAAAAGGCCTACTAGCGAACAAAGTGCCCATGTTCGCAGTGCATGGCGATATCGATAAATTGGTGCCGTATGATTTAAACACCAAAATCCTCAAAGAACGTTACGAGGCGGGTGGTGGCTCGATTGAAGTCAAAATAATCCCCGGCAAAGGACATCAGGTCGATCCTGGATTTTTCGCGTGCCAGGAGTTGATCGACTTCGTTCTCAAACAAGTCAAATAGATCATCTAACAGCTACAGCTTGAAATTTGCCTTTCAAGCTCTCTATCCACCGTGGAATATTTCTACGCTGACTTCTGAAAACACTTATAGATCTGCTTGAACGGCCATAGCAGAACCGCAATGAGCGAACCTGCGAAGATCGCGTAAATTTTGATAGGCACCAATGCGATCTTGAAACATGGATCGAAGACTTTTTGCACTAAAGACTTCCGATCATAGAGAAAGGACAACGTCATGATGATCACGATACCTATGAATTTCTGGAAGGCGGAGATGTGAATATTTGTGTGGAAGAAATATTCCGCAGACATTTCAGTTAGTAAAATCATCCCAACGTAGCCGATGAGCAGGAACGCCGTATGCTCAAGAATTGGAAATTTCTCAACCAGCTTCAGACTGAGCGAGGCGAACATCCACAGCGTTAGCATTCCGAGCACCACCCCGAGGCACACGATACGAATGTCCGGGCTCATCGCCACAGCGGCGACGACGTTATCGACACTCAGACTAAGATCCATCAGTTGGATAGAAATCACCGTGGGCCAGAAGGTGAAAATCCGCAGCGCTTTGGTATCCGGATCCCCATCATGCTCGTTGGCGTAGTCGCGGAAATGATCCGCCATCAGGTGAATAAGATAGAAGGCTCCAATGAACTTCACCCATTCGTTATCCATGATGAAACCCACGAAAAACAAAGCCACGATACGGAATAAATAAGCCCCTGCGAGCCCTAGACGGAGGGCTGTCTTTTTCTGATTCTCCGGCAACTGATTTGCCAAAGCGGCGATGGCCAACATGTTATCCACCGAGAGCAAGCCCTCGATGATGATCAAGGAAATGATGATAGGCGCAGCCTCACGGAGCGTGGGAAGGTTTTCGAGAAGGTGAAGCATGGGATGAGTGGTTAAAAGGCTGCATGGTGCGGGGAGGACTGGCAAGCACCGCCATTTCACTAGAACAAAATCAGAGGATGGCTGTCCTTAAATGTCGATACGAAGCGATTTTATTGAGTGACATCTTTGGTTTAAACAGCTTGAACTTTGCTGCAATTCATCAGCTCTAAGACAACTATGAACCTCCTTAAGACTAAGATCGGCCGTCTCGCTGCCTTTGGCGGCCTATATTTCAGTGAAGGGCTTCCTCAGGGATTTGCCAACATCGCACTGATTCTAGAATTCAAGCGACGCGGGATGGATGATGCTGCGATCGGCGTTTTCGTAGGCATCGTGAGTCTTCCTTGGATGTGGAAATTTTTAATCGGGCCACTGGTAGATAACCTCCACATCCCACGTTTTGGCGCACGCAAACAATGGATCATCCTTACTCAAACGGGCATGATACTCAGTCTTGCCGCCTCCTTGTTTAACATGCCATTTTTCGATGGCGATAGCGTCGTTGGGCTACAGATTTTCACGGCTTTGATCTTCATCCATAACGCTTGCTCGGCCTCACAAGATGTGGCGATCGATTCCTTAGCTTGTAACACCTTACCTGAATCAGAAAGGGGTACGGCCAATGGTTTGATGTTTGGCTTCGCAGAAGTCGGGCGCATGGTCGGGGGCTATGGAGTGATTGCTATAAATGATAAAATTGACAGTTTTGCCACCGCCAGCGGAATTGTGCCAATTGGATTAGCGCTGATTCTTTTTGGTGTAATCACTCTAATACGTGAGAAAAGCGCAGCACAAGCCATGAAGGACGGCGATCTGCCTTCGCCTCCTGTAGGAACTTCCGGTGCCTCTGCACTGAAAGCACAGCTCGGGGATTATATCTTCACCACCTTCAAAACCATGCTCGCAAGCAATCAAGGAAGACTCGGTCTTTTGATTGCTGTGCTACCTGCTGGCGGTGTGTTGTTAGGATCTATCGTCTCTACCTCCATGGCGCCTGTCATTGGTCTGACTGATATGGAGATTTCAAAACTGGGACTGGTCTCCGCAGTTGTATGGTTTGTTTCATGTCTCATCGGTGGCCCCCTGTCAGATAAAGTCGGACGCAAGAAAGCCATCGGTTTCTTTGCTTTGTGCTCGGTACTTCCCGGCCTCTGGATCGGTTGGCAAATGAAACAAGCAGGTTTCGACCACGCGATCAAAACAGGTGACGGCACATGGGTGCGCCAAGAAAACTTGATCACTTTTTGGTGGATCGGGATGATTAGCTTTCAAGTCTTCAACGGTATGATGTTCGGCGCACGGGCCGCCTTTTTCATGGATATCGTAAATCCAAAGATCGCTGGCACTCATTTCACCGCCTTCATGGCTTTAAGCAATGCCGTAACCACATACAGCGTGTTGTGGATTGGTTACACGATGTCCGAAACCAAACTCAACTGGCCTCTCTGGCAAATCTTTTGGGCGGACTCGCTGTTAGGAATTATTGCAGTCGGTCTATTGCCCTTCATCATGCTTCGGCATAGTGATCCGAAGGAAAAACTAGAGCCCATCCAAGATTATCCGGATAACCGCTAACTAATAGCGCGAACTCAGAGATTCACCGGCTGCGCCCCATTAACGCGCGATGTCTCAGCGAGATACGCCAACTGATGTCCGGCCAAGCCATCTAGTCCAATCGGGATCGCATTGTCGCCAGTCATCAATTGATCTAGCGCATTGACGAGACCGTAATCTCCACCGCCGTGGCCAGCGTAGCCTTCGGCGGATGCGTCCGAAACTGGAATACTTTCAATGTTGTCCGTGCGATGTTCGCGGAACCAGAGTTCCGGAGTGCCTGCATCTGATAAAGGCTCGCCGCCACGGAGAGAACCGAGGGTGCCATGGATTTCAATCGTCCGGCAGTGATCGAAGGCGGTCATCGTCAAGCTGGCGGTGATACCGTTCTCCATTTCCGTGGAGACAATTTGATGGTCAACTACGTCATTGTCACAGTGATAGGCACAACGACCCCATGGTGAAGTTTTAAGAAACTCGATCACCTGCTCATCGGTCGCGTTTTCATAGCCGTCCATGACCATACGCAGAAAATTGCGTTTTTCTGTTAGGTAGCGGTGGGCATCATAATTGCACTGCGCGGCAACCGGGCAGCCGTCGGTGCAGCGTTTCGGAGCTCCTACCGGAGCGTTCTCCGGCTTAAACCAATCGAGCCGTCCAAAACTGGAAATCGTTTTTGGTTTGGAACCAGATAGCCAGCAAATGAGATCCGTATCATGTGAGCACTTTGCCACAATCATCGGTGAAGATTTCGCGGTATTTCCCCAATGACCGCGAACGTAAGAGTGTGCCTGATGAAAGTCACCAACGCCTTCGCTCAAACGCATCGTCATGATTCTTCCGAGCCGGCCACTTTCAACCACTTGTTTCACGGCTGAATAAAACGGAGTGTAGCGAAGAACAAAACCAAGCACGATACGACGTCCGAGTGAACGCGCAAGGGCATCAAGTTCTTCACAGCGTGCGAGAGTTTCGGCAGCAGGTTTTTCCAAAAGTAAATCGTAACCGATATTCAACGCGCTAATCGCATGGCCATAGTGATGCGCATCTTGAGTGCCGATGATGAGAACATCGGCCAGCTTGCCCGCTGCGAAAAATTCTTCGGCGGAGTTGAACGTGCGCACCGTCCCCTCAGGAGCAAAACCCGCAACCGTCTGAGCCCTGAACTCAACGAGATCCGCAGCGGCCGTGAGCTCATAACGCCCAACCATCGATGCGGCGATTTTTGTGTAAGTGCGCCCCCTGGCACCACAGCCAAGAACGGCAAGACGAAGAGGTTTGGTAGAATTGGAGTTAGATGTCTGCATGAGGAACATGCGGAAGATGGGAGAATAATCCGTTTTTGGCAATGCCCTGTTGTGAAAAGTAACAAGGAGGGACTGCATTTTGCTGCCCTCTTCAAATGCAATTGGGCAGCAAAATGCAGCCCCTCCTTGTGTGAGAACTCCTGCAATTCTCTGACACTTCTCCTGCGATAAGCATGACTGGCAAAATAAGGCTATTGTTGAATTAGGAGGATCTATTGGGTAACCAATGACTCCTGACGAGACTCTCAATACATAAAAAAATCCCTGATGACAAAAGCCACCAGGGATTTGAAGTTTTCTGACTAATCCGTTTAGAACTCGTATCTTACAGAGAAGTCGAGGCTGTGGTTGAACCAGTTACCAGACAGCGTAGGCTCATAGTTGGTCGTTACTGTTAATTGATCATTAATGTCCCAATCAAAGCCAAGACCTAAGACCAATGCTACAGGATCAGAATCAGGGCTGCTGACACGCTGACCCGTTCCAGCAATAACAGTGTTAAAGTAAACAGAGTTATCAAGAAGCTCAGCTTGAAGAGCTGCGTTAACTTGAGCGTGGATAACAGTTCCATTGTAGAATGGCATCGTTTTGGTAAAACGAGCTCCAGATTCAATGATCAGGTTGTTAGTTGTATTGCTAGCAACTGTCATCGGAATTGGACCACCAGCATCGGTAAATCCATCACTATCACCGGAGACATAAGAAGCACGCACGTAAGGCTCAATGCGGGTATCTTTGGTTTCCTTATAGGTGAAGCCAGTTTCGAACCAGGCACCGATATGGGTGGAATCGTAGTTACCTCTGTATCCATTGAGACCGATATCGATACGATTCGTATCATTGTCAGCCATACCGAGGAAAAGTCCGGACTCAAAGTATTTGTTATCTTTGATCAGAGTTCCGTAGAGAGCTGCGTTTAACATCTCAGAATCACCATCACCAGAGTTACGATCTCCGTCGATATCGGAGAATGACTGGCCAGCAGTAAATCCAATGATGAAGTTGTTTTGGATGACGCGTTCGACTCCGAAACCGTAGCCTGATGACTGCCAATCGTATCCGGCTTTGGCACCTTCGGAGTCTTGATTGCCCATGTCATTATACTGACTGATATATCCAATCCATTCACCTGCCTTCACCGACGGGCCGTCGCTAGTACCTTCAGCCGGCGGGCCGCTAGGACCTTCAGGTGCGTCACCAGAATCACCAGCGCCCTGAATAGCTCTGCGGCTTGCTACCAAGTTTTTGGAAGCATTATGCATCACTTTATTAGCCGATGCGGTATTCGCCTGGGCTACGCCTGTTGCTGGTGAATTTTGTTGAGCGACGGTTGCGCCACTGAGGACGATCGTTTCGCCAACTTCCGTAACAGTGAAGTCGAAGATCGATTTGTCTTCGATAGTGATGTTGGTGTAACCGTTCAATGTTCCAGCACCTACGATCACTTGTCCCTCAACTGAGCTCAGCTCTGCACCAACAGCATCTGTAAGAGTGATTGTTGAAGATGTGCCGAATGTCGCTGTGGTAGCTACGGACATCACTGTATTAGCAGGAAGACCGACGCGGCCGATGTTAAGACCTAAGGTTGAGCCATTGCCAACGTTTAGACCTCCGCTCAGTACGACACGTCCATTGAGGTTTGCTGTCGTTCCATCCGAAATATTAGCCGTAACAGCATAAATATCACCAGTGATGTTGTTGATGCCGGAATTGAAGAAAAGATCACCCGCGCCATCAATCGCATATGAGTTGTCCGCGATTAGCGTGCCATCGTATTCGAAAGCCTGCGCAGAAATCGTAGCGCCATCGAAGGTGAGATCGCCACCAGTTGCATTAATGCCATAAGCTTCAGTATCAGTATCGGTCACTCCATTCTCAAGACCGGCTTTTGCGATCACTTTGATGGTTCCCGAGATCGAGCCATTTACATCATCATCTACACCGTAGGCGTAAACAGATGCATCAGCTGTCCCGTTTAGCGCCTCAGCAGTTCCACCGATCGCAGTTACGTAAATATTACCAGTGAGATCTCCTCCGAGAGCTCCATCTACACCATACGCGTATACGTATGCATCAGCATCACTATTTGCAGACGTCGCAGTTCCACCGATCGAAGTTATTGTCATCGTTCCCGTTAGATCGCCGCCCATACCGCCAGTAATACCAAATACATTATCGGCATAAGCATATGCACTACCAGTTCCACTGATAACTTCTGCGATGCCAGCTTTAGCATAAACCGTAATACTTCCGCTAATGTCACCATTAACATAATCGTCGGTGCCTTGGATATAATCCACATAGGCATTAGCTTCGCTACTACCTAAATCGTCTGTGACTGTCGCTGTTCCACCGATACCATAAACAGTGATCGTGCCTGTAATATCGCCATTCCCAACAGACCCGTCTAAGGCGTAGTATAAACCATATGCTTCGTAAACGTAAGCATCTGCATCACCGTTGGTTGCAGTAGCGGTTCCCGCAATGGCAGTTACACTGACATCTCCAGTAAGGTTTCCGGTGATATAATCATCATAGCCAGTTCCATACACAAAGTCGGCATAAGCTGTAGCATCACCATCTGTCGCTGTCGCAGATCCTGCCTTGGCATAGACCGTAAGGGTCCCGCTAAGGTCGCCATCAATTTCATTACCGACACCGCCGATGTAGTAGACGTATGCGTCAGCCGACTCACCAACCGCGGTTCCACCTGTAGCAGTGAGCGAAATCGTTCCTGCCAGATCACCGTTAATAGAGCCATACCAGCTATTACCATCATAACCAACTGCGAAGACTTCTTGCGCATACGCATAGGCATAGCCATTCTTTGATGTAGCTGTTCCCGCATTGGCTACAATCTGAATTTCGCCTGTTTCTGTAAGGTTGCCATCAAGATCATAGTCGATACCGACTACCTCAGACACATAGGCCTCAGCGCCATCAGTTCCTGTTGCAGTTCCTCCCTTAGCCGTAACTTTAAGGGATCCAGAAAGATTGCCGTCAAGATCATAGCTGCCATATCCAATGCCATAGACAGATTCCGCATAGGCATATGCATAGTCATTGTTTGCGGTGGCAGTTCCAGCTATGGCTGTAACGGTGAGGGAGCCTTCCAAATCGCCAATAAGGTCATCATTGTATCCAATACCAAGAATGTCTTCAACATAGGCGTTAGCTTCGTCACTGCCAGTTGAGCTCGCCGTGCCTGCAGTGGCTTTAATCACCACAATGCCGGACAAATCCCCATCTAACTCGTCATCAATACCTACAACGCTTTCAACATATGCATTAGCTTCCCCTTGGGTAGCCTTCGCAGTTCCCGCTGTGGCAATTACACTCAGCGTACCTGTCAGATCGCCATAGATGCTGTAGTAGGCACCATAAACATCATAAACATAAGCGTCCGCTGTGTCATTTGTAGATGTAGCAGTGCCGGCCTTAGCGGTGACGCTTATTGAACCAGTGAGGTTGCCATAGATGTCATAGTAATACCCGTAAATTTCCTCTGCATAGGCTCCTGCATAACCATCAGTTGCTTTGGCGGTTCCAGCCGTCGCATTAACCGTTATGGCTCCAGATAAGTTGCCATCTAATTCGTCACTATCATAGTCGGCACCGTAGATATCATATACGTATGCATTGGCGTCTCCATTTGTTGCATTCGCGGTTCCAGCCGTCGCGTTAATCGTGATCGTCCCAGAGAGATTGCCATCGATTCCTCCATAGACACCGTAAACATCCTCAACGTATGCTTCGGCATCACCATTGGTTGATGTCGCGCTTCCAGCCGTAGCATTGATGGTAATTGCACCAGTCAGATCGCCATATATTTCGCCGTCTACACCGTAAATATCTTCAATATAAGCTCCAGCATAGTCATCGGTTGCCGTGGCGGTTCCACCTGTCGCAGTGATGATTATTGCACCCGTCAAGTCACCATTGATGTCGTTATCAACGCCATAAACATCTTCCACGTAGGCATAAGCTGATGTTGCGGCAGTTGTTACATTTGCTGTGCTGCCTCTGGCGTTCAGTGTGATTGTTCCTTGTAAATTACCGTCTAGATAACCGCTAATACCATAGACATCCTCAGCATAGGCATCACCCGCCGTTGATCTGCCAGCTATTGCTGTCACCGTCATGTTTCCAACTAGATTGCCATACCAAGTACTTCCAGTGAACCCATAAGCTGAAACATCGTTATCCGATGAGAGGGCGCCAGCGCTTCTGTTGTTCGTCACGGTAATATTGCCAGAGAATCCGCCTGCGGTCAAAACTCCTCCATTATCACTATAAATACCATAAATCGTTCCCACACCTGGCACAATTCCAGTGGTATTGTTGTTAACGGTAATACTGCCCGCACCAGTGAGCGTGGCAGTCGCGTCGAAATCGACTCCGGTATATCCAACATGAGCGCCGGCAGTGTTTGTGGCGGTAATGTTAGGTGGCACAGCCAATACGTCGGCATTCAGTAAAGTCGTGTCCGCTGCTACTTGAGCCCGCGCTATATCTATTTGGCAGCATAGCCCCAGGGCGCTCGCTACAATTGCTAAAGAATACTTTTTCATGGTTTGTATGATTATGGGTTGTGTTGGGAAATACAACTGACACATGGCAAAGACTGAAATTGACGGTGGATGTCAACTATTATATGCTATGATGTCATTTTTGACACAATCCATGCACAAGGCGGATTCCCTAATCTAACCTGACCCAGTCACGCGTCTCCCACTTGTCGCTCCAGGGACGATTTTCTTGGGCGCATAACTTGCGGGAGAATTCGTTACAAAAGCGCTCCTCCTCTGCCGATCCAACTCTATCTGGACGCAGTAAGTGCCCGATTTCGTGCCCGAGCAGATAATAGAAGCGCTCATGGGATGGCGGTACGGCCAGATAGATGCAGAAAACCCCACGTTGGCGATCCGCCACTTCCATCTTAGTGAAGCCGGTTGATACTCGATAACGCGAGGAAGCTTCATTTTTCACGGAATGCCTTAATATAACTTTGTTAACTGGAATCTCAGGCGAACCATGGGTTTGAGTCAGTAATTTGATGCCTGAGTTCAAAAACTGGTGAGCCTGAGCATCATCTATGGAGCGATAGACCGAGTGCCAAGGCACGGATGCAGGCTTTTTCACCTGTGGAGCACAGCTCGGCAAAACCATTAATAGGATAAGCAATCCAAAAGAAATACGCCATGTTACACACTTAGAGATCACGATGAATATCATGGATTAGAGAAATAATCTTGAGAACCGCTGAGGGAAAGAAAAAAGGACAGCAGGCAGACTAGGCATAATATATATATGATTTCAAAAGACCTTGATTAAAAAAATCTGCCCCACTAGTTTGGAATCCGTTGAAGGTTCATGCCCTCATCATCATTTTAATCAAAAGTTACCCAATGCAATCACGACTGACTCCAATCATCATGGCTTCGGCCACACTCCTGTTCATTTCGTCTTGTGAACAAAAAACCAGTACTGGGGATACCCAATCCTCAGGGAATCCTGAAAAAACCGAAGAGCCTTTCGTTATCGCTCCGAGACTGGTGAACAATGATGGTTCTTTTGAATTATTAGCAGTCATCGATGGAGCTGAGGCAAACAAACAATTCGTCAAAAATTTGGATATCGTCAGAGCTCAAAAAGTCATCATCAAGAAACTCAACGATGAAACTGAGAAGACCGATGAGACGAAGCAAAAAATCGCTGATGTGGAAAAGAAACTTCAGGAGAATACCGACTTAATGGCCAAGATTTATGGTTACAAGGCGGATTCCGACTACCTCTTCATTCCGGTTCGCACCGCGCTTGTGAAATTAGTTGATGATAAGAAAGAGCTCGTCAAAAAAATCGAATCACCCAAAACGCATCATGAGCTACAGGGCATGCGCGCGGAATACGCTGAGCTTAGCAAGAAAGACGGTGAAAGCTCCACCGAAGTACAAGCTCTTGCAGCCGAACTCTTGAAAGAATTCAATTACGACGTGAAGTTGAAATATGAAATTGAGATCGGCAAAGGAGTTCTTTATCGCAAGGTGAATTGATAATCGGGATCGATACTCTTCCGAGACACTCCAAATGATTGACGGATGCCGAGCTATTAGAAAATCCTGATTTTAATACCTCGTCACCGCGCTGCGTTCATCCACCGCATTCGGCTCTGGGATTTTTGCAGCGACTTCCGAAATCTTTTCACACGTCTCCTGCCACTTCGTATCCGACCACACCAAAGGCATTGACATTTTCTTCCGGAAGCGTTGCAGACGTTCTTTTGCATCGTCTCGCATTCCGATCGGCAGTTCTCCAATCGCTTTTGCGGCGATCTCTGCGGTTTCGGTTTGGTGACAGATCATCGCCAGATCATTGCCAGCGGAAATCGCCAGCTTCACATCTTCCCCGCGGCCGTAGCGTTTGACGATCGCGCCCATATCGAGGTCATCTGTTAAAACGAGATGATGATCAAACCCAAGCTGCCCGCGTAGCCATTGGGTGATGATCCGTTTCGAGAGCGATGCAGGAAAATCCGGATCAATATTCGGAAAACAAACATGCGCGAGCATCACCGCATCCAACTCCGGCATGAGCGCGGTGTAGGGAATGACATCCTCTTTCATCATGTCCTCAATCGTCGCATCTGAAATCGGGAGATCATGATGCGGGTCCGACTTCGCCCGCGCGCAGGCAGGAAAATGTTTTCCGCAACCGAGTATCCCGCGCTTGCGCATCCACCGATTCCATACTCCCGCGCGGTTGATGACATCTTGTGGATCCCTGCCCCAGCAGCGTTGGTTCAAACCGTTTTGCAAACCCGGAAAATAATCCAAATCCAACACCGGAGCGAAGTTGAGATTGAAGCCGAGCAATCGCAATAGATCCCCAGTCAACGCACCCGCCCAAGCGATTTGTTCTGCGTCAGGCTTCGCCGCAAACGCCACCGCCGATGGCAGGGACGGTGCGATCGCCTTGGTCCGTTCCACGCGACCTCCCTCCTGATCAATCGCCAGAATCGGCTCCTCATCACACAATCCACGCAGATCATCCGTCAACTTCCGCACCTGCGTCGTGCTCTCCACATTCCGACTGAACAAAACAAACCCCGCCGGCTGAAGCTTACGAAACATCGCCACCTCTTCCGAGGTCAGCTCCGTTCCTTTCACTCCCAACAACAACAACGATCCATCCATCACCTGAGAAAACATCATCCCGAAGCCAAGGGCAAGGCGCAAGGTAGGCTGGGATGCAAAGGGATTGAGCGAAGCAAGCGCCTTTGCTGCTTTGTGCGAGATCTCTCTTGAAAAACCCAGCCGGCCGGAGGCACGGCTCTCCGGTTGTGAAAATCCCCCTTCACAATTCACTCTTCACCCTTCACTGTTCCACCCGTGTTCGCAAATCCTCTCGGTCTCCTGGCATTGCTCGCGATCCCCGCGATCCTGACGATTCATTTCCTCCAGCGGAAATCGATCACGATTCCGATTTCCACGTTGTTCCTGTTAGAACGAACCCAGCGCGAGGCGGTTTCAGGACGCCGCTTCGAGCGCATCATCCCCTCCGTCCCGCTGTGGATGCAGATTCTCGCCGTGCTGCTCATCGCCTGGTTGCTTTCCGAGCCGCGTTTCCAAAAAGAAAACTCTGTCCAACGCATCGCCATCGTCATGGACGCCTCC
>JANPEG010000028.1:0-2343 GCA_031431855.1 Akkermansiaceae bacterium | reverse complement strand
TCACCAGATCGAAAAAGTGGGTGAGAAACTCCGCTCCACCATGAGCTGGATCAAACACAGCAAGATCAAAAAAGGCGCAAGCCAAGCGAGCCTCATCTCGAGCTCCAAGTAATTCATTACTATCTAACAAACGCCCGATCTTTTCACGAGGTCGGGCGTTTTTTTGTTACCTTGTCGCGGCTGGCAGCCAAGCGCGGGCGCCAGTACTGCGGCGTTCGCAGTCTTTGAAAAAACCTGTTAGGCCCTGACGCGTTTCGAGATCCTCGATGGCCTCGGCTGCTTTCGGGTAACGCCAGCGGAAACCTGCTTCGCGTAGCCTCAACGGATCTGCCCAACGGCTTTTGAGAATCAGCTCAGTTTCTGTGCCCATGAAGAACGCACCGATTTTGAGCATCCATTCACTTGCCGGGAGTCCGAAGGGGAATCCTGTGGTGTCGCGGAAATGTTTCATCAACTCGCGGTTGGTGGGAAAATTAGGAGCGGTCACATTGATCAAGCCTTCTAGGAAAGGATCGCGCATGACAAAATCCACCGCGCGCAGTAGATCTTCCATGTGGATCCAGCTGATGCGTTGCGTGCCTTTTCCCATGGTTCCGCCGAGCGCTTTTTTCGTTAGATCGGTGAGCACATCGTAAACCGTTTCTGGCTCGTTGGCTAAAACCATGCCGATCCGCATCGCTACCTTGCGAGTTTCTGCCGGAACTTTCGCTGAAAAGAATGCGTCTTCCCAAGCTGATGCGACATCGCAGGAAAATCCTTTGCCCACGGTGCCGTGCCATTCGTTTTGAGCCTGGTCCTCGGCGTGGCGATACCATGTCGCGGTGCTGGAGTTGATCCATAACTTCGGCGGAACGCGGCAGGCTGCAATCGCTTTTCCGACGACTTGAGTGGATTTGACGCGGCTCGTGAGAATTTCCGCACGATTTTTTGCGTTGTAGCGGCAGTTCACACTGCGTCCGGAAAGGTTGATGACAAGCTCAGCACCTTCGAGTGCAAGTGCCCATGGTCCAAGGGTTTCTCCATCCCATTCGAGAAACATTCCATCTCCGCTCCAGCCTTTGCGGTTTCTGGCGATGGCGACAACCTCGCGCCCGTTTCTTGAAAAATGACGGCATAGATAACGTCCGAGAAATCCGTTTGCGCCGATGATGACAACTGTCGTGTTCATATGTTTATCCGAGTAATTTTGTGGCGATCTGCAGGGCGAAGCTGTGTTTCATTGCTGCGACCCGATCCGATAAGTGAGAGGCGAGTCCGACGAATTCTTGAAGCTCGCTGACTTGTTGATGAAAGGCTTTTGCGTCATCGCCTTTGAGGTTTTTGGTTTCTTCTGCGCATTTGCTCAATAGTGCCAGAGCGGGTTCGATTTCGCGGCGTTTGCGCTCACGAGCGATGATGCGGAAAATCTGCCACACATCTTTTTCGGCCTCGTAGAAATCGCGACGATCTCCTTTGATAACCACCATCCTCACGAGTCCCCATGCAACGAGTTCTTTGAGGTTGGTATGGGCGTTGCCGCGGCTGACCTCCAGCTCCTCCATGACCTCATCAGTGCACATGGATCGTGGAGAAATCATCAGCAAGGCATGAATCTGCGCCATGGTGCGGTTGATTCCCCATTGGGTTCCTAATGCACCCCATTGTGCGATGAATTCTTCCTTGGATTCCTTTAGTTTATCACTGCTGGCGTTCATAATTTTCATAATATACTGAAAATTCAGAAGAGCAAGTGGAGAATTGAAATCTCAATAAAAAAAGCCGCTCTCCATTTAGGAAAGCGGGTAATGATTAAGATAGGTAAAATTAAAGCGAAGCTTTGATCGTATTGAATTGGGCGCGCTTGGCGTTCAAATCGCGCTCAAGTTTTTCGATTTCTTTGCCGAGTGAGAGCAAGGTGCTCAATTTCTTCTGCATGCTGCCAGTGTTGGAAACGGCTTTGCTAGCGGATTTGGCAGCAGTTTTCTTGGTGGCTTTCACAGCAGCTTTGCCAGTGGTCTTACCTCCAGATTTCTTAAGCCATGAGGCGATAGTGATTTGGGAAATACCGAATTTTTTTGCGGCTGTGAGTTGTCCGCCGCGCTTGTTCTTGGCGTTGTGCTCAGTCACGAATGCGACGATCTTACTTTTTTCTTCGGTGCTATAACGCTTACCACGAATTACTTTTTTGGTGCTCATTGTGGGCGCAACCTAATTTGATATATCTAATGTGCAAGTAAGAATATCATATAAAATAGATATCAAACTTTAGATGATAATTCTTCAAATAATAATAAATCATCCAATTGAGTGATCCATGTGCCAGCGCCTTGTTTCACTTTGTCGCGTGAAACAACTCCACCGAAG
>JANPEG010000027.1:0-1538 GCA_031431855.1 Akkermansiaceae bacterium | reverse complement strand
TCAAAAAGTTAGGCGAAGATGAGTTACTGGCCTTGTTTGATCATGAGATGCCCAAAGTGCGACAGGAGGCTGTATGGCAACTCCGAGGAAGGCCTCACAAATTCGTTAATGACATCGTCAAAATGCTAACAAAAGGGACTGACTTGCAGCGCAAGAGCGCCATCGAATATTTTGGATATCAGTGCCCGCCTGATCAAGCCAGCTTGGCCGTCGAATCATTGGCTGCGCTCCTGAAAGACAGCAAGCAGGAGATGGTGGTGCGAGCAGATATCGCAGGTGCGATCGCTTGTTTGGGTGCGGGAGCTTATGCGTATTATCCGGATTTATTGAAGCTGGTGTTAGAGAAAAAACCTCAAGATCGGCTCGGTGAAATTGATCTGAAATTGGGCCGCACTTTGACTTCCATGTGCGCTGATCCCTATGCCGCTGGCTTGGTGAAGGACAAAGAATTGTTTTACGCTGCGGCAAATAAGTTGATGGCCCACAAGCGGGCCTTTGGCCGTACGACGGGTGTCAAAATGATTTCACAGGTTCCGTTAGAAGATTTCTATTGGGTTGCAGACAGCGTCAAGATCATCATGGACGATCAGGATCTAACTTACACCAGCTACCACAATTTCGACCCCAAGATCGAATCGGTCGGCATTTACGCCCGCTTGAATATCCAAGGCGGAATTGAAGGCGCGTTGGCGGCATTCGATTCCGACACAGGCAAAGGTGGATTCAAAATCCGGATGCTGATGAGTGTGCTTCCCGTCTATGGCGCAAATGCCAAATACATCCTCCCGAAAGTGAAAGAGATCAATCCCGGAAAGTTCAAAGGCCAATGGGACAAGATCATTGCTGATATTGAAAAAGCAGATCCCGTAGCCGCGAAGAAGTTGCTCACGTTCGACGAAGCAAAAAACTTCGGCAAGGGAAATTGATAGAGCCACCGATAAACGACGTATTTCCGCATTACATTAAAAAAGATCCTTATAAAAATCTCTAACATATCCACTATGAAAACTTCCAACATGATAAAATTCCCCATTCTTTTCAGCATCGCTGCCATGGCGTTTGTCACCACGATCGAGGCCAAACCGCTTAAAGTCTTCATCCTCGCCGGTCAGTCCAACATGGAGGGTCATGCGGAAAGCTATACTTTCCCAGCTATCGCCAAGGATCCCAAGACGGCCGACCTCTACAAGCAGATGGTGGATGCCGATGGCAAGCCGGTGGTCTGCAAGGACGTTTGGATTTCCTACGCGTACGGCGATTTTCCAGGCAATCCGATCGGCCGCAAGGCAGGCAATCTAACTGCGGGTTGGGGCAGCCAGCATCACAACATTTGCAAGATCGGGCCCGAGTTCACCTTTGGCATCACGATGCAGAAGCAATTGGGCGAGCCTATCCTTCTGATTAAGAACGCATGGGGCGGCAAGAGCCTCATGGTGGACTTCCGTCCGCCCAGCGCCGGTGAACCGACCGATCCGAAGCAAAAGGAAAACGCAGGTAAATTCTACCGAGAAATGATGTCGCACGTGAAGGACGTGCTG
>JANPEG010000026.1:0-8085 GCA_031431855.1 Akkermansiaceae bacterium | reverse complement strand
TCTGGCGATTCAAGTCCTTCGATCCCATCGTGGAAAAAGACCAACTTGTCATCCATGAGAAGAGACGCATGCGTGACATTCAATTGACGGATGATTTGAAAGACTGGTTCAAGCCTGAATATGACGACAGTAAGTGGAATTCGGGACGCGCGCCCGTAGGCACCGCTCTATACAATGGAAATGCTCCCAAGTTTGCGAATCAATCCGACTGGGGCAAAGGGGAATTTATCGTCATGCGCAACAGCTTCGAGTTGGATGCCGTCGACTTCGATTTCTACCGATTGAGTATCCTGACCGTGCAAGGCTTCAAGCTTTACCTGAATGGTCATTCCATCGCGGATTACGGGTGGTGGTTTGATGGTCAATTTTACGCACCATGGGAGATTGACGTCACCCGACACTTGAAAAAAGGCACCAATGTTTTGGCGATCTATGGAAATGCGGAATATGATCAGAAGACGAAAGAACTGTACGGCCAGATGGATTGTTTTATCGAGGGTCTAAAAATATCCGATTTGGAATAAAAAAATCTTATATGAAATGTATCTCAGTGGCATCTGCTTATTTAAAACAAACGCGTGATTTCATCGCCGTAATGTTGATTGGTATGACATCCATTGCAGTGGGTGTGGAGCCGCCGAAACTTTTGCCCCTGCCGCCCATTGCACCTGGACTACAATTGTCCCGCCTGTTCAACGACCATATGGTGTTACAGCGCGAAATGCCCTTGAAGATCTGGGGCTGGGCTGCGTCCGGTGAAAAGCTTACTGTCGAGTTTGCGGAACAAAAAAAGAGCACAACTGTCGCGGCTGACGGATCATGGCAGGTTGTGCTAGACCCCATGCCAGCCAGCGCCATCGGACGCAATCTAACCGTTAGATCAGACACAAGTAACCAACAATCGGAAATTAAAGATATTCTGGTAGGCGAGGTCTGGCTCCTTGGCGGTCAGAGCAATATGGCATTTCCGTTCTTCGTTCGTAATGACGGCTTCGATAAGGCGCAGATCGATGCCAACCCGCAGTATCAGGCGATTCGTTGTGTTTCCACACTGCATGGTCCGTGGGCCGATCCGGATTGGGAAAAGCTGGACTGGGTTCAGAAGGATACTCAGAAAGAAATCCCCTACAAACGCGAATGGGTTGTGTTCGGACCTGGATGTTTGGAGCTGCACGGAAAGGCGTTTAGTGCATTCGGTTTCTTCTTCGCAAAAAACCTCTACGACCAGCTCAAGGTTCCGATCGGTCTGGTGGATACATCCGTGGGCGGCACCCTGGCACATTACTGGGCATCCGCCGAGTCGCAGAAGAATATCTCGGAGCTGGCGCCTTTCTTCAAAGAGCCGGTTTGGACTCCGGGTTGTCTCTTCAACAGCACGATCGCGCCTCTCAAGAACATGAGTTTTCGAGGCGCAGCATTTTACCTAGGCGAAAATAATTCTTTGACGAAGCCCATCTCCATTTTCGAGCCGACCTACCGTGCTGTCATCAGTTCTTGGCGCGAGACATTCAACAAGCCCAAGATGCCTTTTCTCATGATCCAGACGGGTGCTGGCGGCGATGTGCAAAATGTTTACAGCCCCAGTGACTTCAATCTAGTCCAAGAGGCGCAATTCCATATCCATCGGACAACTCCAAACACTGGCTTCGTCGTAACAGTTGATGATCTGCACACGGATCTGCACGTCTTGCGCAAGCAGTCACATGGTCAGCGAGCAATGCGCTGGGCGATGGCGGAAGTCTATGCAAAGAGCGTGCCGCCAAAGACCAAGTTGCAGACTTGGGGTAGCCCGGTTTTCAAATCATCGGAGACGAAGGGAAATAAACTCATCTTGCATTTCGATGTCATGTCAGGCGACGAACTCAAATTGACCGGCACTCCTGCAGGATTTGTGGTTGCCGGTGAGGACAAACAGTTTGTCGAAGCGCAGGCTGAATTAATCGACAAGACAACGGTTGCAGTTTGGAGCGACAAGGTTGGGAGTCCAGTAGCCGCTCGTTTCGGCTGGGCGTTAAAGCCTTACATCAACCTTTGGACCGTGAGTGGATTGCCTGTAAGCCCGTTTCGGACTGACAATTGGCCGAATCAATAAATCACTATGAAAACAAAACTAATCCTCACCGCCGCGCTGTTGTGCGTCTCTTCTCTTAATTCCTTTGCCAAGCCGCTCAAGGTATTCATCCTCGCTGGGCAATCTAACATGGAAGGACATGCGGCGATCAGCACGTTTGACTACATCGGCAAGGACCCGCTGACGGCACCCATCCTCAAAGAGATGCGCAATCCCGACGGAACTCCACGGGTATGTGACAAGGTCTGGATGTCTTATCTAACAGGTCCTTATGATGGCAGCGCGAATGGTGAAGGCCTAGGCAAGTTGACCGCCGGCTTTGGAGCACGTGATGATCAACCCACTAAGTTATGTAGCAAGATCGGCCCTGAGTTCACTTTTGGCATATACATGGAGAAAAAACTGAAAGAGCCCATCCTGATTATCAAGACCGCTTGGGGAGGTAGATCACTCAACACCGAATTCCGTTCGCCCAGTGCCGGGCAATACAAGCTGCCCAAGGAGATTCAAGATTTGTGGGATCAACATCCCCAAGGCGCCCATGGGGTTCCGAAGCTTGAAGAACGGAAAAAATGGCAGGATGACAAAGATGCTGCCTCGGGTGTGTTTTACCGCATGATGATCGAGCATGTGAAAAAAGTTCTAACAGATCCGAAACGGGTGTGCCCGGAATATAATGAGAAGGATGGTTATGAAATTGCCGGTTTTGTTTGGCTTCAGGGTTTTAACGACTTGGTCGATGGGACTACCTATCCAAATAACAACTATGATGAATACTCGCGCTTGTTGGCACACTTCATCCGCGATGTGCGCAAAGATCTTTCGGCTCCGAAAATGCCATTCGTGATTGGTGTGCTGGGAGTTGACGGTGATAAGAATGTGAATTTCCGCAAGGCCATGGCCGCTCCTGCCGACATGCCCGAGTTCAAGGGCAATGTGGTAGCTGTGGACACCGCTCCCTTTTGGGATAAGGACATCGAAGATGCGCAACCCAAGCAGGGCGAGTATAACAGCATCGTCGGCACCTCACACACATTCAAAGCAGATGGAACTCTCGATAAAGATTGGAAATGGGAGAATTACTGGAAACCCGTTGGCAAACCTCTGCCAGAGGAACGGATCTGGCGTTTCACCACGATCAATCCCACCGAGGATAAGGACAAGATGAAGGAATACACCCCCCGGCGTTTCCGCGATATCACCCTGCCTGCCGAGATGGAGAATTGGTTCATGCCCGATTTCGATGACAGCAAATGGACGCAAGGCAAGGTTCCCATCGGCAAGGGTGTCTGGAATCACAGCGGAATCATTATGGACAAATTTCCCTCCAAATGGGGTGATGGCGAATTCCTGTTGATGCGCACAACGTTTGAAGTCGAAGACCTCAATTTCGATTCGTATCGCATCGCGAACTTTGCTAGACAAGGATTCCATGTTTACTTGAATGGTCATAAAATCCACACCTACATCTGGTGGCAGGACAAGCCGGTTTATGGCTCCATCGTCCTCGAAAAAGAACAGATCCAGCACTTGAAAAAAGGGAAGAACGTATTGGCGGTATATGCCAATGATCAATATGAAGAAAATTCCCCAGACCGCTATGCCGCGATCGACATGCGGATTGAAGGCATCACCAAAGCCGACCAGAAGAAACTCGATCTCGCTTTGGAGGAAGTCCTTTCGCCCAAGGAGAGGGAGGCTCTCAAAGGCGCTTCCAACGGCGGTTATCACTATTTTGGCAGTGCAAAAATCTTCGCGCAGATGGGCAAGGCATTTGCAGAGGCGAATCTTAAACTGATCAGTCCAGCCCCTTAGATCCTAGATGATAGAGTGAATCGATCCGCGTAACTCATTCATGATCCGCGTTCATTTGCTTCCGGCTATCTCCACTTACCCCGACCTGTCGGGGTTGCGGTTCAATTTTTCTTTTTAGGCTCAATACCGCGAAAACTTTATTCATTTCAGGATAGAAGTGCCGGAACTTCGTAAGCTTTCCCGCTTGAGGGTCGCGGCTTGTGGCATAGGAATGAGGGAATCACTAAAGCGCCACAGGTTAGGATTCAAACTCAGAAATATAGACGCATAAAACCACCAAACCTCATGAACAAACCATACCAAATGATATGCCTAGCGTTGGCAACCGTGGCAGTTGGATTACATTCCGTTAAAGCGGAAGATACAGTACACAATATTTCAGAATGGAGATTCGGAAAAAACGCCTCCGGCGACGCTGTTGAAATAGAGGACACCAAGGGAAAAGTAGTGGTTTACGAATACTGGGGCGTGCGTTGCCCTCCCTGTTTGGCTTCTCTCCCACATCTAGCTAAGTTGGATAAAAAATATAGAGACGATGGGCTGATGATTATTGGTGAGGAATCACAAGGCGCCAAACTGGAGCAAATAGAACCCATTCTCAAAAAAGCATCGGTCGAATACACGATCAACATGGGTGGCGGCGGGCCTGTTAAAATCGATCGTCTTCCGCATATCCTCATTTTTAACCGTGCAGGTAATATGATTTTTGAGGGAAAGCCATCGGATGAAGATTTCGAGAGCACCGTAAAAAAGGCACTGAGAGAAAAAGCGCCCATCGAAGAAAAAGTAGCCCCGCCTGCCACGAAAAAGGAGGCGAATCTGATCGAACAAAGGTCTTGGACAAACTCCGATAGCAAAACAATCCAAGCAGCTGTTGTGAAAGCCGATGAGACAAACGTCACCTTCCTGATGGCAAACGGAAAGAGTATAGCTTATCCACTGGATAAGCTCTCAGATGAATCCCGCAAGATCATCGAAGAAGAAGGTAAAGATGACAAATAAAGCTATTCATTCATCGGTCTTACTTATTCATTATCTGCGTTCATTCCATTCCTTTATGAAAACCCAAAAATTTCTGCCGCATCTCCAAGCATGCGGATCACCACTGCGCGCGGTCATCGTGTTGCTGACGATTGCGTTCATGACGTCCTCCGTGACATTTGCGGCGAAGCCAGCGCCACCCACGGGTTGGCATCTGGGGCCGACGGGATTCTTCGGCAAGCTTGGTAAGAACGATATCACGGTGACTTATGTGACTGAGGGTTCGCCTGCGGTTGGCAAAATCAATGTCGGGGATGTGATCACGTCCGCCGCAGGTAAAAAACTGGAAGGGGACATTCGTAAGCAGTTCGCAGCCGCCATCAACACTGCCGAAGCTGCTGCCGATGGGTCATTGGTTCTTCAACTCAAGGATGGCAAAGATGTTAGTCTAACACTTCAAAAGCTGGGTGCCTACAGCGCAACCGCGCCGAACGATTGCAAGAAGTCCGATGCCATTATTGCGAATGCAGCCGCGAACATCGTGAAGAGCAAGGACTACGGTCGATTCGGATTTGGATTGATGGGGTTGATGGCAACCGGGGAACCCGCTCATCTCGAAGTGGTCAAAGCCGCGATTCACGAACTGGATTGGGCCAAGCCGGATGTAAAGCTGACCTTGGGGCCTGAGGGTGGTGCTTGGGCTTACGGCTATCAGAACATCTTGTTGTGCGAATATTATCTACGCACAAAAGACGCCTACGTGTTGCCAGCGATCGAGCAGTATGCGGTGACGCTTGCCAAGGGGCGGGATGCAGCAGGTCTATGGGGACATCGAATGGCGAATCCAGAGGCGAATCGCGGGCAGTTGCACGGCAGGTTATATGGCTACGCGGTAATGAATTCATCCAGTTTACCTTGCTACATCTCATTGTTGTTAGCTCAAAAATGTGGCATCAAAGATCCGGAGCTTACGGCAGCGATTGAGCAGGGCCATACCTTCTACAGCAGCTTTGTCGGCAAGGGAACCTTGCCTTATGGCGTGCATGATCCGAACACTAAATCGTTCAACAACAACGGCATGAGTGGCATGGCTGCTATCGCGCTCTCGCTTGCAGAGGACAAGCCAGGCGCACAGTTTTTCTCGCGGATGTCATTGGCATCCACCGGCACCATGGAAACGGGCCACACGGGGCACTTTTTCAACCAGCTATGGACTGGCCTGGGCGCGGGACTTTCCGGACCGAGTGCGACGACGGATTTTTTCAAAGAAACCATCTGGCTTCATACGCTCAATCGCAAATGGGATGGAGGCTTCACCTATGACAGTGGGGAAGGATATTCGTATAGCGGATTCAACGATTCCGCATCGCATTTGCTGAACTATTGCATCCCCCGTCATCAACTCTACATTAATGGTAAAGGCGCGGATAAATCGATATTCCTATCTGCGGAGGCCTCTCAAAAAACCGCAGGTCTTGCGACATTGGATGTTAAAAAGTTAGGCGAAGATGAGTTGCTGGCCTTGTTTGATCATGAGATGCCCAAAGTGCGACAGGAGGCTGTATGGCAACTCCGAGGAAGGCCTCACAAATTCGTTAATGACATCGTCAAAATGCTAACAAAAGGAACTGACTTGCAGCGCAAGAGCGCCCTCGAGTATTTTGGATATCAATGCCCACCCGAGCAAGCCAGCTTGGCCGTCGAATCATTGGCTGCGCTCTTAAAAGACAGCAAGCAGGAGATGTCGATGCGGGCAGATATCGCAGGTGCGATCGCTAATCTGGGTGCGGGAGCTTATGCGTATTATCCGGATTTGTTGAAGCTGGTGTTAGAGAAAAAACCTCAAGATCGACTCGGTGAAATTGATCTGAAATTGGGCCGCGCTTTGACTACCATGTGCGCTGATCCGTATGCCGCTGGATTGGTGAAGGACAAAGAATTGTTTTACGCTGCGGCAAACAAGTTGATGGCCCACAAGCGGGCCTTTGGCCGTACGACGGGTGTCAAAATGATTTCACAGGTGCCGTTAGAAGATTTCCATTGGGTTGCAGACAGCGTCAAGACCATCATGGACGATCAGGAACTCACCTACACCAGCTACCACAATTTCGATCCCAAGATTGAATCGGTCGGAATCTATGCTCGGTTGAATATCCAAGGCGGCATTGAAGGCGCATTGGCGGCATTCGATTCCGACACAGGCAAAGGTGGATTCAAAATTCGGATGCTGATGAGCGTGCTTCCCGTCTATGGCGCAAACGCCAAGTACATCCTTCCGAAAGTGAAAGAGATCAATCCCGGAAAATTCAAAGGCCAATGGGACAAGATCATTGCTGATATTGAAAAAGCAGATCCCGTAGCCGCGAAGAAGTTGCTCACGTTTGAAGAAGCAAAAAACTTCGGCAAGGGAAAGTGATAGAGCCACCGACAAACAACGTATTTCCGAATGATATTTAAAAACCAATCCTTATCCTAGAAAGAGAAATAAAACCGCAGATGAACGCAGATGAACGCAGATGAAGAATTTATTGGTTAGAAGTTATTTTTTAAGTGACCCAATATCCAATTCCTCATTTCAAATTTATTTTCTTATCTGCGTGAATCTGCGTGAATCTGTGTCCATCTGCGGTTCATTTTCCTCTGAATGATTATCTTAAAAAATTCTTATAAAAATCTCTAACATATTCAACACATCCATTATGAAACTCTCCATTCTTTTCAGCATCGCTGCCATGGCGTTTGTCACCACGATCGAGGCCAAACCGCTTAAAGTCTTCATCCTTGCCGGCCAGTCCAACATGGAAGGTCATGCGGAAAGCTATACTTTCCCAGCCATCGCCAAGGATCCAAAGACGGCCGATCTCTACAAGCAGATGGTGGATGCCGATGGCAAGCCGGTGGTCTGCAAGGACGTTTGGATTTCCTACGCGTACGGCGATTTTCCAGGCAATCCAGTCGGCCGCAAGGCAGGCAATCTAACTGCGGGTTGGGGCAGTCAGCATCACAACATTTGCAAGATAGGGCCCGAGTTCACCTTTGGCATCACGATGCAGAAACAATTGGGCGAGCCTATCCTGCTGATTAAGAACGCATGGGGCGGCAAGAGCCTCATGGTGGACTTCCGTCCGCCCAGCGCCGGTGAACCGACCGATCCGAAGCAAAAGGAAAACGCAGGTAAATTCTACCGAGAAATGATGTCGCACGTGAAGGACGTGCTG
>JANPEG010000025.1:0-65902 GCA_031431855.1 Akkermansiaceae bacterium | reverse complement strand
CAGAAACGCGGCATTCACATGACCTTCCCCACGTTTTCGGAGCCTTGCTTCATCAAAGCGGACCGCACCCGGCTGAAGCAAGTGCTGATCAATATTCTATCAAACGCGATCAAATATAACAGAACTGGCGGCACCGTCACCGTGGAATGCGTGAAGACCCCCGCTGGCCACATCCGCATCAGCGTGAAGGATAGCGGCGCAGGGTTGGCTCCGGAAATGCTCGCCCAGTTGTTCCAAGCGTTTAACCGCCTCGGCCAGGAAGCGACCGCAGAGGAAGGCACTGGAATCGGCCTGGTGGTGAGCAAACGCTTGGTCGAGCTGATGCACGGGAAAATCGGGGCGACCAGCAAAGTCGGAGCAGGGAGTGTTTTCTGGGTCGAGTTCATCCATGATGGTGACGCGCATTCGGATTACCTTCAGGCGACTGCTAGAAAGTTCATGCCCATGCCCATCTCAAGAGACAGTCGCCAGAGCGTGGTGCTCTACGTGGAGGATAATCTGGCCAATCTCCAGCTTATCGAGCAGCTCCTCGCCCGCTGCCCCGACATTCAGCTTCTCACGGCGAAGAACGCCAATGACGGCATCGCCCTAGCACTCAACTGCGTGCCGGATGTTATTTTAATGGATATCAACCTGCCCGGCATCAGCGGCACCGATGCCATGCGAATCCTCAATCAGAACCCGATCACCGCCCATATTCCCATCGTGGCTCTCAGTGCCAACGCCATGCCGCTGGATGTCGCAAATGGCCTCAGCGCCGGATTTTTCAAATACCTCACCAAACCCATCAACGTGATCGCGTTGATGGAAACGCTAAATTTCACTTTGGAATACGCAGCGAATCGCGACGCGGCAGCCACGCCCATCCCCGCCGTCGAACCACTGGAGTCCGTGATCTAACGAGAACAATCCCGATGGACACCCCCACCACCAAACACCTGGCAGCGAACTATCTGGAAGGCCTCCGCGCCTACCTCACGGATGGTCCCACCACGGACTTCCGACTGGCCCATGGGATCGGCAGCGAGGCCGTGGTAAATGGCTTGGAGATTCTTGCGCTGGCCAGGATCCACGATACGGCCTGTGAGGCACTGCTAGCTCCAGACGCCACCCCGGACATGCGCGAGGAGCTGGCGGCAAGAGCGAGCGGCTTCTTCACCGAGGCGATCCTCCCGATCGAAAAAACCCACACCACCGCCTTGGACGCCAAAGTGGAACTCGATCAAGCCGCGGACCAGCTCCACCAGCACACCTTGGCGCTGGAAGACTCGAACCGGGAAATTCAGCAGGAAATCACCTCCCGCCACAACGCCGAGGCCGCGCTCAAGACCTCAGAAAAGTCCGCCAGCGCAGAGCAGGCGGAATCCCTGGTTCTCGAACAACAACTCCAAGGTATCGTGCATAAAATTCTCTGTGCGAACGAAGCGGAACGCACCAAGATGAGCCAAGTTTTACAGCACGAGATCGCCCAGGCACTACTCGGCATCAAAATCAAGCTGCTCGCCATCGAAAGCGAAGCGTCTGCCAACCAACTCACCCTCTCCCAGGAAATCACTACCACCCATTGGCTGGTAGAAACCTCTGCGCAAACCCTCAGCAACCTCATCCGTGAATTCAGTAACCACCATGCATAACTCACGCGCCAGCCTATCGCGGCTCTATCAAGTGGCTCTGCGGCTCTACCTGAAGGAAGGCCCTCAGGCGGACTTGGAACCTGCGCGGACACTTGGTCAGCAAGCTGTCACTCAAGGCCTGGAAACCCTCGAACTCGCCCGCATCCATGAGATCGCGGTCACCTCTCTCATTCTTTCTACTTACTCGCCCACGACCAGCGGCGTTCTGTTAGGGCGGGCCGCCGCTTTCTTCGCTGAAGCACTCATCCCGATTGAGAGGACTCACCGTGGGGCTACAGAGGCGAACATCCACCTCAACCAAATCATCAAAACCCTCGGCCAGCGCACGACCGAGCTTGCCGCATCTGTCGTAGAGCTCCAGTTAGAGATTCTCCAGCGTAAAGAAGCCGAGCAAGCCCTCCGCACCAGCGAAAACACCTCCAGCCTCTTGTTGAAAAATTCCCTGATTATGCAGGAAGAGCTCCGCGACCTGTCCCGTCAGCTCCTCACCGCCCAAGAGGAGGAGCGCCGCAGAATCAGCCGCGAGCTCCACGACGTCATCGCCCAGACTCTCAACGGCATCAACGTTCGCCTCTCCAGCCTCAAGGCTGCTTCAGAAACCAGCCGCGATACCCTTGATCAACAAATTGAGATCACCCAAACCCTCGTTGAGAAATCCGTCGATATTGTCCATCGCTTCGCCCGTGAGCTGCGCCCCTCGGTGCTAGATGATCTAGGCCTCATCCCAGCTCTCGAAGCCTACCTGACCAGCTACATGGTAGAAACTGGCATTCGCACCAGCCTCAAGGCATACAGCGGTATCGAAAACTCGGAAATCACCACCCTCACTGTCCTCTATCGCATTGCCCAAGAAGCTCTCACTAACGTTGCCCGCCATTCTAAAGCCAGCAAAGCCAGTGTCACCCTCGCCGAGCACGACGGGATCATCCGCATGGAAATCACCGACGACGGCATCGGCTTTCAGATCGACGGCCAATCCTGCGCCAAAAAAACCACCCGTCTCGGCCTGCTCGGTATGAAAGAACGGATAGAAATGATTGGCGGCAGTTTTTCCATCACCTCCTCACCTGGTCAGCCCACCACCATATGCGTTGAAATTCCACCCAAACTCCATCCCAAACCATGAATCCAATCACCATCCTGCTAGTAGAAGACCACCAAATTGTCCGCGAGGGCCTTTGGGCATTGTTGAAAAATGAGCCAGATTTCAAACTCCTCGGCCAATCCGAAAACGGCCGTGAAGCCGTCGCCCTAGTGGATCAACTCCACCCGGATATCGTAGTCATGGACATCGCCATGCCACTACTCAATGGTCTGGAAGCGGCTCGCCAGATCCTCAAAAACGCTCCTGCCACCCGCATCATCTTCCTATCTGCCCACAATGAGGACTCCTATGTTCACAAAGCCATTTCCATCGGGGCCCGCGGCTATTTAATCAAACAAACCGCCGCTCACATCCTTCCCGAGGCGATCCGCCAAGTCGCTTCTGGAAAGGTCTACTTCAGTCCATTCATTGCCAAGCGCCTTCAGGACCAAGTCCGCAACGCTCGATCCCGTGGTAAGCCGGCCTCTATCGAAGTGCCTTTGCTTACTCCCCGTGAAGCCGAAGTACTCCAACTCATCGCCGAGGGCAAAGCCAACAAGGAGACCGCAGAGCTACTGGGCATCAGCATCAAGACCGTAGAAAAACACCGCCAAAGGCTTATGGAAAAACTCAACATCCACGACACCGCCGGTCTCACCCGCCACGCCATCGCCACCGGCGTGATCGAAAGTAGTATTCAGGTCACAATCTTGTAGTCAGAGAGCAACTTGGATAAACTGCCAGGTATACAATTCTTCCAGCCGTCATGTCGGTGCGCGAATCGTTATCCAGTTTGAAAAGTGACACCGCTGATGGATGGGCGCAGGGACTTGTGCGAGCTAAAGGTGAATTTGGATAAAGAATAGGGATTTTTCGGGCAAACGGGAATGAGCACTTCGCCTCTTTAATAATCAAACAGCGTATTGACAGGATAGCAGCCGATTCGACAGGTTAAGGTATGTCAGTTGAGCAGAATGGGGAGAAAATTGCAATCGAAGACAATAGTCCAGAGCCGGTTCATGCTACTCCAGCGGAGCCGCGGGCGGCAAGTAGATTGGCAGGGCAACTGAATCCCGTGATACTACTGCTGTTCATGATTTTGGCTATGCTCATGTTGTTGGTGATTACTATGATGGGTCGCGGCAAAGGAACTAGCAGCTCTTCCGATAACTCAGCCGTCCAGACGAGTAAGGCGGATCTAGAGACTCGGCGGTCGGAGTTGAACCGCAAGCGGATGGCAATGGGGCTGCCGCTTTTAGATGGTGCATTGGAACCCGTAGAGGATATCGCAAAACGGCTTCGGCAGGATGCCGAGACCCTCGCTGGGATTTCCAATAATTTTCAGCAGCTTCTCGCGGACAAAGATTTGGAGATCTCCGCCAGCAACGCCGAGACGCTACGTCTCTTTAAGCTGCGACAGGTTGCGTCTATGGACAACACCCGATTGCAGAGCGAACTCGATCGAGCAAATATCGCCTCCTCTGAAGTTGATCGGCTCAAGATGCAGTTGCTTGACTCGCATGCGCAAAGGGATGTCATCTCTCAGGAACTCGCTAATGTAAGACAGAAGCTATCCGAGCAGTCCGGAGCGGTGAGCAGGAAAGACTTTGCGGATCTCCAGCATCGCTACAATGAAGTGCTTCGCGCGAAGGACTTTTACGAAACACGCGTCAATGAACTTGAAGCGACAATCACTAAGGCGGATCTCTTCGCGAAATCCGAAAAGGAACTGCTCCCCGCCGCCGTCGAACTTTTCCGCAGGTTAAGAAAAATGGAAGGCATGAAGGACTCCGAATTCACCACCGAATACAGCAATCTTGGCGTAGAGCTTGGCGCGAGTGTCCTTCACACGATCGACTTTGCGACAGGCTCCAGCGTGCTCAACGAGGAAGACATGCGTCGCATCGATGTCATCACATCCGAGGTCCCTGACGGCGATCTCACTCTGATCATCGGCTATGCCTCGGAAACCGGCAACTCGGAGTCTAATCAAACCTTGTCCTCGGCTCGCGCCACCTCTGCGGCGGAATACTTCACTTCGAAAAAGCGTTCCGGACAACTCGTCCAAGCAGTTTACCTCGGGCAAACTGACCGTTTCAGCAGTCGCCTCCCTGAGCGCAATCAGATTTGCGAGGTTTGGCGTATTCGTAAAAAGTGATTATCACGGGCCGAGTTTGCCATTGTGGCAAGGTAGCCGTCCTTCTTGTCGCCTACCGTTCATGAATCATTATGCGAAATCAACCATTACTCCTGAAAATAAGTTGTCACGAATTCCTCATGGACGAATGCGAAATTTTTCATTATCAATTCCTATATCATGAAATTGCCACTATCCCTCTTTCCCGTCGTCTTGCTTGCAAGTTGTGCCACGAGTTCCATAACCACCTCAGAACAAAGATTCAAAAAAGCTGATAAAGACGCGAGTGGTTCGGTTAGCCGCAAGGAGGCAGTCAATATGTTGATAGCGGAAGCCCACAAAATGTATGATTCCGATAGTAACGGTCAGGTGAGCGAAGCGGAATACATCGCCTCGGGAGGTAAAACAGCGAACTTCCACAAGATTGATAAGTCTGGAAGCGATGGCATCTCGCTAAAGGAAGCGCAGGCCAACTCGATGGTGTTCAATACCTTCGCGGTATCCTTTAACGAAGCCGACATCAACAAAGACGGCGAGGTCACCTTGGCGGAATACCAGAGCTACCTCACATTGCGCAATGCTGTTGTAAGATAAGAGTATTTACCGCTCTCGCCTTGGCCACCTATTCCAAAAACCATTTCTCCTATCCACCCAAAATTATGAAAAAAATCATTCGTTCTCTCGCTACCATCGCCCTCGGTGCGTCTGCCCTCTTTTTGAGTTCCTGTGCCACGGGTTCGCGCTCCGGCACTTCATTCTCATTTGATCCGCCGGCCAAGAAGGTAACTAATCCAGCTGCTGTGAAGGTTCATATCAGCACAGGTGCCGGTAAGCTCTATGTGACGGAAGGGAACGAAGTTCTTCTAGCCTCTCCCATTGGCGTAGGGACGAGTGCAAGTCCTACGCCGAAAGGTAACCATAGAATCGACTCAAAAACCCGCCATCGTCGCCGCCAAGGCAATCCTGGTGCGGGCTATCCCATGACCTACTGGATGTCATTCCACAGCGCCGCCTATGGGATGCACTGGGGATTTGTTAAGCCATATCCATCCACTCATGGTTGTGTCCGCTTGCCACTCAATACAGCCCGCAAGGTGTTTGACATGACCCGGGTGGGAACCCCAGTGAACGTGGCCGCTTCCCAGCCATGGGACTCCACCGTCGGCGCATCTCTTCCGCTTTTGGATGACGGTCCGCTTCCTAATCCTCCTGATTCGTATCTGCAAAGCAGTAAGGTTTTTGCCGATCATGAAAAAGGCAAGATGTGGAATTTCAAGTGATCCCTAGAGACCTTCAAGCGGTTATCGTCTTATCGAGAAAGGTCTGAATCCGATCTTGGATCAGGGGCCATTTTTGGACGCACATGTCATTGGTGTATACATGGCGCTTGCGAAGACGATGATAATGAAGATAAAACATCGACTGTAACCACGGCCTGCCCTTTTTAATGATAATACCGCATGAAACAACGAAGCTAGCGATCGTTTGTGCGGGAGGAGGCACTGGTTGCTCATACTCTGGCGGAGCTCTCACAGCTCTCGCTAAGGAGCATCGTCTATTGCAGCCAGATTATATGATCGCTGCATCAGGAAGCGCTGGATCGGCCATGTATTATCTTACCGGTCAATACGAATGTATTCACCGGACTTGGACAAAGCATATCTGTTCGCCTCGGTTCCTCTCGTTCAAGCGGATACGTAAGATAATGGACGTAGACTACCTTGTGGACACAATCATTGGAAAAATTGAACCTTTGGATTTAGATAAACTCGCAATCATCAAAACTCGTTATTTCATTGCGGTTAAAAATGTTGCTACGGGAAAAGGTCGTTATATTTCTTGTCGTGAAAAAATAAACATCCACGAAGTCCTCCGGGCGACCAAGGCGCTACCGTTTTTTTACGGGAAGAAAGTATGCATCAGCGGTGAATATTTTTCTGACTCCGCCTTCATTGTCACCAAGGAGCATAGTGTTGCAAAAGCAGTTGAACTTGGAGCGACGCATATTCTCGTCCTTGAGATTCACTCCCGTAACAATACCCGTTTCCAATCGCTTGCTAAAAAAATCGTTTCCCATTTGAGCGCTAAAATAACAAATCATACTCCAGAGTCAAATGGGGTGAAAATTTTCCGCCTAGGCCCTGATAAAAATCCCGCTCCAGCGGTTACTCGTAATTCTAAGCTGCTGACAGCCGCATTTGATAAAGGCTATAATAATGTGCGCGATAACGCCGAACTTCGTGCGTTTTTAGAGCCATTCATCAAACCTTTAGTTCATTGATTATGCATCAATAATAGATCATCATTTTCTTTGTTTAAATAATATGAAGCATGTTAATTTAGCCAAATCGATCAAGGAAGGTGATTCGAATTTTCTAAAAAGTTTCCCAGATTTTTTTGTGCGTTGGCTAGAAAAAATCATAAAACAAAAGGAAATGAACGCCATTCTTGATAGGCACATTCATTGTGAGGGAGTCGAATTTCATCGTGCCATAGTCAAGGAATTCAACATTACAATAGATGTTGAAGGGCTCGAAAATCTACCCGAAAAACGGAAATGCTTCTTTGTATCGAACCATCCGTTTGGAGTGATTGATGGGTTGCTTCTTACTAAAACGGTAATTGAAAAATACGGAACTGTAAAAGCGATTGGCAATGAATCGTTTCACTTTGTTCAAAATCTGCGTCCGTATATTGCGCTCGTAAATCCTTATGGAATGAGTCCGAGAAAATATGTTACTGAGTTAGAGAAAGTTTATCAGTCGGACGTAGCTATTACTCATTTTCCAGCGGGACATGTTTCACGCCGTTATAAGGGTAAGGTTCTGGATCGAGCTTGGCAAAAAAGCGTTATATCTCGTGCCATTTCGTGTCAGAGAGACATTGTTCCTTTTTACTTTCATGGGGGTAATTCTAATCTGTTTTATAATATAAATTTAATCCGTAGGATATTAGGAATTAAATTAAATATTGAACTCGCACTTCTGCCTCGTGAGATGTTGCTAAAACAAAATAAAACCGTACGATTTACCATTGGAAAACCAATTCCCTGGCAAACATTCGACTCCACACACACTCATGTCCAATGGGCGCAAAAAATCAGGGAACATGTGTATAAAATGGCTGGGGAAAATGGCAGTGTAATCAATTTTTGAGAGAATATCTGGAATTATCGCACATATCCATTGATCGCCGCAGTTTTTCTGTTTTTGCCAACCAGCCGAGATAAGTGATGACTTGTCCGTTTCAGTGACAGTTTCAAGAAATGAGAGGAAGAGCTCGAAAATGCCCCACTCATGCTCAAACAATCCATAGATATCAGCTCTTGGTAAATGGTGCGTGAATCTCAAGCCACTGAAACTTGAGGTTCATTCCTGCTTTTTTGAATTATGGATAGCGTGTCGCCGGAATGGAGTTAGACTGGTTCCATGCACGTTCTCGTCACAGGAGCCAATGGCTACATCGGCTTTAGGCTGATTCAAGCTCTACTGGATGCCGGTCATGAAATCACCGCTCTCATCCGCGATAGGCGCCGATTCCCCATGGATAATTTTGGGGAAGGAGAGACGCGACTGCATGTCTTGGAAGCGGACTTTCTCGATGCCGATAGCCTTCGGAATCTTCCGCAAGCGGTTGATGCGGCTTATTACTTGATCCATTCGATGGGTTCTGGCGGCGACTTCGCACGCATGGAAAAACTATGCGCCTCCAATTTCGCTGATGCTGCACAGACGCACGGATGGAAACGCATTATCTATTTGGGAGGACTTGCGACCGACAAAGGACCGCTATCCGAGCATCTCTCATCGCGCCGAAAGGTGGAGGAAGTTCTTCGCAATTCCGGCGTACCACTCACTGCGCTAAGGGCTTCGATTATCGTCGGTTCAGGCTCTGCATCTTTTGAAATCATTCGTGATCTCGCCGAAAAATTGCCTCTGCTAATCACACCGCGCTGGGTGCATACCCACTGCCAGCCGATCGCGATCCGCAATGTACTCGATTACCTGACACAACTTTTGCATCATCCGGAAACCGCGCATGGCTCTTTTGATATCGGTGGACCTGAGGTGATGAGTTATCTCGATCTGATCAAGGGTTATTGCAAAGTGCGTGGCTTGCGACGCATCTTTCTTCCGACTCGTCTTCTAAGTCCACGACTCTCATCCGGATGGCTGTGTCTGCTCACCTCCACCTCATTTCCGCTGGCGCGTAGTTTGGTCGACTCGCTGACCCAGGAAACCGTATGTCACGATTCGAGCATTCGCGAAATCATACCACTGAACTTACTGAAGTATGATGAGGCGGTCGAGAGGGCTTTAGCAAGAATCGCCCAGAATTATGTGCCCTCCAGTTGGATCGATTCGCTGGCAGCGGGCACGCTTTCACCACGTTTGTTCAACGCCATCAAGGTACCCGAGCATGGGATAATGAGGGATTCTCAACTGGTGCCAATTACCGCGCCTCGCGACGAAGTAATCGCCCGCATTTGGAGTATTGGAGGTGACACTGGTTGGCCGTCAATGAATTGGGCTTGGGAATTGCGTGGTCTAGTGGACAAGTTGGTGGGTGGTATAGGCATCCGGCGTGGCCGGCGACATTCCGATGAGCTCCGCACTGGAGACGCACTCGATTTCTGGCGTGTTTTACTGGCTGACCGTCAAAAGGGTCGGCTAATTCTTTATGCCGAAATGAAGTTACCGGGTGAGGCATGGTTAGAGTTTGCCATCGAGGATCAGCCCGAGGTCGGTTACACGCTGAGGCAGACCGCAACCTTCCGCCCGCAAGGTTTGTTAGGCCGATTTTATTGGCTGCTTCTGCTGCCGTTTCATTGGCTGTTGTTTCCTCAGATGGCACACAAGCTCGCGGCAGGACGGCAGAACTGATCTGATCTAGATAGCTGGGAATAGAAAATCCCATCATTCCTAGGCCCATGGCGCTGGCTTCACTATTTGAAATCAGCTTTTCTAGATCAAAAGTATTTCGCATCTTTCCAAAAATCTCTTTATCTTTCTCGCAGGAGGCCATCCATATGCTTAACAAAAAAGAACTACTCGACCTACAATTCATCGATGCGCGTGCGCGGATGATCGATATCGCTGCGTTTCTCGATCGCTTGGATCGGCATGACGGAGAGGTCGACGTGCGGTTAAAATATTACAAAGCGGCTTTGCCTATTCTGCTCGAAGACCGACCCGACCGCGCGAAGGCAGTGCTTGAGGCGTTTTCCGATCACACGATAGAAATTTCTGAGACCGCGCCATTTCAAGGTGCGTCGGGCGCGCCGGTGAGTTAAATGATTTCTGTATAGTTTGTCTTGCTGACATCATGAATGAGGAAATGGAAAAATGTGATTTTATGGAGGCTGACTCGAATGAGCAATTAATCTAATATCTCTCTTCCAAACTCCGGGCCATGAAATTCATTCTCACTTTTTTTGCAGTTCTACTGCTCAGCTCCATGACTGGATTATCAGCCGCTGACGATCTGGTTGTAACTCCGGCAGTGCCGGGGCTTGCCGCCTCGGAGCATTACGCGGTGCGCGTGCGCTCAGTTTCTGCTGGCAGCGAGTGGCAGAGTGCCTTCGCTTTCGAAACTGTCTGCAAGAGCACGGATAAAAAGACCGACGCCTACTTCGATCATCTCGCTGGTTGGACTCATACCTATGTGAACTTTGAAACCGCTGGGGCAGTGGAAATCGAAATTACTAGGGCCAACGGCCAGCCGATTCAGGCGGCAGCGGTGCATCCGCAACGCAAAGCCACGGATTGTTCGGTCAAGGACGGCAAGGCTTTCTTCCGGCTCGAAAACCCCTGTCTGGTGGCTGTTGATATTGATGGCCAGATGGATGCACAGGATACGGGCAAGGGCTACAAAGGACCACCAATTCATACCATTTCTATTTTTGCTAACCCTCCCTTGCTCGGTAAACCTAAGCCCAATGATCCCAGTGTGCTGATGGTGAACCCGGGCCAGATTCCGCCCTCCGACGGTCCTTGGAAAACGCTCTATTTCCTCCCAGGAATTCACGATCTCGGGCTGGCTTTCCCGCTACGCGCGAATCGCGACTACTACATTCCCGGAGACGCCATCGTATACGGCACTCTTTCTAACCGAAAATGGGCTGACGGCCATCACATCCGCATCTTCGGCCACGGTACTTTGTCGGGCGCACGCTTAAAGCATCCCAAATATGTTAAGCCCGAAATTCCAGAGAAAGACCACGGGCTTTATCGTCCGATCGAGATCGTAGGAACGACTGACACACGCGTGGAAGGCATCACCATCGCTGATTCGGCTACTCACTCGCTGATGCTCATTCACCCCTATAAAGCGGGACATCCCAATGAAGTTCTTTGGACGAAAATCTTCACATGGCGCGCGAATGGCGATGGGATTAATCCCTTTGGAAACACGTTGATCGAAGACTGCTTCATTCGCACTCAGGATGATTCGCTTTACGTCAATGGCTTGGGTATTCGTCGCACTGTCCTCTGGAACGACGCCAACGGATCCTCGTTCGTACTCTCTGGTATGCCAGAACTCAATGACCGCCAGTTGTTGGTGGAGGATTGCGATGTCATCTATGCACGGGCTAAATGGGACAAATGGAGCGGCGGTCGTGTTTTTAATATGCGTGGTGAAGGCGGTGGTGCCGCTGGTGCCGGAGTGATTTTTCGCAACATCAATATCGAGGACCCACGGCCCACTCTGCAACAGTTCTTCGTCTGTATGACCATGCCCGAGCCCTATTCGAAAAACGCGGATAAGCGCAAAGCCGGAGACTTATCCGGCGTTCTTTTTCAAAACATATCCATCGCTGCACCCAGCGTTCTGGGTGAGCCCCAGTTGCTCTGGGGGCAATCCGACGCCCACATCCGCAACCTCACCTTTCAAAATCTCACCCTCGGCGGAAAGCCAGTGAGCGACCCGAAGTTCTTCAAAACCAACGAGTTCGTTAACGAAATAATTTTCAAACCATGAGCGAAACGATCCGTCTCATCGCTGTTCTCCATTTGAGCCATGTGCCAAAAAAGAAAGTGAATCAGCAAAGCAGGCGATGAGTGATTAGCTAAGCGCTTTTTATAGATTGGTCCTTTCATATCAACGTGTAAGTCGCTCCGATCACACGCCAAAAATTTCCGAGACCGCACCTTTTCAAGGAGCATCGGGCGCGCCAGTGAAATAATTTTCTACCATCGAACAGCCGCTGCGGCCCATGTCAGGCCGGCGCCGAAGACGACGAGGACGATATTGTCGCCGCGTTTGAAAGCACCACTGCGGTTGGCTTCATCAAGCGCGATCGCGACAGCGGCCGCCGAGGTATTTCCATACTTATCAAGGTTGATGAAGACGCGGCCTTCCGGAACGGAGAGGCGCTCGGCGATGGCATCGATGATGCGTAAATTCGCCTGATGCGGAATAACGCAAGCGATGTCCTCGGCTTGCAGGCCGGAGCGTTCGATTACTTTTTCCGCGGCTTCTTTCATGCGATTGACGGCATGTTTGAAAACTTCTTTGCCCTGCATGGCGAGCGTGCAGAGATGAGAGCCGACGTTGGAAGCAGTAATCGGGCATGCCGATCCGCCTCCGGGAATATTGAGCAAATGCGTGAGGCTGCCATCAGTGCCCATTTCCGTGGCAAGGATCGCGCCCTCGCCGGGTTTTGAGCGACGCAATACCGCGGCTCCCGCGCCATCGCCAAATAACACACAGGTCGTGCGGTCTTCCCAGTTCACAAAGGCGGAAAGTTTCTCTGCGCCGATGATCAGGGCGTTTTCAAAAGCGCCATCGGAAATCATCCGTTTACTGATTTTCATCGCGTAGAGGAAACCTGAACACGCGGCGGAAATATCAAACGCGACGGCATTCATCGCGCCGAGTTGCTGCTGGACGTAACAGGCGGTGGCTGGCGTCAAAGTATCGGGAGTGATGGTCGCTACGATGATGAGTTGTACCTCGGACGGTTCCAATCCTGCTTGTTCGAGCGCTTTGCGCGCGGCGGCACTTGCCATGTGGGACGTGAATTCACCTTCCGCCGCGATCCGGCGCTCGCGAATTCCTGTGCGGGTATAGATCCATTCATCACTGGTATCCACGCGTTTCGCCAACTCTTCATTGGTCAGGATCGTTTCCGGTAAATAACTGCCGGTTCCCGCGATGCATACTTCGTAATTCGTTGCCAACCCACTCATGTGGCCAAAGGCTGGATTTGATGGCGGATTCAAACAAGCATGAAAATCAGCAGAAAAGTCTGATTTTTGAAATAGTTAAGGAAATGCATATCGGGGTGCGAAATGTCATCCTTACCGAGTAAGGATTATACGGATTATTATGACTGATAAATGAATCTCTAAGCTTTGCATTGCCTTCTTTGGGCGGAAATCCGAAATTCCCACGCATGACCCCAGCTCAAAAAGGTTTCGCGATGCCTGCCGAATGGACTCGCCAAGTTGCAACTTGGCTTTCATGGCCTGTGGACGACCCGAGGCATTGGGGTGGGGGAAAACGCGAAATCATCTGGAACAAGTTTGCAGAAATTGCTGCGGCTATCTCTCGCTACCAATTCGTTAGGATTAATGCCCCTGGTCAAAATCATGCGTCCATCTTTGAGGCCTGCAACCAAGCCCGCGCAAATCTTTCCAACGTCCAGCTTTTCGATCATCCTAACAACGATGTCTGGTGCCGCGATCACGGGCCGATTTTTGTCAAAAATTCCAGCACCTCGGAAATCGCGATCACTGATTGGGAGTTCAACGCATGGGGCGGAAAATTTGCGCCATGGAATCTGGACAATTCCATCCCCGAGCAAGTCGCCAATACGCTTCACCTGCAGCGCTTCGAAGGCGGCATGATCCTCGAAGGCGGTGCCATCGAGGTCAACGGACGCGGTCAGCTCCTCACCACCGAGGCTGTGCTTCTTAATCCGAATCGAAACCCACATCTCTCTCTCGAACAAACCGAACAAAAACTCCGCGACACACTCGGCGTCACAGAAATTCTTTGGTTAGAAAAAGGCATCGAGGGCGATGACACAGATGGCCACATCGACGACCTCGCGCGCTTCACAGATGAAAACATCATCCTCGCTTGTGATGAACCCGATACGGCTTCGCCCAATCATCTGGTGCTCGCGAACAACATGTCGCGGCTCAGAAATTTCCTCACTCCCTCCGGAAGATCCTACGAAATTATTCCCATCCACCTCCCACAAGCCTGTGAAACTCCCGGTTGGCGTCTTCCCGTTTTACCCGCTTCATACGTCAATTTCCTCATCCTCAATCACGCCGTCCTCGTCCCAACTTTCCGACAATCGAAAAATGACGACCGCGCCCTCGGTATCATTCACGAACTATTTCCAAACCGAGAAATCGTCCCCATCGACTGCCTAGATCTCGTCCAAGAAGGTGGAACCCTGCATTGCATTTCCCAACAACAGCCGGAGTGATTGCCGCAGTTTTTTATATCGTTTTCTCCACTCTTAAATCTAATCCTAATCCTGAAATGAACAACATCCTGCTTTTTGCCTCCACGCTGCTCCTCACCATCGGCACCGCATTTGCCAAACCACCTGCGGACGCTTTCACCTATCTCGATAACGGAACGATTCGCATCGGTGTGGATAAGGGCCGTGGTTCCGCGATCGGTTATTTCGCGCTCTCCAAAGAAAAACGCAATCTACTGAATCATCACGACGAAGGGCGCTTTATCCAGCAATCGTATTACGGTGATCCCGATGGATCGGTTTGGAGCAAGACACCTTGGGTTTATAACCCGGTTCAAGGTGGTAGTTACAAAGGTGAGGATGCCAAAACGCTCGAGTTCCGCCAAACCGACAAAGAGATCTACGCGAAGGTCGAGCCCCTCCATTGGGCGAATGCAAAAACTTGTCCTGAAGCCATCATGCAAGAGCAAATCATCCTCGACGGTGCAGTCGCAAAAATTCGCATGCAACTCAACTATACCGGCCCGACTCAAAAGAGAAACGCACATCAGGAAATGCCGGCGATGTTTGTCGACTTCGCGCTGCCGCACTTGATGTTTGAGCTCGATGGAAAGCTAGTGAAACACGCTCCCAAAATTCTTGGTAAAGATCTCAAACCAGAAAACATCAAATACACTGGCAACTGGTTGGCTTACGTAGATGACAACAATTTCGGCATTGGCATCTACACTCCGGGTACGAATGAAGCCGTCACTTATCGAGCTAAAGGGAAACCCGGTCCGGATGGATCCGGTTGCTCGTATGTGGCCCCCGTCAGGAAATTCCAACTTACCAAAGACTTGGTCTCAGAGTATCACTTTTATCTCACCATCGGAACGCTTGATGAAATTCGCGAACGCTTCAATAAAATAGCGGAGAGCAAAGAGCCGGCAGCAAAGAGTGAAGAGAAAAAGTAGATTGTTATTTCATCCTTTACCAACCTCATGAAGTTCTTCCCCAAATCTCCCAATCTCTTTGTCTCCTTATTCCTCTTCCTCTGCGCTCTAAGCTCCACGCTCCACGCTGCTCCCCCCAACATCATCTACGTGCTCTTCGACGATATGGGCTACGGCGAGCCAAACTGCTACCGCAAGGATTCCAAACTCAAAACCCCGAACATGGATAGATTAGCCGCCCAGGGCATGCGTTTCACCGATGCTCATTCGGCCTCTTCAGTCTGCACTCCCACACGCTACGGCCTGCTCACAGGACGCTACCCATCGCGCATCGGTCAGTTCGGTGTTCTAACATCTTACGATCCTCCCATCATTCCGGAAACCCGACTCACCGTCGCTTCTTTCCTCAAGCAAAATGGCTACGAAACCGCCTGCATCGGCAAATGGCATCTCGGCATGAAGTGGGAAAACATCGGAAAATCCAAAGGCAGCCCACCCATCGGCTCTCGTATTTCAAGCGGCCCGAACCAACTCGGTTTTGATTACTTTTACGGCTTCACTCACGCCCGCGACATCGGCACGATCATCGAACAAGACCGGGTCACGGAGCATGTTCAGGAAACGCAGAACCAACCCAAGATGATCGCCAAAGCCATCGAATGGATTGAAAAACGCGATCCGGAAAAACCATTCTTCCTCTACTTTCCAATGTGCCCGCCGCACACACCCATCGCTCCTTCCGAAGAATTTGAAGGAAAATCCGGCGCTGTGGACGTGGTGAAAAATGATCCGAAATACGGCGACTGGGTGTTCCAAGGCGACCACATGCTCGGGCAGTTGTTAGACACGCTTGAGAAAAAAGGACTCGCCAAAAACACCCTCATCATCGCTACCGCGGATAACGGCGCTGCCATGCGCGCCTATCCGCCCCTCCGCGATCAGAAAACCAGTATCTATGAAGGAGGTCACCGCGTGCCCTTCATCGCCAGTTGGCCGGAAAAAATCAAAGCAGGTTCCGTTTCCAATCAGACCATCTGTCATAACGACCTGATCGCCACTTGCGCGGAAATCATCGGAGCGAAACTTCCGGATAACGCGGGTGAGGATAGTTTCAGCATCTTGCCTGCGTTGTTAGAAATCGCCAACCAACCCATCCGCAGTGCGACAATCCACCAATCCATCGGCCGCGATATGGCGATCCGCCAAGGCAAGTGGAAACTTATCATTTTCAACAAAAGTGGCTATGCGCTTTATGATCTCGATAAAGACTTTGGCGAAACCCAAAACGTCGCCGATCAAAATCCTGAAATCGTGGAGAAACTATCCGCATTTTTAAGAATACATATCCTCAATGGCCGTAGCAGTTCCGGAACCGTACAGCCCGTGGAATCGACAGCTTGGCAGTTTCCAACATCAAGCCGAGAGCAGGGAGCGAAGAGCAGAGAGTAACTTCGCTAAACATCATTCGATCCACGTCTTCATCATGAAACTCATCCCTCTCCGCTCTTCGCTCATCGCTATCAGCTCCCTCCTCTTCGCTCTGAGCTCATCGCTCTCAGCTCAAAAACCCAACGTCCTCTTCATCGTCATCGATGATCTCAACGACTGGGTCGGTTGCCTTGGCGGTCATCCTCAAACCAAAACCCCAAACATCGACCGTCTCGCCAAACGCGGCGTGCTTTTCACCAACGCACATTGCCAAGCACCTATCTGCAATCCCTCCCGCACCAGTATCATGTATGGCCTGCGACCCTCTAACAGCGGCATCTACGATAACCAAACCTCACCATGGAATGTCGCCGCCCTCAAAAATCAAATCACTCTTCCTCGCCACTTCGCTGCCAACGGCTATCGCACCCTCACCACCGGAAAAATCTATCACGACTCCGGCATGCCGGAGAAAGACTTCGATGTCATCGGCCCGATTCCCGGTCAGAGGCTTAAGCAAGACGCGCGGATCATTCCAGAAACGCCAGACGGCGCGCGCGGCCTTTGGGACTTTGGCCCGCAAACGCACGATGAAAAACTTTTCCAAGACCATACCGATGCCACATGGGCGATAGCGCAAATCCAACAACCAAACGACAAACCCTTTTTTCTAACTGTCGGCTTCTATCGTCCTCACGTTCCTCTCTACGCACCCGAAAGATTTTTTGATGAGATACCCGAAGATAAGATCCAACTTCCCGTAGTTAAGGAAAACGATCGCGAAGACATTCCGGCTATCGTTGAAAGCATCGTCGTCTCACGCCACAGTCCATCACATGATTGGTTCGTCAAAACCAACAACTGGCGCAAGGCTGTCCAAGCCTACCTCGCCTGCATCCGCTTCACCGATGAACAGGTGGGTCGATTGTTAGACGCGCTTGATGCAAGTCCTCACGCGAAAAACACCATCGTCGTTCTTTATTCGGATCACGGTTTTTTTCTCGGCGAAAAAGACCACTGGGCTAAACAATCCCTCTGGGAACGCGCCACTCGCGTGCCTCTCATTATTTCCGCCCCAGGCTACACCCAAGGAGCATCCTCTCCACGTCCGGCAGAACTCCTCTCTATTTACCCCACACTCATCGAGCTATGCGGCCTGACAAAAAATAACGAGATCGACGGCACCAGCCTTGTTCCTTTGCTGAAAAATCCGCAGGCCGATTGGAAACAACCCTCCCTCACCACACACTACCAAAACAACCACTCCGTCCGCACGGAGCGCCACCGCTACACCCGCTATTCAGACGGCTCCGAGGAACTCTACGACCATCAATCTGACCCCAACGAATGGGACAACCTCGCCAATCTTCCCGAGCACAACACACTCAAAAAGGAACTCGCCGCATGGTTTCCAAAAACCAATGCCCCTCAAGCTGAAGCAGTTAAGAATCAACCTAAGAAATTGAAATGAGTACTCCGATCAAATCTTCAATTCTTTCCTGTATGGACCGCGCGACTCCAGTCGCGCCTTCGGCTCTCCTTCTCCTCTTCGCTCTAAGCTCCTCGCTCTTCGCTGCTAAACCCAACATCCTGCTCATTCTAACAGACGACGTCGGCTACGGCGATCTCTCCTGCTACAACGATCAATCCAAAATCCCCACACCCAATATCGACCGCCTCGCCAAGCAAGGCATGCGCTTCACCGATGCTCACAGCCCCGCCACGGTTTGTACCCCAACGCGCTACAGCCTGATGACCGGACACATGGCGTTCCGCGTCCCTAACGGCGGTTCCGTCTTCACTGGTGCCGGCGGCCCTTCGCTCATTGCGGATGAACGCCTCACTCTACCGGAAATGCTTCGTGAAAACGGCTACGCCACCGCCGCTCACGGCAAGTGGCACATCGGTCTAACATTTTTTGACAAGGGAAATAATCCCATTCATCATAGCTCGCCAGACTCCATCAAACTCATCGATTACTCCCGTCCCATCAAAGGCGGCCCACTTGATCATGGCTTCGACTCATTTTTCGGAACCGCCTGCTGCCCCACAACCGACTGGCTCTACGCATTCATCGATGGCAACCGCATCCCGGTTCCTCCTACACAAAAAATCGACCGCACCAAGCTTCCCAATCATCCGTATTCCCAAGACTGCCGCGATGGTTTCATCGCTCCCGATTTTCCCATGGAAGAAGTCGATCTCGTGTTCCTTAAAAAAAGCCGCGAGTTTCTGGAAAATCATACCCGCCAATCTCTAGACAAACCCTTCTTCCTCTTTCACTCCACCCAAGGAGTTCATCTGCCCTCTTTCCCCGCACCTCAGTTCCAAGGCAAAACCCAAGCTGGCCCACATGGCGATTTCATTCACCAGTTAGATTGGGTCGTGGGTCAACTTATGGAAACACTGGATAAACTCGGTGTCGCCGATAATACGATTGTCATTCTCACTAGCGATAACGGACCTGAAGTCGACACGGTCATCGACATGCGTAAAACCTACCGACACGACGGCGCGCGTCCATGGCGAGGAATCAAACGCGATGCTTGGGAGGGTGGCCACCGCGTGCCATTCATCGTGCGCTGGCCATCAAAAATCAAGGCTGACACTCAATCCGACCAACTCACTAGTCTAACAGATGTCATGGCTACACTTGCTGCTGTCATAGATACCAAGCTACCCAATGATGCAGCAGAGGACAGTTATAACCTACTTCCTGCATGGCTAGGAAACGCCACCGCGCCCATCCGTCCGCATCTACTCATGCAAGCTTTTAAAGGCAAAGACACCCTTTCGATTCGGAAAGGCAATTGGAAATACATCGATCACAAATCATCTGGCGGCAACAACTACGAGAAACGCGAAGACCTTAAACCTTTTCACATTCCCGATACCGATCCCTCCGCACCCGCCCAGCTTTACGACCTCAAAGCAGATCCCGGAGAAACGAAAAATCTCTACTCATCAAACCCTGATATGGCGAGAGAACTCAAAACCCTGCTCGAATCCCTCAAATCATCAGGACGCAGCGCGCCAATTCGTAGCAACTAATCTACAGCATGAAATTTCTCTCTATTTTACTCTTAGCTCTCAGCTCTCAGCTCCACGCTGACCCTCCCAACATCGTCTTCATCCTAGCTGACGATCTCGGTATCACCGACATCAACGCCTACGCGCGGCATTTCAACGATGTAAAAACCGAAGATCTTTTCTACGAAACCCCGCATCTCGACAAACTCGTCGCGGACGGTATCGCGTTCTCCCAATCATACGCCAACCAACTTTGCTCACCAACTCGCGCGGCAATTCTAACAGGAAGAATCGCCTCAACCATCGGTGTCACCACCGCTACACCGAACACCCAAACCTATTTCAACCAAGGTCAGACACCTCCGGAAGGATTCAACCCTCACGATGTCCTAGCTCACAAAGATCCGATCAAAGGCAAACGCCCATGGATCAATGCGACATCCAATACCTCCATCGATCCCGCATTGCCCACATGGCCGAAAGTCCTGAAAACACACGACTGCGCGTTCCTCGGAAAATGGCATCTCGGTGGCCACGGGGTCGATGATTTGCAACCCGCCGCTCATGGATTTGAAGAATTAGCCTATCACGATTCCGGTGCATCGCCGTTTTTCAAATGGCAGGCTGCATGGAACAAATCCAAACCTCATTTCCCAACCCAACTGGGAAAATTCCGGGTCGGTAAAGCAGGGGAGCCAACCGGCGAAGATTATCTAACCAACGATGAAAAAGTCCGAGCGGTTCGGTACATTGAGAGTCGGAAAGATAATAAAAAGCCTTTCGTACTCTACTACTGCCCCTTCGCGGTTCACTCGCCGTTCCAAGCGCCTGAGGCCGATGTGAAACATTTCGCCGATAAAAAACAAATCGGTCACCTCGGCCGCAACAACGCTACCTATGCCGCGATGTTGAAAAATCTCGATGACGCCGTGGGTGCGATCCGCGCGTCGTTGGAGAAATCCGGTCTCACCGAAAACACCATCCTCATCTTCACCTCGGACAACGGCGGTGTCACCTATACCGAACCCGCCGCCACAACCAATCCACCTTTCAAAGGCGGCAAAGCCATGCTCTATGAAGGCGGCGTACGCGTTCCAACCATCGTCTATCAACCCGGTCGTTTCGCAGGCGGAAAATGGTCGAACGCCGTCATCGATTGCACCGACTTTTTGCCGACCGTCGCCGAACTCACAGGAAATTCCGTTCCCGAAAAAATCGACGGCAAAAGCATGTTGCCGCTTTTAAAAGATCCATCATCCCCCGGCCCAGAGCGCACGCTCATCTGGCATTATCCATTCAACGTCATCGTCAAACACCCGGACAACGGCCAACCGCTTTCCCCACATTCCGGAATCCGCGTCGGCGATCACAAACTCATCTGGGACTGGCATGGAAAACTTTCTCTCTACAACATCTCGAAAGATCCCTCCGAAAAGCAGGATCTCGCCGAGCAGATGCCGGAGCTCACCAACAAGCTCCACACCCAACTCAAAACATGGCTCAAAGATAACGTTGCTCCACGCTACATGCCAAAACGCGATCAAACCGTCCCTCCGGAATCCGCAACCGATCCGTTTCCCTTCAAGGACCTCCGTTAATCATCACCCATTCCAAAACGCCATGAAGCCCATCACACCATCGAATCTCTTCTCTATCCCACTCTCCCCATCCCTCTTTCTCCCCCTCTTCTTCGCTCTCTGCTCTCCGCTCTCCGCTCAAAAACCTAACATCATCGTCTTCTTCAGCGATGACCACGGCTATGCCGATCTCTCCTGCATGGGCATGGAAAAAGATGTCAAAACCCCAAAAATCGACCTCATGGCCGCCGAGGGCGCCCGCTTCACTGATGGCTACATCACCGCTCCTCAATGTTGCCCGTCACGCGCTGCATTGATGACCGGTCGCGATCAAAACCGCTTCGGCCACATCTCCAACGGCCACGGTCCGCTTCCTCTAACAGAAACCACCATCGCGGATCGTTTGGGAAAAGCTGGTTACACCACGGGCATGGTCGGCAAATGGCACCTCGAACCCAATCACAGCGACACCGCGTTCATGGAGAAATATAAAGTCCCCGATCCTAAAAAAATCCCACCCGTCCTCGAGTTCAAATTTCATCCTCAATCACGCGGCTTTCAGGAAACGTTCTTCGGTTATGTCAACCGCTACTCCGCCACCTACGATCTCGAAGGCAATCGTTTCCCAAAACCCAAAAACATCACGACCGAAGGCGATCGCATCGACCGCCAATCCGACGCCGCTGTCAAATTCATCGATCTCCATCACGAAAAACCATTCTTCCTCTACGTTGCCTATTACGCACCGCATGTGCCGATGGCTTCATCTAAAAAATATCTCGACCGTTTCCCCGGCGATATGCCGGAGCGCCGCCGCTACGCCCTCGCCATGCTCTCCGCCATCGACGACGGTGTGGGTCGCGTGATGGATAAACTTCAGGAACACAAGATCGATGAAAACACTTTGATCTTCTTCATGGGGGATAATGGCGCACCGTTGAAACTCACCATGCCGGACGATCCGATCAAACTCGACGGCGCTTACTGGAACGGATCGAAAAACACTCCGCTTAATGGCGAAAAAGGTATGCTCTCCGAGGGCGGAATCCGCGTGCCTTACGTCATGCGTTGGAAAGGGAAAATCCCCGCCGGACAAATCATCAAAACCCCGGTCACTTCGTTAGACGTTGCCGCCACCAGCACAGCAGCAGCCGGAATAAAAATCCCGGAAGAGTTCGATGGACTCAATCTCCTGCCCATGCTCGCAAAAGGCGAACCGCTTCCCAAGCGAGCCCTCACCTGGCGCTTCTGGCGGCAATCCGCCATCCGCGAGGGCGATTGGAAACTTCTCAAGTTCAGCGACAAAGCCACCTACCTTTTCGACCTCTCCAAAGACCCCGGCGAAAAAACTAATCTGTTAGATAAGCAACCGGAAATTGCCAAAAAACTCGAAGCTAAACTTGCTACTTGGAACACCAAGCTCTGCGCTCCCGACCCCGGTAGTCCGCAGGAATTCGCTTTCTACAATCGCTATTTCAATCTGCCCATGCCAGAGAAGGCTAAGAAATAGTATCGGCTGAACCCTCATCAACCCAGACTCATGAAGCTCTCATTCCTCCTCATTTGTTCCTCACTACTCATACAAATTCAAGCTGCCACTTTCAACGTCACTAACTACGGCGCTGTCGCAGACGACAAAACCGATAACACCGCTGCATTCACCAAATGCATGGACGCAATCATCGCCGACGGTGGCGGAAAAATGCTAATCCCAGAAGGTGTTTATCAAGGACGCATCATCATCCCTCCCGTTTCAAAACCCGCCCCGAGTTGGATCACGGTGGAGATCGTTGGCGAGGGATCGCCGACTCCTGTGTTCGGCACCATCGGAAATTTTCCTCTGCGCGATAAAGGCACCATTCTCAAATGCTCGGACAAAACAGGCTCGGCGGTGATTAAAGCAGAAGCCTCGAAAAATTCCCTCTACGGCGGATTCTCAGCCGTGCATGTCGTCATCGAAAATCTCGATGTCCGCACCTACGATGATCCCGCCATCGGCGGCATCGATTTGCATTACGCCATGCAATGCCGACTCGAAAACGTATTCATCAACACCGGCATTTATAACGTCCAGTCGGCTAAACCAACCCACGGCACCAAAGGCCTCGTCACTCCGGCTATCAATAACGCGGCCCTCACCTTACTGCGCAACGTCGCCGTCACCGGTTACCACACCGGCATCGTGGTCAACGAACATACTGACGGCGATCACATCATACTCGGAAGCAACATTCACGGCCTCGATTTCGCCACTGCCCACCACGCTTCTCGCTTCGACCGCGTGAGCTCCATGCGCAATACCCACCACGTCACCGTCACTGGCAAGCACGGGTTTTCCATCGAACAGTTGAATATCGAAAACGCAGGCGCGGGCCAAACCGACGCCAACAACGAGTGGCAGAAACTCGCCTGCGACCTCAACGATCCCCAAAACCTCGGCATTGGCGAAATTACCTATTGGGTCGTCCTCGGCGGTGTCGGCGCGGTGGAAGATTTTACCCGCACTGGCGGAGCCAAGATCCGTGCCAGACGTATAGGAGATGAACCTTGAGTCGTTTATTTTTTCCTACATCTACAACAATTTTACACAAACCATATCATGAAATTCCCATCCCTTCTCTTTTGTTTCACGCTGCTCATTTCATCACTGAGTGCTCGCTCGATCATTGATGCTCAGGCATATACTCCCGTCGATGTTAGAGTTGCTCACCAATCCGCGGCTCATGGTGTTGATGACGCGCAACCTCGTATCTCATGGCGAATTGAAGGGAACGGCCATTGCGACTATGAGATTCTCGCGGCTACCAATCCGAAACTTTTGGAACCCGGTAAAGCTGATCTCTGGGACAGCGGAAAAGTAAAGTCATCGACCACCACCGCAATCTACGCAGGAAAGCCTCTGCCATCATCTACATGGGTGCATTTAAAAATCCGCACATGGATGGGAGAAATTCCCTCACCATGGCACACCCCAGCTCCATTCCTCACCGCCCTCATCGGCAAGCAACCCACCCAGCCCTTCATCTCCTTCAAAGACACCTCCGCCTTTCACAAAGATCAGAAGAAACTCTATCTACCACCCGCACGCTACTACCGCAGCAGTTTCTCGCCCAAGAAAAAAATCGTCCGTGCCATCGCCTACGCATCCGCACTCGGCATCTATGAACTCCACGTCAACGGCAAGCGGGTCGGCGATTCCTACTTCGCTCCAGGTTGGACGGATTATCGTCAGCGCGCTTACTACAACACCTACGACATCACATCACTTCTAACATCAGATAAAAACGCCATCGGCGCGATTGTTGCGGATGGTTGGTATGCGGGTTATGTCGGCTACGGAAAACTCGTCGGTTACGGCCCGCACAAAACCGGCCGCAACATCTACGGCAAAACCCCCGCGTTGATGGTGGAGACTCATGTGTTTTACGACGACGGCACTGAGGAGATCATCGGCACCGACACATCATGGAAAACCAGCAACGGCCCCGAGCTCGAAGCCGATTTCCTCATGGGTGAAACTTACGACGCCCGCAAGGAACTGACCGGTTGGGCCACCGCCGCTTTCGACGATTCGAAATGGGAACCCGCCATCCTCGCCCAAGACAATGGCTCCATCATCGAGCCTTTCACCGATGCGTTTATCAAAAACGAAAAACGCGAGTTTGGTTTCGTTCGCCCTCTCATCATGCAAGCCTATCCCGCACAACCTGTTAGAATTACCCAGTGGCTCGCCGCGAAATCCGTCAAAGAAATCAAACCCGGCACATGGATCTTCGATATGGGTCAGAACTTCGCCGGAAACGTGCGACTCAACATCAAAGCCGAAGCCGGAAAAACTTTCGTCATTCGCTTCGCGGAAATGCTGCATCCTGATGGCAAACTCATGACCGAGAATCTCCGCCAAGCACGCGCCACTGATACCTACATCGCGAAAGGCGATCCCAACGGCGAAACATGGACGCCTCGTTTCACCTTCCACGGTTTCCAATTCGTCGAGGTCACTGGCTTCGATAAACAACCAGCGCTCGATGCGATCACTGGAGTCGTGATGCATTCGGATACCAAACTCACTTCCAGCTTCGAGTGCTCCGATCCTGTCGTGAACAAAATTTTCCAAAACGCCGTTTGGACCCAACGCGCAAACTGGATCGAGCTTCCCACCGATTGCCCTCAGCGCGATGAACGCCTCGGCTGGACCGGCGATGCGCAGATCTACGTCGCGTCCGCCGCGATCCACGCGGATGTCGCTGCCTTTTTCCGCAAGTGGTTGCGCGAGCTCAATGAAGCCGTCACCAAAGAAGGTTATTATCCATCTTACGCACCGTATTGCTTCGGCCACGGTGGGGGAGTCCACGGTTCCGCATGGTCGGATGCGGGCATCATCGTTCCGCATGCGTTGTGGAAAGCCACAGGCGATCCATCATTTTTCAACGATCACTGGAAAACCATGTCCCGCTTCATGGAAGCTCGTAAAGCGAACGATCCTGAGCTCAAAGGTAAACCTTTTGGTGCGCCATGGGGCGATTGGTTGAACCTCAACGACGCCACACCACACGCTTATGTCGAGTTAGCCTATTTCACAAAAACAGCTCTCATGATGGAGGACATGGCCAACGCACAAGGTCTAAAAGAAGAGGCTGCGAAATATCACCAATGGGTGGAAATGATGCGCGCAAATTTCCGCAGCCAACACCTCCAGCCCGACGGTTCGATCAAACCGGCTTCGCAATCCGCCTACGTTCTCGCACTCGATTGCAATCTTCTAACAGATATCTCCGAACGTAAAAAAGCCGGCGAACATCTCGCCGCTTTGATCCGCGCCAAAGCCAACGATAAAAACACCGGCATGACTACCGGCTTCCTCGGCACCAAGCCTTTGCTGCCGATGCTTACCAGCACCGGTAACCTCGACCTCGCCGTCTCCATGCTGCAATCCCGCAAATATCCCTCATGGGGCTACGAAGTGAAAAACGGCGCCACCACCATTTGGGAACGTTGGAATTCCTACACCGAGGAACACGGCTTCGGCGGTGAGGATGGAAAAATGAATGCCTCGATGAATTCGTTTTCCCACTACGCCTTCGGTGCCGTCACGGAATGGATGATGGTTGATCTCGCCGGCATCGCCCCAGCCGAGCCGGGTTATTCAAAAATCAAACTCCATCCGCATTTCCCATCCGCCAAAGCCACCACGGAAACGGATACGATTTCATGGATCAAAGCCCACCACGATTCCCCGCACGGCCGCATTGTCATTTCATGGAAACGTGAAGCCGACAACTCACTCACCTACGAAGCCACCATCCCGCCCAACACCACCGCCGAACTCACCCTCCCAAAGACCTCACCTTGGGGAGTTGGTGATGCCACGCCAGAGACCAAAACTCTACAACCTGGTGTGCATAAGTTTGTGGTTAAATAGCATAGGTCCTATATGACCTATAAGATCTATGTTGAAAGCTCTCTAAATAAATCCACGTTATCTCACCCACATGCCGTCTCTCTCTCATATCTCACCGCTTGTTATCCTCTTCTGGAGCGTCGGTTTTGCAGCGGCGGATGAGATCCCCAGTTTTAACCGCGATATCCGTCCCATCCTCTCTGAAAACTGCTTTTTCTGCCACGGACAAGATCCGAAACATCGCGGCGGTGAGTTGCGTCTAGATATCCGCGAAGAAGCCATTGTAGCTCATGATGGGCTCACCGCGATTGTTCCGGGAAATCCTGAGAAAAGCGAAATGATCCGTCGCCTACTCTCGAAAGATCCCGAAATGGTTATGCCTCCACCAGAGGCCCACAAGATAGCGATTCCATCGAAAGACATCGAAACCCTCAAACGCTGGATCAAGGCCGGCGCAATTTACGAGCCTCATTGGTCATTTGTCGCTCCGAAAAAATCAGCAATCCCAGCCAAAGCGAATCCCATCGATCACTTCGTCAACCAACGCCTCGCTAAAGAAAAACTCAAACCCAGCCCTCCAGCCGATCCTGAAACTTTGGTCCGCCGCCTGTATCTCGATCTAACAGGTCTTCCACCATCGCCTACTGATATCGATGCATACCTCGCCGATACCGCACCAGACCGCTGGGAAAGACTCATCGACCGTTTGATGACCACCACGCATTTCGCCGAACGCATGGCGCTGCCATGGCTAGACGGTGCGCGTTACTCGGATACCCACGGTTATTCCATCGACGACCACCGCGACATGTGGGCGTGGCGGGATTGGGTGATCAACGCGTTCCAAAAAAATCAACCCTACGATCAATTCCTGTTAGAACAAATTGCTGGCGACCTCATCCCCAACGCCACGCCCGACCAAATCGCAGCTACCGGATTTCTCCGCAACAGCATGAACACTCACGAGGGCGGCACCATCGAAGAGGAATATCGCGTCAACTACACGGTCGATAAAGTCGATACCGTTGCCACTTCCGTGCTGGGTTTGACCATGAAGTGCGCGCAGTGCCACGACCATAAATACGACCCCATTACTCAGAAGGAATTTTTCCAGATGTATGCCTTTTTCAATACCTCTTCCGAGTCTGGAAAAGGAGCGACGAACGCCAGCTCGCCGCCAGTGATGGATTACAAATCTCCGCTGGGTGATGGCGGGATGGCTCAACTCAAAGCGCGCATCGCGGAACTCGAATATTTCAAAGCCAACCCGCCACCTCAACTCGTTCCGCAGATGAAGGCGGTTGAAAAAACCGTCGATGAAGAAATCAAAGTGCTGAAACGTGATCTCGATCGTGGCCATACTTCAGTGATGGTCATGGATCATAAGCCAGCTCTCCGCAAAACACGCATTCTCATCCGTGGGGCTTACGATCAATATGGCGATGAGGTATCCTCCGGTGTACCAGCGGTATTGCCGCCTTTGGAAGCCAGCACCCAACCCACCCGACTCGATCTGGCTCGTTGGATCACCCGATCCGATCATCCACTCACCGCACGCGTTGCCGTAAACCGCACCTGGCAAATGGTTTTCGGACGCGGCATCGTCGAATCCGCAGGTGATTTCGGAAACCAAGGCTCATGGCCCACTCATCCCGAACTGCTCGATTGGTTAGCGGTCGATCTCATCGAAAACAAATGGGACATGCGCTATGTTCTCAAAACCATCCTGACTTCGGAAACTTACCGCCGCTCAGCGGCATCGACTCCAGAGCATTTGGAAAAGGATCCGCGCAACGAATCGCTTGCTCGCTCTCCGCGCACTCGTTTGCCCGCAGAAATTCTGCGCGATCAAGCACTCGCCGTCAGCGGCCTGCTCAATCTAGCCGTCGGAGGTCCCGGCGTCCATCCACCGCAGCCTGATCTGTGGAGCGAGATCAGCCATTTCGGTTACATGCCGCCCTTCACCGCTCAGATTTTCCTTCCGGGCCGTGGCGAATCCATCTACCGCCGCAGTCTATACTCTTTCTGGAAACGAACCTCGCCGCCACCCGTGATGGCAATTTTCGATGCACCCACTCGTGAAACTTGCGCAGTCGTTCGCGGCGCGACCAACACGCCTCTACAAGCCTTGGTTGTCATGAACGAACCACAGTTCGTCGAGGCAGGCATCGCTGTAGGGAAACGCATGATCCAAGAAGGGGGCGCTTCACCGACCTCACGTATCACTTATGGCTTCCGACTCACCACCGGACGCACACCAGAACCTCACGAACTCAAAGTGTTAGAAAAATCTCTCGCCCGCCACCTTGAGCGTTACACCAAAAACGAAGCCGATGCCAAAGCGCTCGCTGGCACACCCGAACAAGCCGCATACGCCATCCTCGGCTCCACCCTCATCAATCTCGACGAATTCATCAACCGCCCATGAACCCCATCGAAGCTCACCTCAACTCGCTCTCCCGCCGCAGTTTCCTCGGACTCACCGGACTCGGCATCGGCGCGATGGCTGCGCGCACTCTGCTTGCAGCCGATACGAAAATGTTAGGCGGAGGAGAATCGCTCGCGCGTTCGCATTTCGCACCAAAGGCGAAGCGCGTCATCTACCTTTTCCAATCAGGCGGCCCCTCACACATCGATCTCTTCGACTACAAGCCGCATTTGGAAAAAGTCCACGGCCAAGATCTTCCTGATTCCGTCCGTCAAGGCCAGCGCCTCACCGGCATGACATCGGGCCAGAAAAATTTTCCTGTTTGCAAAAGCATCTCGGAGTTCAAGCAGCGCGGCAAAAGTGGTCAATGGATCAGCGACTTACTACCGCACACCGCGAAAGTTGCGGATGAAATGGCGGTGATACGCTCCATGCATACGGAAGCGATTAACCACGATCCCGGCATCACCTTCATCAACACCGGCTCTCAGTTTCCAGGGCATCCCAGCATGGGCTCATGGGTTTCTTACGGCCTCGGCAGCATGAACGAAAACTTGCCAGCCTACGTGGTTCTCGTTTCACAAGGCACGGGTAAAGTGCCGGATCAGCCCATCTTCTCGCGTTTGTGGGGTAGCGGATTCTTACCATCCAACCACCAAGGTGTTCAGTTCCGTAGCTCAAAAGATCCTGTTCTTTATCTCAACGATCCTGCGGGGATGGATCGCTCCGACCGACGCGCGATGCTCGACGATCTCGCAGCACTCAACAACATTCACCACGAAGGCATGGCGGATCCTGAAATTCTAACACGCATCAGCCAATACGAAATGGCATTCCGCATGCAAACCTCCGCACCAGAGCTCGCGGATCTTTCCGATGAACCCGATTGGGTCTTTGATCTCTACGGCCCGGAGTCGCGCATCCCCGGTAGTTATGCTTACAACTGCCTGCTCGCCCGTCGCATGGCGGAGCGTGGCGTCCGGTTCACTCAGCTTTTCCACCGCGGTTGGGATCAACATCTCACTCTGAATACCCATCTCACCAACCAGTGCCGCGATACCGATCAGCCAACTGCCGCCCTCATCACCGATCTCAAACAACGCGGATTGTTAGAAGATACCCTCGTTATCTGGGGTGGTGAGTTCGGTCGCACCGTTTACAGCCAAGGAAAACTCGGCGAAGGCCGCGATCACCACGGTCGCTGCTTCAGCACATGGGTCGCAGGCGGCGGAGTAAAAGGCGGAGTCAGCTACGGAGCCACCGACGATTACTCCTACAACATTGTCGAAAACCCCGTCCACATCCGCGACCTCAACGCGACAATCTTGCATTGCTTAGGCATGGATCATAACCGCTTCACTTTCCGCTCTCAAGGACTCAGCCAAAAACCCACGGGAGTCGAGGCTGCGCATGTGGTGAAAGGGATTTTGGGGTAGGGGGAGTCTTCCCATTCAAAAATCAACAATCATCAATCCATTGATCGCATGACGTTGCTGCGAGCTAGTAGATGACTTTGTTCGAATGACGATTGTTGAGGTTTGATTGTTGAGGTTTGATTTTTGAATGAAGAATAAGATATCTCACGGTGGGACACCGTTCAGCCTCATGACAACCCCTTTTCCCCTTCCTAGACCGACCCTTCAGTCGTATTCTAACCCTAGGTGAAAAGACAAATTCCTAGCATTCACCAACGGTGATGGCGGATGCGAAAGCCAAAGGTTGGACATGGAAAGCCGATTTCCTGCCGATCCGTCAGAACGTCCAGTTCACGGAGACGGTGCCAAACACCTGCGCGTCTTCCTGTTGCTTGAACTCTTTGGTGCGATAGACGAGCGCGTAGGCGAGCTTGGTGTTCTTGAGATTGAAGGCGACACCTGCGCTCAGATCGGCGACCAGCGGTTTTTTGGAAACCGAGTGGCTGTCGCTGTATGTGTTTCCATCGAGGAAGATGTTTCTGGCGACAGCACGGCCATCCACACGGGCGAAAAGATAAGCTCCGACATCGAACCTCGACCGATCAGCGCCCATCGCACCATCGACGGGAGTCGAGGTGGTAGCGGCAGGGCCGATGGAAGGGGTTCCGAAATCATCGGGAAGATTCAGCCCCGCGCGCACTTCCGCGCCGACGTTGGCGAAAGTCCTCACCGTACCGAGGGCGAGCCCGGCGTGCGGGAGTAATTCCCAGTCAAAGCCGCTGCGCTGAGCGTGTTTCGGCCAGCGCCATTTCCGCTCGTAGGCCAGGGTGAAGGCGATCTCGTCATCGAGCTGGTTGTCCCAGCCGTTCGGGGAATCAATACCGCGCAAGTCGTGTATGAAATCCTGTAATGCCTCAGCCTGGGAGACCTGGCCGACGACGCCAATGTCGAGAACCAGCGAGTTGCGAACCTCGGAATTCTTCCAGACCACGCCGAGTCCCAGATAGAGCCATCCAGCGTAGGGACGATCATTAACAAGTAAACCTGAGGCAACCGTGTCGACCGGGGTGTAGATGTTCTGGCCAAGCGCGAAAACGAGGTTCTTCTGATAATCCTTTTCGTTGATGTAAGGAAGGACGTTGAACAACGGAAGCAGAGGGTTGGCATAGCGTGAGTCGCCGAGTTGTTCCAGATCATGCGAGCTCCAGCTTAACTTGAAGCCGCTGGTATAATGCTCGTCGGTGCCGGCAAACAGATCGTTTTCGAGATAAAGGCCAAAGGTGCCGCCCGCTTCGTCCTTGCCGGCACCACGACCTGAGGACAGGCATGTGGACGTGACGATGATTCCGGTTACGACGAGTTTGGCGATGGATGATTTCATGGAATGGCTGCGTTTTGAGGCTCTCTAGGTTGCCCAAAGAACGACAAGACCATGATCTGTGCGGCGGCACTCCGCCATGGGGTGAACACTCCATAAAACAAGTCACTTCGCGAAACTGGGAATAGCCCTACAAGAGTGTAAGCCATCGAAGTGGTTGGGGCGCGCGGCCGATGCAGGGAGCTGAGGCGGCGGCAGTTCCCGCTTGAATGTCCGGCGTGGTGTCCTAATCCCTTCCCCGCATGGACGCCCGCCGCCTTTATGAAATGATTCCGCTTTTCACGGCGGGGGTGGTGCTGGGGATTTGGCTGGTTGGAACCCACTCGCTGATGCACTAACGGTCGGGACTACGACGAGCGACTTACGCAGGCGTTCCCAGAATTGAAAAAAGCCGCCGGTGGCGAAATGCCGGATTTTTAGATCCTCGGGACGGTCGATGAGAATCAGGCACACGCCGGCCTGGGAGAGAGCCGCGCGCAGGGCTGTTAGAGAGTCGTTCAAGGGGCCTACTTCCGGACGCAGGGCTGCCACTTGTTGGAGGTTGTTTGATTTTGCCCAGCGCAGAAGCGCGTCAGCGTGAGGCGAGAGATTTTCTAGGATTGTCGGGACTTTCCAATGCCGCTCGGCACGCGTGGTGGCATCCTGTAGGGCATCGGAGAGCCATTGTTTTTTAGCTACTGGGAATCGATGGTGCTCCCAGCTCTGAGCATCGGCTGTCACGAGGACTGCCGAGAATGAATGTGACGCGAGGACAGAATTTTCCACCGAGAGATCCTCTTCATGAATCCAAAGCCCAGTAGTGTTTGATAGATCCAATATTTCAAGCGGCCAATCGGGACGGGTGATTGGTGGCTTGGAAATCAGGTCTGGCTGAAGTGCCTGCGGATTCTCAAACTCAGCAAGACCGTTTGATAAAGAATCAAGAAGCTCAGGTGCCAAGTATTTCTCAAGATTGCTGCGGCGAGCAAGGTAGGTTTTTCCGGGAGTCTGCAAACCTGCCACCCAACGCCATGATAGAGTGTTTGAGGCAGGATCGCCATCGAGCAGATGCCGGTAAAAGAATGCCGCGCCAGCCTGCCATGGCAGGCGTGCTTCATGAACCCACCAGGCTGCGAACCACATGCGTGCGTGATTGTGGAGATAGCCAGTAGTCACCAGCTCGTTGGCGAAATGATCGATTACCGCGTTTCCGGATCGTGAATCTTCAATGCGCCGGACAGCCGGATCTTCCACCATTTCCGTTAGAGACTTGAGATAATCAATCCAGACTTCGGGACGCAGCGCTAACCACGATTTCCAGTATCGCCGCCAATAGACCTCTTGGATAAATTTCTCCACACGCCCAAACGGATGAAATTGCAAAACCGCCGCCACAACTTCCTCTTCGGTGATCAAACGGTGGCGGATCGCTGGCGAAAGCCGGGATACTGACGAGTGGCCAGGCTTCACATGATTTCTGTCGCGAGTATAGAGTCCGGCGATGGGTAGGAACTTATCCAACTGACCGAGTGACGCGGTGCGAGAGGGTGGACAAATCATGGCGTAAGCTCGTTGATAAACGACTCTGCGCAAGTGCGAATCCGAGCTGTGAGCCGCGTCTGCGAGGTTTTGTCCACGTCAGCGAAGAGGCCCAGAAAATCATCCGCTGTTTTCCGCTGGTCGTCTTATTTCTCAGTAGTGGATGTTCATCAGTGCACTCATGACGCTTTGAACTCGTCATTCAATCACTCGGCCTTTTACGCAAGGATTTTTGGCTAACAGTTTAGATTTCGCATTCAAATGATAATCTACGAGATGTGCAGGAAAGTCTCATTTGTAAGCAAACAAAAACTAGCGCGACTGGATACTTGGGTTAAATTGCCCAAGTGAATCACTTGTTGAATCATACTCAAAAAAACTTCGAATGCCGGATTTTTCATTTCCCTGGCTGACGGTGCAGATCCCATTTTTTTCTAATGACCCAACCTGACAGAGACGATGTAGAGCGCCTTAGCCGCGGCAAGCCGACAAAGGCCAGGATCGGTAGTCGCCGTGTTGGCCACCGCCTGACGCAGAAGGAGCGCTTGCTTTTCGAGGCTGCCCAGCGGCAGGGTTTTCTCAAGCTTCCCGTCGCCGGAATGAGGGAAAATGTCGTGAACGTTTACCGTCTCTGGTGTGAAGCGGCAGGCCGTCAATTCATCGTCAAGGGCGGTCCGCCCCAGTAAAATGTTAGTTTTATGCAGGTGGGTTCGCGAATTTTTCAGGGATCACGCCACTAGCGGCACCTAGTAAACTACCGACGACTGCGGCACGGTGGCAGTTATCCCCGCCGACCATGGCGTTAGCGATGATGCCCGCTGTGAAATCGTCATGATATTTCCACGCCAGATAGAGTGCGGCAGGCATCGCCTCGGCAATGTAGCAGGCTGGGCTGAAACGTTGACCGATGACATGTTCGTCTGGTTGATCGCACCAAGATTCCGCCTTATTTCCGGAAATCCAGTCGCCTGCTTCGCGCCGCATCGCATCCCGCAGAGGCTCGCCCTCCGCAAGCGCCCACAACAACCGGACAAGGACATCAGCTGCCCGCAGGACATTCGCGTGAGCGTGAGTGAGGCCGACATGTTGTTTGACGATGGCTCGCAATTCCTCTCGCGTTCTGCCTTCCAAGGCGGCGCAAAGGGCAGGGACCGTGGCAAGGCCGCCGATATGCTCGTCACTGATGCCGCATTTCCGGGGCGGGTTGCCTTGGGCGTAGCGAGTGAAAAAGGCGCGATGATATTCCTCCACATAGGTATCGCGGTGCCACCCTGGTTCTAACATTCGGGCGATGTAGCGCTCTAACCACGCGTCCGCGTCATAGCCGCGGAGTTGTTTCACTGAGTCAAAAAGCTCCACCGCAAGTCGGTAGTTAAGCGTGTTTTCTCCAGCTTTTAAAAACTGATGATAGTGAATTTCCCGCTGGCCCCAATATTGTGCCTGCTCGCGTAAGATATTACCCCGCTCGTTCGGCGGCACATAGCTGGACCTCCATAAAATGCTTCCAGGGTGGGGATTTCGTGGTGCTATGAAATGATCCACGGTGCCATAATCCCGCCTTAGTGCTTCGCGGTCATAATACCAATGCACCGGCATTGCCAACGCGTCGGCCACCAGCGAGCCTTTGTATCCACTCATCCATCGATTCATCAGAGGTAATAAATACGGAATTCGCGATGTCGCATCTTTTTTTTTGCATCGGCAATCCTGTGGAGGTAAATCATGAGTCAGGCTTGTCGATATATGGTGAGATTTTTCATTATACCTTAAAAAACGATGTGCTTCAAAAAACGGGGCAACCGATCAGTTATTTGCGGAATGCATCCCGACCAAAAAGTAATCAGGTTGCATTCGAGCAACAAGAGTTCATCGATTACGCGAACAAGAATTTGATTCTGCTCATGGTTGACTACGCGCCATATCACGACAAAGAGGCCAAGATGGATTTGAGTGAAATCGAGGACGGTGAGAAAATTCCCAAAGAACTGTGAATGAAGGGCAGGGGGCCTTGGCTGTATCTTATTGTGTTGTCTCCAACCAAGGAATTTCTCTATTCTAAATCACTTGTTTTCCGAAGTATCTCTGGGTCTCAGGCTTCAGCCAGAAGATCAGTAGGGGTATACAAACGAGAAGATAACACGCACTGGTCATGCCGAGGCAGATGATGACGAGATTGTAAACCCAAAGCCATGGTCTGGGCACAAGCACTAGCGGAAGAAAACAAGCGACCATAAGAGCAATACTAACAACAAGCAAGACTATGCCCATTATCATCGCAAAGGATCCGGGCATCTCCATGGAGGCGGTATCACCAAAGATCAAGTAAAGTGAAATGCCCGCCGTGAGCAGGTAGAGAAAACACAATGAGGCCGAGTAAAACTTGAACCAAAAAATGACTGCGGGCGGGTGTTTGGTTTCAGGGATCATGATCTGTGTAGTTGATGTTTATATGATAATTACGACGTTGGCTCAGTGGTCCAACCAAATCTTCCTCGTCCAGTGTGCGACCACTCATGCCGAACCGGAATCCATTTCTCCTCGTGATTCCGTTCAAGGTAGATACGATCAATGGAAGAGTAGGTGCTATCGCACTTGCAACTTGGATCATGGAGTGTGACCCGGACTTCGTTCTCTGAAATCGTTTTCATCCGGATCTTGATCCGCTCAGGTGTTTCAGTGTGGTAATCTGATTTGAAGTAAAGGTAGCGAGCGGCACATTCTTTCGGATCGATTTCACCGGCGCTTTGAAGCTTCCACACGTAGGCCATTGCCGGAGGTTTCATTTTGGCTTGTGCATACGAAAGCGGAACAGTGAGTTTTAAAACGATACAGCCAACTGCCAATAAGAAGACGAGAATCAATGTCCATATTATTTTGCGTTTCATTACTTAAGTGAACATAGTACAAATGGAATGCCTCTAACAATCAATAACTTCATGGAGGGTTCTTGTCTGAATCCGGCAGCAGAATGCAGCCGCTCCTTTTGAATTTCATCCTTCACTATTCACTCTTCACTATTTCCCTGGCTGCGCTGCCGATGGATAAACGATGATCCGTGCCTCTGGGTTATTTACGATGTAGGCGTATGCCCAGCCGAGGAGGACGGAGAGTTTGTTGCGGAAGCCAATGAGGAACAGGATATGAATGAGCAACCACGCGATCCATGCGAAGAAGCCATTCAAGGTGAACTTGCCAGCTTTCATTACCGCAGCGTTTTTCCCAATGATGGCCATCATGCCTTTATCGATGTAGCGGAATTTCGGCCGCAGGGAATGTTTGCTATCGGCGAAGCGGGTGCCTTCGAGTCGGAGTTCTTCTTTGAGGACTTTTGCAATGTGATCGCCCATCTGCGTGGCGGCTGGCGCGACGCCGGGTACAAATTTCTCATCGCGATCACGCATGTTTGTTAGATCGCCAGCGACAAAAATATCCGGATGGCCGGGGATGGAGAGATCAAGGTTCGGTGTGACGCGGCCACCGCGATCCATCTCCACGCCGAGATCTTTCGTAAGTGGATTCGCCGCAATGCCCGCTGCCCATACAATCGCTTCCGCTTCAAGAAACGTGCCGTCTTGCAAAAGCAGTTTGCCTTTTTGCACATCCGTCACGCGGGTTTGATTGCGGATCTCAACCCCGAGGTCGGTGAGTCGCTGCTTGGCGTAAACAGATTGATGCGGCGCGAAATGCTCGAGAATAGCAGGGGAGTTTTCGATGAGGATGACGCGAAGCTTGCTGGTATCGATTCTTCGGAAATTCGATTTCAACGAGCGGTGAATCAGATCGACGCAAGCACCAGCAAGCTCAACCCCGGTTGGGCCACCACCAACGATGGCGATAGTCATGAGGCGTTTCCGCTCGGCTTCGTCTTTGGTCAGCTCGGCGCGCTCAAGGTTGGATAAAATTTTGCGGCGGATGTTTTGCGCATCGGCCAAGGATTTCAGGCCAAGTGAGTGTTCTTCCCACTGATCGTTTCCGAAGTATCCGGTTTTAGCACCCGCAGCGAGGACGAGGTAATCGAATTGAAACACCTCACCGGATTTTCCAGTCAGGCATTTTTCTTTGGGAGAAATGGAAACGACCTCGTCCATCAACACCGTGACGTTTTTCGCATCGTGGAGGATTTGGCGGATCGAGCGAGCAATATCCGGAGCTGCCAAGGATGCGGTCGCCACTTGATAAAGTAGCGGCTGGAAAAGGTGGTGGTTGGTGCGATCCAGGAGGGTTACTTCGAAGCGACTGTCATTCGCGAGCTTGCGCGCGCACTCGAGCCCAGCAAAGCCGCCCCCGATGATGATGACTTTTCGCGGGGTTTGCTTGCTCATGGAAGTAACCTGACATGCTTTTCCAATAAGGGCAAACTGAGCTTGTGAAAATTTTCACAAGCTCAGCTGTAGCAGGGATTTTGGAGTATTTTACCCCAAATAGGGGCTAAAATGCGACCTCGAAGAGGTTACTGTAATTGTCTGTCCAATGGATATCTCGAGGTGTCTCTTTATCCCATTCGGAGAGGAAATTCGACCGCCTAAGGGCTGAGATGAAATCGATATCTTTCGTAATAAGAACCCAGTTAGAGGTGTTGCAGTCATGCTCGCTATCATCGGGACTGTTATTGACCAGAAAAGCGCTGCGGCCGTGCTTTTTCGCGAGGTTGCGAACCGGATCGGAGAGGTTGAGGTGAAGATTTGAAATGTGGATGGCGAGTATACCGCTCGGTTTGAGATGTTCAAAATAGAGAGCAAAGGCCTCAGTAGTGAGAAGGTGAATTGGGATCGAATCGCCGCTAAAAGCATCCACAAAAAGAACGTCAAACTGTTGGTTCTCACCCGCTGCAAGTTCTCGTTCCAGCGAAATTCTAGCATCTCCGAGAATAACGGATTCCTCACCCTGAGAATCCGATAGGAAGGTAAAGTGTTTTCTCGCAAGCATTTCGACTTGTGGATTGATTTCGTAAAAGCGGTATCGATCTCTCGGTTGGGCGTACGTTGCGATTGTGCCAGTGCCGAGTCCGATCACACCGACATGCAGGGAGCGGTTGTCGCTTGAGTCCTGCGGCAGGAGTTCGAAAACCGCCCCGACTCCGCTCTTTAGTCCATAGTAGCTCGTCGGCATAAAGCGGTAGTCTTTGTTGATGTATTGCTGCCCATGGCTGATGCGTCCGTGTAAAAGGGAGCGATACTCATATTCGGTGTCGGCATCTCCCACAACGACCTGAAGGACACCATAGAATCCCCGCATTGTCGCTATGGCCTTATCCTTACTGGCGCGCATGTGGTGGTGCAGCCAAAATGCCATGGTAGCGATACCGACGATCCAAATTGCGGCTCCTGATAGAAAAAGCGGGCGAGTTCGGCGGTTTGGAAAGGCTCTCCATAGTTGGACACTGGTAAGGAGGCTGAGCAGGACAAACGCAACATGAAGCTCCCTGAATCCATCAAACACTTGTGGAGCAATCAGACTGACAAATAAGCCTCCGATCGCTCCGCCGAGTGAAATAGAAAGGTAGAACCCAGTGAGGTGGCGAACACCGGGTTTGATTCGCACGACTTCGCCGTGACAAATCATGCAGCAAAAAAAGATCGCCGAGCAATAGATTACAATTTGCCAGACGAGGGGCCATTCCGTGTCCGCATACAGGCGGTTCATCAACCAGATCGCCATTCCGATGGCAACGGCAGCGAGAGGAAACACAACGGCGCGATTATACCAACGGTCGTGATCGAAGGCGATGATGAAGGTCAGCAAGTAGAGTGAGAGAGGAATAACCCAGAGGAAAGGAACCACAGCGACGTCCTGGCACATCTGACTTGTTAGAGAGAGCAGTAACATGGAACCGCAGGCACTGAAGGCGATCCACATGAGTACGTTCAGACGAGAAATAGGACCCGTCGAAGAGGCTTCTGGCGAAAATGATTTTCCCGAACCAGCGCGACGCCAAAACACCACCGCAGCACAGATGGCAAATATTCCATAGACGGCAAAGGCCGCGGACCAGAGATTTGTCTGCTGGTGAACTTTTAGGAGAGGCTCGAATAAAAATGGATAAGTGAGTAGGCCGAGGAGGCTTCCTAGGTTCGATACCGCATAAAGCCGATAGGGCGAGCGTCCCGGAAAGACCTCACTGAACCAGTGTTGCAAGAGCGGTCCTGAGGCTGAAAGTAAAAGATAAGGAAAGCCGACCGTGTAAGCAAGCAGCGCCACGATCCCACCCAGCGGATTTTCAACGGAGGCACCGGGTTTCAGCTCATCGGACGGGGTGATGGGAAGAAGGAAGAACGCTATCCCAAGCAGCGTCAAATGAATCCCGACCTGCCACTTGCGCTTTTCCCGCAGCAATGTCACGAGCCCATGAGCATAGGCATAGCCGCCGAGGAGTCCGACCTGAAAAAAGAGCAGACAAGTCGTCCAAACCGCCGGGCTACCTCCATACCAAGGAAGAATGTAGCGGGCGATGACTGGCTGAACCTGAAACAGCAGGAAAGCACTCAGGAAAACGACGGCAATAAAGATAGGCATGGGTGTTAAATTTTCCTTAATCCTCAAACTGATGCTTCCGTCTCGTAGGCGCACCACACATCACACAGGTGTCGCGGGTCGAGCTTGTCGTTCTCCCACAGGATGGACAGTTAATAGGTGCTGTGCCCATTTTTCCATCAATCCGACCGTCCCGCGCATCGATTTCTATCATTTTCGTCTCAAGTTCCGCTTCGGTGATTCCGGCCCATTGTTGAAGTAATTCCCACATCGCCTGAGAGGCGAGAGAGAGGCGCTCGACGTGACGTTGCAAGTTGTCGATATCGTTGACATGACGCTCTGCTTTCGAGATGGCCCGGTCTGCGGTTTGTCCTGCCGTGTCGATTTGCTGTTGTTGGTAAAGATCCCAGATCATGAATTTATTGATTAACGTGAAAAGCTAGCCAATCGCGAGGCGAAGTGTCGAGAGAGATCTCCGGCGGAAATCGAAACGATACTTGCATGGCGCGGCATGTGCTGCTTGGTTCCCACTTATGAATTTTCATCTACTCGGAAAACTATCTCGAATCACGATTCTTGTTCTCGCTACTCTCAGCCTAGCATCGGCTATCGAGGTCAAACCACTGACTGAGCAACAATGCAACGAGTATAAGCTCGACCCGAAATTTTATAAAAAAGGCACTTATGTGCAGGATATCCTTATCGCAACTTCTGAGCATGTCCCTGACGTTACTCATCTTGAGGCGGCGTATTTGTTCGATCAGATGATGAAAGAACTCAAACCCGCGATTGCTCAGCGCATTCGTGATAAGAAAGCGCTGTGCATTTTGGTCGGACACAAGGAACTCACCTCTGATCTTCCTCAATACAAGTCGGATAAAGTCGGCAAGGAATTGGATTTCTACAACTGGCGGCAACGTGGCTTTCTCGATAAGATTGATGATCGCTACATCGTGCTGTTCGCTGAAGAGGACGTGATGGAATATGAGGGGGGAATGCAGATCGAAAGCATTTTGATTCATGAGTTCGGCCATGTGATTCATGGCGCGGGTTTTGATGAAGAACTGAAGAAAAAGTGGGAAGAAACCTATAAAGCATCTATGGAAAAAGGTTTATGGAACGATGGACGTGCCGCGCAACGTTTTCAACGCGTAGAAGGGGATAAACCTGTCCTTCTGTTAGATGCATTGGTGAAAGCATTTCCTTCTCAGTCACCAGAGCTTTTGAAAAAATGTTTAGATGGGGGAGATATACTTGTGAACGGCGAGGCGTCTAATTCTGGCGTTAAAGTGACAGGTAAAGATAAGGTATTGATTATGTTCGGTGGTAAAAAGGATTGTTACGCCTCGAAAAATAAAGGGGAGTTTTTCGCCGAAGGCGTGCAATGCTGGTATGATACGAATCGGACGATGGATCATGATCACAATCACATTCACACTCGCCCACAAATTAAAGAATACGACCCCGGCTTCTCGAAGTTTCTTGAAGAAGTTCTCGGCGATAAGGAATGGCGTTTCGTTTCACCTCGTGAGCGCGCAGGAAAAGATCACCTCGCAACATACGATCCCACGAAAGCTCCTGTAGTGGTGGATCTAGAACACATCAAGATCGCTGGTTTGGATTACTATGATGAATACTGGAAAGACTACTGGCAGCGCTTGGTGGATAAGCATGCGGCTGTGAAATAAAGTTGGAGGTTTCAATTGTTAGGTTTTACTGCTCTACTTTGCTCGGATGCACATCAGATTTACTGAACAGGAATTAGCGACCTTGGTTGAAATGCTCAGCCTGGCGGTAAGTGTTGCGTCGTGGAATCAAAAGCCATCAGCCGATCAGAAAATTTCCGAATACGAAGAATTTGAAAGCAAGGTGCTCGGCAAGGCTGCACAAAACGGCTTGGCTGCATTGATTGAGTTCGATGAAGAAACCAAACGTTTCCGGGTCAAAAAAGAGATCGAGGAAAAAATGTTTTACCACGAATGCTATGAGGAATTCCGCAATGAGAGTTTTTGGGATGAGATGACGATCCGTATGGCGGATCGGGATTTGGTCAAATCCATCGGACTTGCAGCATGGGAAGCACTTACAGAAGAAGAGCGCCGCGCCCGCACGGTCTCTTGGGAGAAACGCTACTGGGATGAGTTTTCAAAAAACGGTGTCGAGCGCGTCATCGTAATCTCTCCCCCCGGTGAAGGATAAAAATGACTTTCCGCGATCTTCCGTTTGACAAATCCGGCGGCTTGATGCATTTCCTTCGCCCCCGCCGTTGGCGGAAACAGGAAATATGGCAGTGTAGCTCAGTGGTAGAGCAGAGGACTCATAAGCCTTTGGTCGGCGGTTCAAATCCGCCCCCTGCCACCACTTTCCAGCTAGTTTGATAAAGCCTACAAGTCGGGCGATACCTTGGCGCCTCGACTGTTTTTTAATAGTCCTTACCGCTCCAAGAACTCCACCAGCTACGGAACAGAGCGTGTTGCGAGTCGATATGTGCTTTTTGTGCAGGACTCAATTGATCGTCGGAATAGATCTGATGCTCATAGGCACCGTGTCCTTCAAGAACCATAAGGCGCTTGTAGTAAAGCACCAGATCAGGACCTTCGTCGAACGTAGAGAGGACATTGATTGCCTCAGTAAGCTCCAGCGCATAAGCACGTGCCTTCGCATCGCCTTTTGCAGCACGCTTACACAAGCTGACCATGTGTAGCACCTCTTTCGTTAGGGCATTTCCTACTCCCGTGATCGCTCCACCAGCGCCGCAGTTCACAAAACCGTGGTAAGCTTGTGTGTCCACACCAACCATCAGGGTGAGCTTGTCATTGCCCGTGGTAATGTTTTCAGCGGCATATGTAAGATCCGCAGCTCCACCGAACTCCTTGAAGCCGATCAATTGTGGATATTTCTGGTGCATTTTGAAAAAGAGATCCGCTTTGGTAGCAAAACCGTAATAAGGAGAGTTGTAGATAACCGCAGGTAAATTAGGGCCACCCGCTTCAAGAACTGCGGTGAAGTGATTGTATTGGGCTGCTGGGGAAAGTCCGCGAGAAAGCACTCTGGGAATGACCATCAAACCATGAGCGCCCACTTCTCTTGCATGTGCAGCATGTGCAGCCGCAATTTTTGTATTCTGAGCTCCCGTTCCCACGATCACTTTGATCCCGGCGTCAACTAAAGCTTTTACACCCGTTTGGCGCTGCTCGTCTGTTAGAAGTGGCCAGTCGCCCATGGATCCACAATAGACCACAGAGTCCATACCCGCATCAATCAAGTGACGTCCAGTTGCTACAAGAGCACCGAAATCAGGGGTTCCCTTGGCATCGCAAGGGGTCATCAGTGCAGGTATGGTTCCAGAGAAAATGTTGCTCATGCGGAGCTTCGTAGCACCTCAACTTAGCAGGTCAAGTGTATTGAATATCTGCTAGGGCGTCTTCATAACTTCGTTTTCTCATTTGCCTAGCAGCTCGATCAAATTTTTACCGATGCCCACACCGAAGCAGGAATAGCCTGATCTGGTTCGATATACTTCCTCTTGTCGTCGGTCAAAATGGTTACCTGCTAGTATCGGAGAGAGGGGGATCTGAATCTATTCAGAGCCAACTCCCCGAATCATAAGGATTACTAAGATATCAATCCGCCCAAATGCCCATTTGAAATTTTTTTCAGAAAAAACTCAAAAAGGTCTTGTCAGAATGATTCGGATGCATAGAGTCCCGCCCCCCACAGCGAGGCTGACCGGCGCAAAAAAAGCCGTAAATCAGCCACAATACAGGGAAATTATCGGGTGCAGCTCCGGAAAAAAGCGATTACGGGTTATTAAAACCCCGTCTTCGTGCCGGTTTGTCCCAACAACTCTTTTTAAAGACAAATCCAGAAACACGAAGGAAATCATGCCGACCATTAATCAGCTCGTTCGCAAAGGACGCCACGTTCCAGTCGAGAAGTCGAAATCGCCTGCTCTCGTAAACTGCCCGCAACGCCGTGGCGTTTGCCTCCAGGTTATGACTCGGACTCCAAAGAAACCGAACTCCGCGCTTCGTAAAGTTGCCAAAGTGCGCCTTACCAACGGTTTCGAAGTCATCGCCTACATCGGTGGTGAAGGTCACAACCTCCAAGAACACTCGATCGTTCTCGTTCGTGGTGGCCGGGTGAAAGACCTTCCAGGTGTTCGTTATCACATCGTCCGTGGTTCACTCGATACCCTCGGTATCGATAAACGCCGTCAATCCCGCTCCAAATATGGTGCGAAACGCCCGAAACCCGGTGCAGTAGCCGCTCCGGTCAAAAAGAAGAAGTAATTTTCCTAATCCCTAACCTTTTCATTTTATGCCACGTCGCAAAAGAATCTTCACCAAGCCGGATCGCCGCGATCCACGTTACGACAGCCCAGTTGTCGGCCACCTCATCACTAAAGTTATGCAGGACGGTAAACGCTCGCTCGCACAACGTATCGTTTACGCAGCAATCGATCGCGCCAACGAAGGAACCGACACCATCGATCCTCTCGAAGTCATCACCCGTGCGGTCGAAAACTCCAAACCACGCGTTGAAGTTAAATCCCGCCGCGTAGGTGGTGCAACTTATCAAGTGCCTCTCGAAGTGGATCCGGATCGTTCCGAGTCCCTCGCGATGCGCTGGCTCGTCACTTACGCCCGTAACCGCAAAGGCACACCGATGCACGTTGCGCTCGCTAACGAGATCAAAGACGCCGCCAACAACCAAGGTGCCGCCGTCCGCAAACGCGACGACGTCCACAAAATGGCACAAGCCAACCGCGCCTTCGCCCACTTCCGCTTCTAATTCCTCTTCTTTTTGAGATTTAAAGTTTATATTTTAAAGTTTTGAACCCTAACCATCCAGATCGTCCTTATACGCTTGAGCGGACCCGCAATATCGGGATCGCTGCGCATATCGACGCAGGGAAGACCACTCTTACCGAGCGGATTCTTTTCTACACCGGGATGATTCATAAAATCGGCGAAGTGCACGATGGTGCCGCTACCACCGACTGGATGGAACAAGAGCGCGAACGTGGAATCACCATCACCTCCGCAGCCGTCACCACCGAGTGGTGGCAGCACGACGAGGAAAACGTGGTCAAACTTTTCAACGAAGAGAAACAACGCATCAACATCATCGACACCCCTGGACACGTTGACTTCACTGCTGAAGTCGAGCGTTCCCTGCGAGTCCTTGACGGTGCAATCGTCGTCTTCTGCGGTGTCGCCGGCGTTCAGCCACAAACCGAAACCGTCTGGCGCCAAGCCACCAAATACAATGTCCCGCGCATCGTCTTCGTTAATAAGATGGATCGCACCGGAGCCGACTTCGATAAAGTCGTTTCCCAAATCAAAGAGAAACTCGGTGCCAACGCCGTCCGCATTCTCATCCCCATCGGTTCTGAAGACTCTCTGAAAGGCCAGATCGATGTGGTAAACCAAAAAGCCGTTTACTATTCCGACGACGATCAGTTCGGCTCCACCTACACCGTCAAAGAGCTCGATGCCGAGCAACAAGTCATCGCCAAAGCCGCTTACGCTGAACTCGTTTCCACCACCGCCGATTGCGATGAAATCCTCGGTGAAAAATTCCTCATGGAAGAGGAAATCACCCTCATCGATCTCAAACAGGCCATCCGCCGCGCCACCATCGCCAACAAGCTCATTCCTGTAACTGGCGGCTCCGCTTTCAAAAACAAAGGCGTTCAATATCTCCTCGACGCCGTCATCGATTACCTTCCTTCCCCGCTCGACATCCCATTCACCAAAGGAATGGACCCAGATAACCACGAGCACATCATCGAAATCCCAACCACCGACAACGCGAAATTCACCGCTCTCGCCTTCAAACTCTGGGCAGACAAATTCGTCGGTAAACTTGTTTTCTTCCGCGTCTACTCCGGCGTCATCCGCAAAGGCGACACGGTTTATAACCCACGCACCCGCAAATCCGAGCGCGTTGGCCGTTTGATCCGCATCCAAGCCGACGAACACAAAGACATCGACGCCTGCTTCGCCGGCGACATCGCAGCCATGGTCGGCATTAAAAACGCCACCACCGGTGACACCCTCGCCGCTGACGGACACGACGTTGTCCTCGAGCCCCCAACTTTCCCTGAGCCAGTCATCTCCATGGCCGTCGAGCCAAGAACCAAGGCCGACCAAGAAAAACTCGCCCTCGCCCTAGCTCGCCTCTCCGAAGAAGATCCGACCTTCATGGTCAAGACCGACGAAGAAACCGGCCAGACCATCATTTCCGGAATGGGCGAACTCCACCTCGAAATCATCGTCGATCGCATCAAACGCGAATTCAAGGTAGACGCCAACACCGGCGCACCTCAAATCACTTACCGCGAGACCATCACCAAGCCAGCTGGCGGTGAAGGTAAACTCGTCAAACAATCCGGCGGCCGCGGTCAATACGGCCACGTCATTCTTTCCATCAAGCCCAACGAGGCAGGGAAGGGGATCACCGTCGAAAACAAAACCGTCGGCGGCTCCATTCCAAAAGAATTCATCAACGCCTGCATCAAAGGCTGCCGCGAGGCAACCACCAACGGTGTCATCGCTGGTTACCCAGTCATCGATGTTCACGTGGATATCCTCGATGGTTCATACCACGACGTCGATTCCAACGAAAACGCTTTCACCATGGCCTCCATCTTCGCGATGCGCGATGCGTTCAAAAATGCCGGTCCTATCCTTCTCGAACCCATCATGGCTGTCGAAGTCTCCACTCCGGATGACTACCAAGGCGATGTTATGGGTGACCTCAATCGCCGCCGCGGACAAATCCAACACATGGAATCTCAAGGCGCATTCTCCACCGTCAGTGCCAACGTTCCTCTCAAGGAAATGTTCGGCTACTCGACAGCAGTCCGCACACTTTCATCGGGTCGCGCGTCATACTCCATGACGCCTTCCCACTTCGAACAAGTTCCTAACAACATCGTCGAGGAAATCGCCATCGACCGCGTTGCTTAATTCTCTACCCATCACCTCACAACCAACTACCACCTCAATCCCATGTCAGCTCAGAAAATCCGGATCCGCCTGCGTGCCTTCGACCATCGTGCTATCGATCGCTCGGCTCTTGAAATCGTGGAGACAGCAAAGCGCACAGGCGCACGTGTTGCTGGTCCTATCCCGCTTCCAACCCGCATCGAAAAATTCAGCGTTAACCGTTCGGTTCACGTGAACAAAAAATCTGCCGAGCAGTTCGAAATCCGCACTCACAAGCGCGTCCTCGACATCGTCGATCCAACCGCACGCACCGTCGATGAGCTCAAAAAACTCAACCTGCCAGCAGGTGTCGACATCACCATCCGCATATAGGCGTTGCTCTGACCCCGCATCTTTAATTTCAAATCTCAAATTTTAAATCTCTATGTCACTAGGACTCATCGGCAAAAAACTCGGCATGACCCGCATCTTCGATAAAGAAGCGGGCTCCAGCATTCCTGTTACCGTCATCGACGTTTCGGGAAACACGATCCTTCAGACCAAAACTCCTGAAACCGACGGTTATACCGCCGTTCAGGTTGGTTTCGACGATCAAAAAGAATTCCGCGTAAACAAACCAGACCTCGCTCGCTTCAAAAAAGCAGGTTCTGCTCCAAAACGCCGCGTTCAAGAATTCCGCTTCGAAAATGGCACCGAAGTTCCTAGCGAACATCCCGGTCTCGCCCTCTTCGTAGCTGGCCAATTCGTGGACGTTATCGGTAACACGATCGGTCGCGGTTTCCAAGGTGTTGTCAAACGCCACAAGTTCGCTGGCCAGCCAATGGCACACGGTCACATGATGCACCGTCGTTCCGGCGCCATCGCTGCCGGATCTACTCCAGGCCGCGTTTGGAAAAACCAAAAAATGCCAGGTCACATGGGCACAACCAAATCGACCGTGCAAAATCTTAAAGTCATCGCCGTGCGCGAGGAAGACGGTGTCATCCTCGTTTCCGGTTCCGTCCCAGGTGCCAAAGGTGCCTACCTCACGATCCGCGCAGCTAAGAAAAAGTAAGCTGCTTATCCGTCCACTTAATCCCTTCAACTGAAACTTTCCGCCATGTCAGCAAAAGCCTTCACAGCCGCAGATGCAGAAGCCGCAAACCTTGTCCTCATTGGTGAGGACAAAGGCCGCCAAGCAGTCCACGACCTTATCACCGCTTACCGTGCAAACCGCCGCTCCGGCACCGCACACACCAAAACCCGTGGTGAAGTCAGTGGTAACAACAAGAAAATCTACAAACAAAAAGGCACTGGTAACGCCCGTCACGGCGACAAACGCGCCCCGATCTTCGTCGGTGGTGGTGTTGTCTTCGGTCCTCGCAATCGCTCATATGCGAAAAGCGTTCCGAAGTCCGTCCGTAAACTCGCCCTTCGCCGCGTGCTTGGTGATCTGACCCGTGCTGAAAAACTCTTCACGGTTCCTTCCTTCGCCATCACCGATAGCAAAACCAAATCCTTCGTCTCAGCCGTCAACGCCATCACCCCAGCAGATCGTAAAGTTCTCTTGGTTGGTAACTTCGACGACTCCACCAAACTAGCCGCCCGCAACGTCGGTTGGGCACAGTTGGTAACTCCTACCGATATCAACGTTGAGCAAATGCTCCTCGCTAAAGTCATCATCCTCGTGGGTGATTCCGTCTCGATCCTCGCCCAGCGCACCGCTTAATTCCTTAAAGATCTACCCTCTACGACCATGAAAGACATTTACCAGGTCATCAAAAACGTCCGCCTTAGTGAAAAGGCCTCACTTCTCCAAGAGAAGAACAATGAGGTCGTTCTCGAAGTCGATCGTAACGCCAATAAGCTCGAAATCAAACAAGCGGTTGAGACCATTTTTGATAAAAAGGTTATCAAAGTCCGCACAGCAAATTACGACGGCAAAGTCCGCCGTAAGCGCCGTTCTGATCAAGGCCGCACCGCCAGCTATAAAAAAGCCATCGTCCGCCTCGCGGATGGTGAATCCCTCGACCTCATCTAAGCCAGCATCCCCGCCACCCGGTGGGAATCAAAACGAAACCAATTTTAACGTCAGCGAGTCATGCCACTTAAAACTTTCAAGCCCAACACACCATCCGAGCGCTACAAGGAGCTTCCGTCTTTCGACGAAATCACCAAAAGCAAACCGGAGAAGTCCCTGCTCACCCCGCTCAAACGCTCAGGTGGACGGAACAATACTGGACGCATCACCACCCGCCACATCGGTGGTGGTCACAAGCGCCATTATCGTCTGGTCGATTTCAAACGCAACAAACTCAACGTCGAAGCAACCGTGCTCGGCATTGAATACGATCCAAACCGCACCTGCCGCATCGCCCTTGTTCAATACAAAGACGGCGTCAAATCTTACATCCTTGCTCCAGCCGGCTTGACCGATGGTGACAAAGTCATCGCAGGTATGGATGTCGCTCCAAAAGTGGGTAACGCCATGCCACTCGGCAAAGTGCCACTCGGAACCGAAATCCACAACATCGAACTCCTTCCAGGTAGCGGTGGTAAAGTGGCTCGTTCCGCTGGTCAAAGCGCCGTACTTTCCAACCGTGACGGTGGCTGGGCTCTCGTTAAAATGCGCTCCGGAGAAATCCGCCGCTTCCACGAAGCCTGCTTCTGCACCATCGGTGTCGTCGGTAACCGCGACCACATGAACGAAGTTTCCGGTAAAGCTGGCCGCACACGCTGGCAAGGTGTCCGCCCAACAGTCCGCGGTATGTGTATGAACCCTGTGGATCACCCGAACGGTGGTGGTGAGGGTAAATCCAAGTCCGGTGGTGGTCGCCAACACTTGCTCTCACCATGGGGTCACGCCAAAGGTCAGAAGACCCGCAAGAAGAAGAAAACCACCAGCGTTTTCATCGTCGAGTCGCGCCACAAAAACAAGAATAAGTAATCCCTTTTAGAATCTCCAACTTAAACCAGATATGCCACGTTCCCTAAAGAAAGGCCCATTCGTCGATCAAAAGCTTCTTGCTAAAATCGATGCCGTTGCCGAAGCCGGTTCTGATCGTAAACCGATCAAAACATGGTCACGCAAGTCCATGATCACTCCAGACTTCGTAAGTCACAACTTCTCCGTTCACAATGGCAAGACCTTCATTCCTGTCTACGTGACCGAAAACATGGTTGGCCACAAACTCGGCGAATTCGCTCCGACCCGTATCTTCCGTGCTCACGGTGGTATCGGTAAGAAATAATCCTTAAACTCTAAATCTTAAACTTTAAACCTCAAACAAGACTCTACTTACACGTTCCAAGTTCCGGCTCAGGCCTCTTCCTTGGGATTTAGAATTTAAAGTTTAAAGTTTTCTCCACTCATGTTCACTTCCTGTCATACACGTTGCATTGCCGCCGCCCTCGGGCTGCTCGCAATCACCGTGCCGTGCCGTGGACAAGAGAAGGATTCCGCAGAGCAACTGAAAGCAACCGTCACCCAACTCCAAGAGCAGAACCGCAGTTTGCATCTCGCTCTGAAAGAAGCAAACGAGGCCGATAAGAACTCCTCCGAACAACTCAAACAAGTTCGCGAGCGTCTCGAGGCCCTCGGTAAAAACCTTCTTGATGGAGGCGACGATCGCCTGATTCAAGCTGCAGCTGATATCAAGATTGCCAATGAGCGCATCGCTAAGCTTGAAACTTCAGCAGCTAAACTTACAGTCAACGTCCAAGATTATCTCCGCCAGGCAGTCGTCTCGGATCCTGACGCACGAGTTCGTGTCGAAACAGCTATCAGAGAGCTTGACTCTCTCAGCGGTCTCCGCCAGAAACCCCTCCCCGACATCCGAACCGGCAATTTGCAGCAGGCACGGATCGTCAGCCTCGACCAAGAATCTGGAATGCTAGTCTTTAACCTAGGGGAAACCCAAGGTGCAAAAATCGGAATGACCTTCCGCCTGTTGCAAGGACAAAAACCATACGGAAAAGCCATCCTCACAGATGTCCGTAAGGGAATTTCCGGTGCATTCGTTGAACAAATCGACTCTAAAGATCACACACCTCGCATCGGCGACATCGCCGTCCTTCTTACCCAAAACTAAGTTTACCAACTCTTACCAAACCGCCGACCATGGAAGTCACCAGCACCACTAAATTTGTCCGTCTCTCGCCTAAAAAAGCGCGTGACGTCGCCCGCGAGATCCAAGGACTCCCCGTTTCGAAGGCTCTCGATATCCTTACTTTCACTCCTAAAAAGGCTGCGCAACTCATTGCGAAAACCCTCAAGACTGCCATTGCGGATGCGGAAAACAATTTCTCCCTAGACACCAGCACGCTCATCATCAAACAAGCGGTCATCGGTGCAGGCCCAACTCTCCGTCGTTTCATGCCGCGTGCCAAAGGCTCCGCCGGCGCCATCCTGAAACGCTCTTCACATATCTCCATCACCCTCGTTGGTGCAACTCAGGAAAAGAAAAAGCGCGCGCCTAAAAAAGCCGCCGCTAAGAAATCCGATGCACCAGTCACCGAAGAACCAGCTGCTACCGAAGCCGCCAACGCATAATTCACTCATCTAACACTCTCCACCTAATACCATGGGCCAAAAAGTAAATCCGATCGCCTTCCGTCTCGCCGTCAATAAAGACTGGCGCTCCAAATGGTTCGCCGCAGGCAAAGACTATACCAACAAACTTCATGAAGATCTCGCAATCCGCGCATACTTCAAAGCTAAATTGGTGAATGCAGGTCTTGCTCGCATTATCATTGAGCGCGCTTGGAACAGCGTTCGCGTCACTCTGCACTCCTCTCGTCCAGGTTTGATCATCGGTCGCCAAGGAAAAGAAATCGAGGTCATGACCGCTGAGGTCCAAAAGATCTGCAAAGATTCCCAAGTCAAACTCGACATCCTCGAAATCCGCAAGCCTGAGCTTGATGCACAACTTGTTGCCGAGCAAATCGCGATCCAACTTGAGCGCCGTATCGCTTTCCGTCGCGCCATGAAACGCTCCATCCAAACCGCCATGGAATTTGGCGCAGAAGGAATTCGCGTTCGTTGCGCAGGCCGCCTCGGTGGTGCTGACATCGCTCGTGCTGAAAGCTACCGCGAAGGTAAAGTGCCTCTCCAAACTCTCCGTGTTCCTCTCGACTACGGATTTGCAGAAGCCCGCACCGTTTACGGAATCATCGGCGTGAAATGCTGGATCAACAAAAAAGAAGACGATAGCCGTCAAGCCCCAGAACGTAACGATCGCAATGATCGCGGTGACCGTGGAAATCGCAATAACAACCGCGGAGACCGTGGTGGAGATCGCCGCCAAGGTGGTGGCGGACGTCCAGATAACCGCCCACAAGGCGCACCTTCCGCTCAATAATTCAAATAGCCTAACAAGCCCTCACTTAAACATAACTTTCACAAGGAGAAATAAGCCATGCCTTTGATGCCCAAAAGAACCAAGTTCCGCAAGAGTCACCGCGGATCACGCTCTGGTAATGCCCAGACCGGAACTACCGTCGCCTTCGGTGACTTCGGACTACAAACTCTCGAGCGCGGTTGGCTTACCACCCGCCAAATCGAAGCCTGCCGTGTAGCGATCAACCGCTCCCTCAAACGTAAAGGCAAAGTCTTTATCCGGATTTTCCCTCACAAATCCATCACCCGCCGTCCCCCTGAAACCCGGATGGGTAAAGGTAAAGGCGCCGTCGATACCTGGGTAGCCGTTATCCGCCCTGGTAACATGCTTTTCGAAGTAGCCGGCGTTCCAGAATCCGCCGCACGCGAAGCGATGCGCCTTGCTTCTTACAAGCTCGGTTTCCGCACCCGCCTCGTGACCCGTAACCCGCACCAATAACTTTTTACCCTGATAAACAACATGGCCACTACTAAAGCCAAAGACATCCGCGAACTCTCTGCTGACGAGCGCATCAAACGCCTTCGTGATCTCAAACAAGAATCCATGAACCTGCGCCTCCAACGCGCAGCCGGAACTCTTGAAAACTCAGCTCGCTTCAAACAAGTGCGCCGTGAGATCGCACAAATCCACACCATCACCACCGAGAAGGCATAAGCTGTTAGCTATCCCGCCTACTTATTCTAACCGATCCATCATTATGAGCGAATCATCCCAGGAAGCCACAACGGCAGTTCACAAGCGCAAAACTCGCGTTGGTGTCGTCATTTCCAATAAAATGGAAAAAACCATCGTTGTCGAACACGTTGCCCGCGTTCCTCACCCGAAATTCAACAAGATCGTCAAGCGCTCCAAGAAATACTACGTGCATGACGAAAAAAGCGAGGCTGCCATCGGCGACCGCGTCCGTATCGTTGAAACCAAGCCTGTATCCAAACTTAAGCGTTGGGCACTTGCAGAAATTCTCACTCACTAAACCGGCTCATCCGGATTCTAATCTCTAATCCTAATTTCTAACTTCTTAAGCCATGATCCAGATGGAAACCAAGCTCGCCGTTGCTGATAACACCGGTGCACGCACAGCAAAAATGATCGGAGTTCTCGGTAAACGCAGCCGCTCCGCCCGCCTAGGTGATATCATCACCGCTCACATCCGTGATTCTATTCCAACCGCTTCTGTCAAAAAAGGCAGCGTTGTGAAAGCAGTCATCGTGCGCACCTCATATCCTGTCCGTCGTCCTGATGGCTCGGTTCTTCGCTTCGATTCTAACGCCATCGTCATCATCGACAAAGACAACAACCCACGCGGCACTCGGATCTTCGGACCCGTAGCTCGTGAACTTCGTGAAAAACAATTCATGAAGATCGTCTCCCTCGCGCCCGAGGTTCTCTAATCCAATTCTAACGATCCCACTTTCATGAGCAGCATCAAGACACACGTCAAAAAAGGCGACCAAGTCGAAATCATCTCCGGTAACCACAAAGGCAAACAAGGCACCGTCCTTAGCGTCAACGCCGTCAAAGGCCAAGTCGTTGTCGAAGGTGGTCGCACGGTTCAAAAAGCCGTTCGCCGTTCCGAAGCGGATCCAGATGGCGGCATCAAAACCGTCAATGCACCCGTCCATATTTCCAATGTAAAGAAACTGGGCTAAGCCACCGCAAGGAGGCCGCCCGCGCTTAAGCGTTAACACAAACCACGCGCTGACCCGCTAAAACAAAATGAGTACACCAGCACTACTGCAACACTACAAAGACAAGGTTGTGCCGAACTTGAAGACCAAGCTCGGTTACACCAATCCGCATCAAGTCCCTAGACTTGAAAAAATCGTCGTCACCTCCTGCATGGGCAAAGCTCCAGACCGCAAGGTTGCAGTTGACGATGCTGTCACAGAAATTTCGAAAATCACCGGCCAAAAGCCTTCGATCACGTTCTCGAAAAAAGCTGTCGCTAACTTCAAACTCCGCGAGGGTGAAGCTCTCGGCGCACGCGTGACTCTCCGCGGCACTCAGATGTGGGAATTCCTTCATCGCTTCATCAACATCACCGCTCCTAACATTCGCGACTTCCGCGGGATTTCCTCCAAATCCTTCGACGGACGTGGTAACTATGCCTGCGGTATCTCCGATCAAACGATCTTCCCGGAAATCGAAATCGACCAAGTCAAGCGCCAGATCGGCTTCGACTTGATCTTCGTTACTTCCGCTAACACTGACGCAGAAGGCCGCGAGCTTCTAATCGAACTCGGTATGCCATTCCGCGACATCAAGAAAGCCGAAGAAGCTGAACTTGCCACCGCATAACCCAATAGAATTTAAAGGAAACCAACATTATGGCAGTTCTCACAGACCCTATCTCCGACTTCCTCACCCGCTTCAAAAACGCGGCTCGTGCAGGCAATGAAGAATTCACCGCTCCTTACTCCAAAATCAAGGCTGACATCGCCGAGATTCTTAAACAAGAAGGCTACATCTATAAATACGAAGTCATCACCGGCGAACGCACCGAGCTTAAACTCAGCCCGAAGTTCGTTGATGGTCGTCCCGTCCTCACTGATTTAAAACGCGTTTCGAAACCTGGCCGCCGCCAATACGTCGGTTCTCAGGAAATCCCACGCGTCCTGTCCGGCCTCGGCATCTCTATCCTTTCGACCTCGAAAGGCGTTATGTCCGGCGCATCCGCAAAACGTCAGAAACTCGGCGGAGAAATCCTCGCCAACATCTGGTAATCCTTAAACTCGAACTATTAAATATTATGTCACGAGTCGGACTCAAACCAATCTCTCTTCCTGAAAAGGTTGCCGTCAAAGTTGAAGGCAACACCGTCAAAGTCGAAGGCCCAAAAGGCAAACTCGACTTCTCGGTTCCAGCAGGAATCTCCCTCAAATCAGAAGACGGCACCGTTGTCGTCTCCCGCGCCACCGAGCAACGCGTTCATCGTGCCCTTCACGGCACCGTTCGCAGCATCGTTAACAACATGATCACTGGCGTCTCCACCGGATTCTCCAAAGATCTTGAAATCCACGGCGTCGGTCTGCGCGCTGCTGTCAAAGGATCGGATCTCGATCTCTCCCTTGGCCGTTCGCATCCTTTGCTCCACCCGATTCCTTCCGGCCTTACTGTCACGGTGAACGAAAACACCAAGATCAAAGTCGAAGGTATCGATAAACAACTCGTCGGTCAGTTCGCTGCCGAGGTTCGCGGCTTCTATCCGCCAGAACCTTACAAAGGCAAAGGCGTCCGCTACTCCGATGAAAAAGTCCGCCGTAAGGAAGGTAAAAGCGTCGGCAAATAACCATAAACCATTTCTGTTTAATGAGCACTATTCAACGCAAAACTATCCGCCAACGGATCCACAGCCGTATCCGCCGCAAGGTGGTCGGCACCACCGAGCGCCCTCGCCTCGCTGTGTATTTCTCGAACCAACATGTCTATGTGCAGTTGATCGACGATACAGCAGGTCGCACGATCGCATCCGCTTCGACGATGGACAAAAGCTTCGAAGGCAACGCCTCCAACATCGCTACCGCCCAGAAGGTCGGTCAGTTGATCGCAGAGCGCGCCAAATCCATCAACATCTCGGACGTGGTTTTTGACCGCGGCGGTCACCTCTATCACGGTAAGGTCAAAGCTCTTGCCGACGCAGCCCGCGAAGCCGGTCTTAAATTCTAATTTTACCTATCACATGGCTAATACTCCTGAAAACGAAGCCGCCGAGGCGGCCCCGACACCTGCAACTGCAGAAGTCACTTCATCCAACCCAGACTCCAGCTCACCACAACGTGGCGGATACCAAGGCGGCCAAGGTCGCGGTGGTTTCGGCGGCGGCAGTGGTGGTCAAGGCGGCGGTCAAGGTCGTGGCGGTCGCAGCGGCGGCCCACGCCGTGAAGAACGTCAAGCAATCACCGATGGCGAAGGTAACGAACTCTCCGAGAAAGTTGTCTTCATCAACCGTTGCGCCAAGGTCGTAAAAGGTGGACGTCGTTTCTCTTTCTCCGCCCTCGTGGTTTGTGGAAACAAGCTCGGCAAAGTCGGTCTTGGTTTCGGCAAAGCCAACGAAGTCGCAGACGCTATCAAAAAAGCCAGCGAAGCAGCTCGTAAGGTTCTCAAACCGATGAGCATCGTCGATGGAACCATTCCTCACGAAATCTACGCCGAGTTTGGTGGTGGCAAAGTCCTCCTTAAACCGGCATCTCCCGGAACGGGGATCATCGCTGGTGGTGGTGTCCGCGCCGTTTGTGAAGCCGTCGGTATTCGCGACGTCCTCGCAAAATCGATGGGCTCTTCCAACCACGCCAACGTCGTTAAAGCCACTCTCAAAGCTCTTTCATCCGTCCGCACCCGTGACCAAATTCTCGGCTCCCGCGGCAAACAGAAAAAAGAGAAAGCGATCTAATCTAACTGATCTGTCGGACTCGACGGATCTAACCAAATTAAAAAAATGGAACTTCATAATCTCAAGCCAAACCCGGGTGCCAAACATCGTGTCAAACGTCTCGGTGCTGGTGAAAGCTCCGGACAGGGTAAAACCGCCGGTAAAGGCAACAAAGGTCAAAAAGCTCGCTCAGGATCCGGCACTCGTGTTGGTTTCGAAGGTGGTCAGATGCCACTTCATCGTCGTCTTCCTAAGCGTGGTTTCAATAACTACGATTTCCGCGACAAGTTCATTGTCGTCAACGTAGGTGATCTCGACGATCGCTTCGACGCCGGTGCAACTATCGACGAAAAAGCCCTCCGCGAAGTCGGCTTGGTCAATGGTCCTTGCGACAAGATCAAACTTCTAGGCGACGGCGAAGTAGAGAAATCTTTCACCGTTACGTTCGATAAAGTCAGCGCAACTGCGAAGGCAAAAATCGAAAAAGCCGGTGGTAGCATCGTTGATCCTGCTCCAAAATCGTAAGCTCAAAGCCTGACGGTTTCAGCCGTCAGCAACACTGATTTAGGAGAGGAAGCCACGCGCTTCCTCTCCGTGTTATCAAAAGCAAGCATCGCACCATAAAGTTATAACGAGTTTTTCAAAGCGACCCCTAGCTAGAATAGATTCAAAATTTATACTCTGAAGTTTTTCAAATATCATGATCTCCGCCTTTAAGAACACCTGGAATGTCCCTGAACTACGGGATAGGATTATTTTCACCCTTTGCGTCATCGTCATCGTTCGTCTCGGCGTGCACATCACACTCCCGGGGGTCGATGGATCAGTAATCAAAGCATGGCTCGATTCGATCGCCAAGAAAGGCCCAGACCAAGCAGGTGGTGTTACTGCAATCCTGCAAGTTTTCTCTGGTGGTGGTCTAACCCAAGCTGGAATTTTTGCACTCGGTATCATGCCGTATATCTCTGCCTCCATCATGGTGCAGCTAATGACGGCCATCGTTCCTAAATTTTCAAAGCTGGCCCGTGAAGACGGGGGGCGTCAAAAAATTACCCAATACACACGTTATATCACAATCGGGATAGCGATCGTACAGTCATATTTCGTCGCACAATCGCTCATTCATCCTGAAAATATTCCTTACATGCAGGGAGTTAAGGATTTTGGTGATCTCGTGCTCGATCCATCTCCTTATTGGATCGCGCTCACCATGCTCACACTTGTTGCCGGAACGATATTGTTGATGTGGTTGGGTGACCAGATCACGGATAAAGGTATCGGTAACGGTGTTTCTATCATCATCACGGTTAACATCATTTCGGGATTGCCCGGTGCATTGATGCAAGCATGGACGTTCTTCACCGATAAAGGTCCTTGGTCTGCAATTCTGATGGTTTTAATGATCGCTCTCTTGTTGTTCGTGATCGCTGCAACCATCGCCATCACTCAAGCCCAACGCCGCATAGCGGTGCAATACGCCAAACGTGTGGTTGGACGTAAGCAGTTTGGTGGGCAAACTCAATACCTTCCGCTCAAAGTCAATTATGCTGGCGTGATGCCCGTTATCTTCGCGACCGCTGTGCTTTCACTCCCTCCGATGATGCTTAAGTGGTTCTTTCCAGAATCACAATTCACAGCTAGACTTTATGACCAATTAGTTGGCGGATCCTTGCATTATGTTCTCGGTGGCGTCGGTATCTTTTTGTTCTCCTATTTCTGGGTCGCGATGATGTTCCAACCTTCTCAGATTTCCGAGGACTTGAAACGCAATGGTGGTTATATTCCCGGAGTTCGCCCAGGGAAGCCCACTGCGGAATTCCTCGATTACACCATGACCCGTCTGACATTTGCAGGTGCCGTCTTCCTGGCTGCTCTGTTTTTCCTTCCAACCATCACTGGTAAAGTGGTCGGACTTCAACCTAACTCGTTGATTCTCACTTTCTTCGGTGGGACATCACTACTCATCATGGTGGGTGTGGTGCTTGACGTTATGCGTCAGGTAGAAACCCAACTCATCCAGAAACATTACGATGGTTTCCTCAGAAAAGGTAAACTCAAAGGTCGTTACGATCGTCTTGGAAATACGGGTAACGCAGCATCACGCAACACGATTGTCTATCTCTGCATTGTCGTCTCCATCATCATCGTGATAGCTGTGACTGCCTATATCTACAATTCCACCCACATTTGATCTGGCGATCACCGTTCAGGCGGATCCCACTTCACTTGCCTCTTCCTGAGTTTTTGAACCAATGAGAATCGTTCTTCTAGGTCCGCCCGCTTCAGGAAAAGGCACACAAGGCCGAGTAATCGCTTCACGGCTAGGACTTAATTATCTGAGCACCGGTGCTTTGTTGCGTGAGGCAATTGAAAATCGCTGCGATCTCGGTCTCGCAGCCGAGCCCATTCTCGCACGCGGCGGCTACCTACCAGATGCGTTGATGGAACCCATCCTTGGTGAATGGTTAGACAGACATGATCAAAAAAACGGCTGGGTGTTAGATGGATTTCCTCGCAGCCTCGGCCAAGCCCAATACCTCGATCAATGGCTTTCCATGCGCGGAAAGAAACTCGATCTCGCGATCACTTTAGTCGCGCCTTATGAAGATTTGGTAAATCGCATTCGCAGTCGGGTGGAATGTCCGGTTTGTCGTTGGTCTGGAAAAACCGATGAACTCCGCGATGCAACATCTTGTCCCGTTTGTGGTGGTACAGCCACCGCTCGGCATGACGACGACGCAGAGAATTTTAAAAATCGTCACGCAGAGTATATGGCTTACACCCTTCCAGTCATCGACTTTTACCGCGCAGCTGGCACGTTGTTTTGCGTTTCAGCCACCGACAGCCGGGAAGCAATTTCCAAGGCAATTCTGTCGCACATCGAATCAACATCCAATCAGCCACAAAGCTAAAGCTACCTATGATGCGCGTCCGTATTCCTATTAAATCACCTAAAGAAATCGATCGCATGCGCGAGTCGGGAAAAATTGCTTCGCAAATTTTGCAGCAGTTGATTGCCGAGGTGAAGCCGGGCGTGACAACCAAAGAAATCGATCAACTCGCTGCTGATCTCATGGCGCAAAACGATTGCCGCAGTGCGTTTCTTGGCTATCGCGGATTCGTCGGGCAGATCTGCATATCGGTGAACGAAGAAGTCGTTCACGGAATCGGTGGGCCGCGCCGCATCCAGCCGGGTGACATTGTAAAAATCGATGTCGGGATTATCAAAAGCGGTTTCATCGGAGACAACGCCAGCACGGTTGCTTGTGGCGAAGTCCCACTCGAAACCAAACGTCTTCTCGCCGTGACTGAGCAATCGCTCTACGAGGCTATCTCGCATGCGCGCGCTGGCAGGAAACTAGCAGATCTCTGCGGATCCGTTGCTGAGTATGCCGAGCCTTTCGGTTTCACCATCGTGCGCGAATTCGTCGGCCACGGCGTGGGCCGCAAACTTCACGAAGAGCCCCAAGTTCCCAATTTTCGCCCACGTGGCAAATCACCAACCTTGATGCCGGGTATGACTCTGGCCATCGAGCCGATGATCAACGCCGGTGTTCCTGAAGTCCGAATTCTGGATGATGGCTGGACGGTCATCACCGCAGATCGCAAACCTTCCGCACATTTTGAACACACCGTGCTCATTACTCACGGTGATCCGGAAATTCTAACAGATCGTCCGCGTGTTGCTCTGCCGGAACAGTTGGGTATTCCTCCGTTGGGAAGCAAGTAAGGAAATTCACGCGTATTTCGCGTGAAACTCTTTATAAACTTTTGGCGAGATCTCCGAAGGTTTGATTTCCGAACGACCGCCCCAAAACACGTTGGTGTAGCTAACGGGAATGCCGATGGATTCGAGGTGCTTATCGATGGCTGCTTTGTGTGCGAGCACGCGGTCTTTTTCGGTGCCGTGGACGACGCCCATGATATTGACGTCGCCAAATTGCGAGCCGCCTTCGCGCCAGTAGCAATGGGTCATGCAGAAATGGCGACCCACCTCGCTACCGCCTTCGATCTCACGACCTTTCGGCACAGCCCAATGGAACAAACCGTTGAAACGGGTCACGCGCTCACCGGTTTCTGCGGATGGTTTGACGTGTTCGAGGAAAGTGGAGAAACGACCGATGACTTTTTTCTGGTTCAGGGTCTCGGCGATTTCACAGAAGCGGTCGAGAGAGACGCCGGCTTGCTCCGCACGCTTCTCCCATGGGTTTTCGTTAATTTCATCGAGGGTGAGTTCTTCTTTCAGGATGAGCAGGATATCCCATTCTTGCTCTGTTAGATCGGCGGGCACTGTGGTCATCATCACCGCGGGCTCATCGGACTTTTCACCGGGCTCCATGGTTTTGCGACGGACGTGGCCGACGCCGAGTGCGAACACCCCATTCGCTGGCATGAGCAAATACTCAGTCGCACCAGTGAGTTTGAGAAGTTTGGTAGCATGGAAATCGAGTGACTCGCCGACCGGAACTTTTAGCGTGGTCCAGAGGCGATAGCCGGAACCGGAGACTTCGGTATCGGTGGAGCGGATGACAACGTGGCCGGAAAACGGATCTTCCTTCGCCATGAAATCGAAGGCGGCGTTGAGTTTTTCTTCCGGCACTTTCCATGCGACGAGTGCGCCGTGCGCGAGCTTGGTCGCGAGCATGGTCTGGCGGACGCGGCGGATGATGCCTGCTTCAAGCATGGCGCGGATGCGCTCCATCACGGTTTCGAGAGGCACTCCCGATTGGTCTGCGATCATATGAAATGGATGGCGTTGGAAACCAGCGATGAGATCTTCAGAAACAGCGAGGATTTTAGCGTTGATGGGATCGGAGACGGAAGTAGGAATTTCGGAAGTCATTTGCGGGATACTAGGCGTAGTTTTTAGCAACGTCCAAGCCAGATTGATTCTTGCGGAGAAAATGGCAAGAAGTGGTCATTCCATAGGTAGGGCGTTCTCGCCGCAGAACGCCGCGTGAAACGAAATGTGAATAAGTTGGCTAGTATCTAGTTTCAGTGAAAAGGCCGCGTTCACAGAAGCGTTTCCAGAAAGGCCATAGCTTCTTTTCGGGTGGATAGCCGATTTTCGAGTTGCTCGGTTTGGATTTCCTCGAGGATTTCTTTGAAACGCGGGCCGGGTTGCAGACCTCTTTCGATGAGATCTTTGCCGGTGACCAGCGGGGGAGGGATGAGCGGTTCGCTGGCGAACTCTTCGGATTTCTCGTTGAGGAATTCGTAGTTGTCGGTGAAGCCGTTCGATGACGCGCAATCAACGCGGTGCAGTTCCATTTCCTGAGAAAATGTCGGTTCTGACATGAAGAGTTTGAGCTTCGCTTTGCGCATCTGTTGCACATTCATGAATTGCATGTGACGCGAGACCATGTGAACGACATCGCGGATGACCGCGTTCGGATATTTTAGACGAGTCAAAATTACCTCAGCCATTTCCGCACCGAGTGCGTCGTGCCCGTTGAAACGGATGCGACCATCGGGATCGGTGGTTTGGGTGGGTGGTTTCGCGATGTCGTGAAGCAGCGTGGCGAGGCAAAGGGTGAGCGGAGCATCTGTCTCTAGCATCTCCAACATGATGCAAGTGTGGACATAGACATCGCCTTCCGGATGCCATTGCGGCGGTTGCTCGCAGCCGATGAGCGGGATGACTTCCGGGATGAAATGGGAGATCAATCCGGTATCCACCAGTAACTCCAAACCTTGGCGTCGGTTGGGTGAGGTGATGATTTTTGAAAACTCATCCCGAATCCGCTCAGGAGAAATTTTATCTAACAGATGAGCGTTGTCTTGGATGGCTGCGAGAGTGACAGGCTCGATGGGAAATCCGAGAGTGGTGGAAAATCGTACCGCGCGCAGCAGGCGGAGGGCATCTTCTTGAAAGCGATGTGTGGGCGTGCCGATCGCACGAATGACGCGGGCGTTAAGATCTGGAAGCCCTCCAACGTGATCGATCACTTCTCCCGTAAACGGATTTTCAAATAATCCGTTGATCGTAAAATCTCGCCGATGCGCATCTTCATCGGGAGTGGAAAAAGTCACGGAGTCCGGACGCCGACCATCGCCATAAGATCCATCCGTACGGAAGGTGGCGATCTCCACGTGATGTCCTTCGTGTTTCACAATCACCACCCCGAAGTGCGCGCCGACCTCGTTGGATCCCGGGAACAAAGCCAAGACCTCATGCGGCGTGGCGGAGGTTGCGATATCGAAATCTTTCGGCTCCACCCCTAACAGTTTGTCACGCACACAACCACCCGCGAAATAGGCGGTATAGCCTGCTTCGGCGAGCTTGGAAGCAAGGGATGCGGCTGAACGTTTTGCGGACATTTGGGAGCTGAGAGTTGCGAGGAATTTCCAGAAAGACTAAGTCGATGAGTTAAATCTGCGATAAAAAATGAAAGCCCTCGAATATAATACAAAATCCCAGACCAATTATAAATCGACTAGAGCTTCGGATGGAAGCTTACAGCAATATTCCCAAGCAGATCGAAAGTCGCAGCATGGCGGGGGAGTTGTGGCCAATGGACTGTGGGAGAATAATGATGATCATTTTAGTGTTTGTGGAAGCACTACACAGGCGACCTTCGACTTCGGACATTCAGACCTTAGACATATTACGTCCCCTTTTCCCCTTCCCAGAACGGCTCTCCAGTGTATTCTCCACGCTAGGTGAAAAAGCAATTTCATAGCATTAGGCGCAAGATCTGTGATATGCCCCCCCCAGAACTGCGAGCTCAATTGAAGCGGATTTGTGGCCTTCTTCTGTCGCGATTTTCCATTCCCATCATGAGGCAGTTCTGCTCCGTTCTTCTGCTCACACCCTTGTTGCTCGGTATTCTTTCATGCAAGAGGCAGACAAAGGTCACTCAGGCAGAATCGTCTGCCGTGCCAGCTCAGTCTGGGCCTTCATCAAATAGTCCGATTGCGAATGTGGAGTTGCCTCCCCACATCAAACCGTCGTTGGGGGAAGCGACCTTGTTTGCCGATTTCGAACATCGCGGGCCGGATGGTATTCCCTTGTATTTCATCAACGGGAAGCAATCCGATCAGTATCTGTCCCGAGAAGGTGGGGATTTCTACATCAAGCTCGAGTATCAGGACGAAAGCGGGAAATGGATGCGTGCCCAGCCACATTATTACAGTTTCTGCGGCAACAGCTATGGATCATCGACGGTACCTCCCGGAATGCACTGGAAAATTAGTGGCTACAAGCCACGCGAAGGGAAAGCAGTCAAGGTGCGCTACAAGATGTACTCCGCTCTTGAGATTGTCTCGAATGAAGGGAAGGGAGTCGTCTCGATGGCTGATGTGGATCTCGCTGCAAAGGACAGTATGACGGTGATGTATCTTCCTTCAGTATTCGAAGATGCGTTCAATGACCGTGTAAAGGATTGGACCCCGTCTCAACGTGTGGAAGCGTTGGAGCTACTGCCATTTTTCGGAAAGGCGACCCATGTAAGGCTGGAAGCGAAAGCTCTCGCCGATGATTGGAGCAAGTCTAGTAAATCAACGGCCGAGCAGAAAAAGGCGGCGGCAGACATCCACAGTCTTCTCTCCAAGCCCGAACCGGAGGACCAGTCTTTGGATCGACTGGTTCGCGAATGCTGGAAGCGGATCAACCGTCAATCTAGGGGACCCAACGAATCGCTTGTCTCTTGGCTTGTATGCGAACAGCTCTCGCGAAGATTCTTTCGCGAGGGTAGAGAAGGGCCTCCCGAAAGCGGCATGCTATCCGACCTCGACACGTGGCAGGCACTTACACGCCATGCCGCCCAACTTCATCCAAGCGCCGATGAATCGACGCTAAGGAGTATTGAAGAGTTGCTGGAATCGGATTTCCTCGTGGATAGCTTTCTCAAGCGGGAGGATCTTGTGAAGCTGTTGAATACCACTGAAAATGCAACTTACATCGCCTCGTGCGCCTTCGTACGTCGCGATGAACGCGAATGGCTCGCGGAGCAGGCAATGGGATTCCGCACTGAATTCAAACCAAAGGTCGTTCTTGCGCTCTTCTCGAGCGGCAAGAATGCGGAGATCATGCTGTTCCGTGGGCACTGGTATCCCAGTATCCCACCTAAAGATTCCATGCAAGAAAGGCTATTGAAGGATGCCTTGGAGTCAGATCCGGCAAAGGTTGCATTTCTGATTAACTATTGGGCTGAGCATTCCCCCAGAGGAACGATCTATTTTGGCTCGACCATCACGCTTGCGATCAGACAGCACCTTCAGAAGGAAAAAGAAAGGACGGAAGAATTCGTCATGCCGCCATTGGATCTAACTCAATATGAAGTTAGACACCTCGCTCTCGCCCGAGACGAACAAGACACTCCCTTGCTCCAAGCTCTTCTGGCCCACGGTGGCTATGTAACATCTAAAGGAATATCGTATGAATCTGGAGCCGAAAAGACAGAAGTTAGTTACCTTATCTATGGGATACGCCACGTCGCAGCGGAAATGCTGGAGGAGCGAGGAGTTAAGGTCCCTCCTGATGTCGTGATCTCAAAGGAGACTTCTAGCGCAGGAACGAAAGTATTAACATTCAGCAAATATAGCAGGTGGAATATGCGGGGAGATAGATGATTGCTGATTGAATCGAACGTGCCATTCGGGACAGACAATCTGTATAGATTTTCTATTAGAATCCTGTCACACCACTCACTTGGTGCATAATCGCTTCATGGATTTAGCAGTAGATGATGTTCCGGAAGCCGGTATGGCCAGAATAACCGATTATTTGCCATCGCCATTAGATTTGTCTTTGTCCTCCATTGGAGCTTCATTTTTTGCATCCCCATTATTGCCGTTTGCAGTCGATGGTGTCTCTGCGGGCTTATTTTGATGGCGGGTGAATCCCGCATAGAGAAATGTGGTAGAAAGTGCGATCAGGAGTAATAGAATGAATGCAGATCCAATTTTGAGTGCTTTGGATTCTGAATATTCATCGCGAAGTTCCGAGCTTACAGGCCTTCTGAGTTTTTTACGTTTCTCCGTACCGAGTTCCTTCGTGTCTTCATTCTTAATTAATTTAGGAATGGTCTTCTCGAGGGTTTGCTTTTCTTGTTGGGCAATTTCGGCTGCGGCTCTCTCGGCTACGACCTTCTCCGCAAGGACTTTCTCGGCTACGACCTTCTCCGCAAGGACTTTCTCTGCTGCGACTTTCTCTGCTGCGACTTTCTCTGCTGCGACTTTCTCTGCTGCGACTTTCTCTGCTGCGACTTTCTCTGCTTGAGCTTTCTCTGCTTGAGCTTTCTCTGCTTGAGCTTTCTCTGCTTGAGCTTTCTCTGCTTGAGCTTTCTCTGCTTGAGCTTTCTCTGCTTGAGCTTTCTC